>CAZHRU010000048.1:0-20606 GCA_964535015.1 uncultured Verrucomicrobiota bacterium | reverse complement strand
CCAGCGCCTCCGTCTTGTACATCCCGATCTGATCCACAAAGTACTGCTGGCGGTTCAAATTGGAGGGTTCCACCACATCGAAATCCGCCAGCACCAGGCAACCCACCCCGGTCCGGGCCAGCGCCACCGCAATGGCCGACCCCAACCCGCCCAACCCGGCAATCCCCACCGTGGCCGCCTTCACTTTCGCGTGAACCCCCGGCGTGTGCCGCGACACCATCAACCCTTCCAGTTCATCAGCCGACGGCACCTCCCCGCGTCGGATGAACACCACCCGGTCCCCCTCCCTCAACTCCCGGTCCGCCGCCACCGGCGCCCCGTTGTAAACCACCACGTCGGCATCCGGCTTGATCCCGGCCTTCAACGCCATCAAACCCAACCCATTCTCGACATCCATCTCATGGTCGGCGACAAAGATCTTCATAAACCCTTTCTCCCCATGAGTCCCCCCGCGCCTCCCTCTCCCCCGGTTCAGAACGAGGCGGCAAAGGCCACCGAGGCCCCGATCTGCGCGGCAATACTCGCCAGCAACGCCTCATCCACCGGCTGATTCACCCTGAAAATCGCCAACGACTGGTCGCTGGGAATGTGGTGGGAATGACGGACATCCTCAATGTTCAGACGGGCCTCACCCAACGCCGCCCCCACATGCCCCACCACCCCCGGACGATCCTTGTACTGGAAGCACACCACATGACCCGTCGGCTCAAAGTACAACTTGTCAAAATCATTGATGCGCGAAATCATCACCGTCCCCTCGGTCACCGTACCGCGCACACTGGCCTGTTTCATCGTCGTCGCATCCACATTGCCAACCAGGTCCAGCGTGATGGAATTGGCAAACCCCTTGTGTTCGTCGGTCTGCCGGTTGGTATAGGTGATCCCGCGACCCTGCAGGTACTTGACCGCCGCCTTGGCATCCAGCGAACGATCGTAGTCCTTCCACAACGCCGCCACCGCCGGCACCAACAACCAGTCGCTGTAGGGCTTGAGCGTCCCGTAACAACTCATCTCGATTTCCTTCAGGTTGGCCTCCCTGCCCAGCACCAGCCGGCACACCCGACCCAGCGTATTGGCCAGCACACAGTACGTCTCATCCAACCCCTCCGGAACATCCCGGTTAACAATGTAGGACGTCACCCCCTTTTCATCGTACTCGATCAACTGCTCCGCCGACCGGCGGGCGGCATTCGCATTGGCTTCCTTGGTGCTCGCCCCCAGATGCGGCACCATGATGTCGGCAATGTCCGCCACCGTCTTGGACCCCGGTTCATCCTTGGGATACACATCGTTGAGCAACCGTAGCCCCTTCTCCGCCTTGATCTTGCGGAACGCCTCCTCATCCAGAACCCCGGCCCGGGCACAGTTGATGATCGTCGCCCCCTTCTTCATAAGCCCCAGCAACTTGACCCCGACCAGTTTCTTGGTTTCCGCCGTCTCGGGAATATGCAGGCTCACGTAGTCCGACTTGGCAAAAAGCGTCTCCAGATCGGTCAATTCCACGTCCGCTTCCGAAGCCCGCTCCGCGGACACCATCGGGTCATACCCCAGCAGTTTGCACTCGAACCCCGACAACCGCTTGGCCAGCAGACGCCCGATATTCCCCAACCCCACGATGCCCACGGTCTTCCCCGCCACCTCCCGACCCATGAACGCCTTCTTCTCCCACTCACCGGCGCGGCAGGAGGCATCCGCCTTGATCAGATGCCTCGCGTCCGCCAACATCAACGCCACCACTTCCTCTGCCACCCCATTGGAATTGGCCCCGGGGGTGTTCATCACATCAACCCCCTTCTTCCGGGCATGTTTCGTGTCAATCGTGTTGTATCCCGCTCCGGCACGAATCACCGTCTTCAACTTCGGCAGCATCTCGATGATCTGGGAGGTGACCGCTTCGCTGCGGACAATCAGGGCATAGGCATCGGGATGCTTGGCGCAAAGCGCCGCCGCATCGCCACCGTCGTCCTGGACCACCTCGTAGTTCCCGTTCGCCTTGAGAAGGTCAGCGGCAATCTTGTCCAACTTGGTCGGTATCAGCACTTTTTTCATCGGTATCCTCCATATCATACGGCGCCGCGGCGCCAACTTGAAAAGGAGGCCATCATATTGATCTGTCCCCCATGAATCAAGCGCGGGCAACAGACGACAGCCTCCACCGGGCTTGTCACGGTGGAGGCAAACGTTGAACGTTCGCGGCGAACCTGCCCATCACCACAACTTTCTTCACCCGTGACACAAGGTCACGGGGCTCGCCAAAACTCAGGCGCCCCAACGGACAGCCCCTTCACTTCGCCTTGCCCCATCTAAACCCCTATGCTATGGATCAGGCCATGAATTCCACACCTGACGCCCGCCATCAGACCCCACCCGCAGGGGCACGGCCCCGGGTCGCCGATTCGGAAACAACTCCTGCCACTTGCGCGGCCGTGCTTGCCTGCGCTCAGAACTATATGCCGCATTTGGCGACCGCCATCACCTCTCTGCTCGATAACAATCACGGAATCATAGACTCCGTCTTTGTTATTCACGACGACATCACCCCCGACAACCAGCACCGACTGGCTTCCTTCGCCAAAACCCGCTACCAGGTTCCGGTGGCGTTTTGTCAGGTGGACAGCCAACGATTCAAGGACTTGAAATTCTCCGAGCACTTTACCCACGCGGTATACCTCCGCCTCCTCATGGATGAAGTCCTGCCGTCCTCACTCGACCGGATTCTCTATATGGATACAGATTGCATCGTCCTCGACCGCCTTACCGAACTGATCGGGCTGGATTTCGATGCGCCATCAACTGGCGTGCAGGGTTGCATAGAGTGCTACGTGGGTGCGGCGGATCACTGGTATGGACACAAATTTGAACGGCGCCGCCTGCGACTGAACCTGCCGCCGGGCACGCGCTATTTCAACGCCGGCGTCCTTCTGGTGAACCTTAAACGCTGGCGCCGGGAAGGCATTGCTCGTAAAGCCATCCAACTGGCCGTTGCCAGGAGCGGCATGCTACCGGCCCATGATCAGGATGTCGTAAATATCCTCTTTGCAAACGCATGGCGTCGGATCCACCCCCGATACAATGTCTTTGGCGAAATCTTGGCGGGTAAAGCCAATGAATGCGACGCCTCCGAGATGGCCGAAACCCTGGCACATCCGGCAATCATTCATTTCACCGGCGCCTCGAAACCGTGGCACTACCTGAACGAACACCCCTATAAGCACCTGTACTGGCGTTACCGGTCCATGACACCATGGAAACGACGTCTTCCTGAAGATTTCTCCATCAAGAGCCTGATCTGGAAATACCTGCCCACCCCCGCAAAAGCACTCATCCAGGGTAGACGCCAGAAGACCCATCTCCTCCCCGGAAATAAGTAACCCCTCCGACTACCGCTTCCTGGGCGCAAAACACAAATCCACCACATCCTGGAAGGTCTGCACAAAGTGCGGCCGCAACCCCTTCCGGATATGCGCCGGCAACTCCTGGAAGTCCTTCTCGTTCTCTTTCGGGAAGATCAAGTCCACCACCTTGGCCCGCTTGGCCGCAATGGTTTTCTCCTTCAATCCGCCAATGGGCAACACAAACCCGGTCAGCGAAAGTTCGCCCGTCATGGCGTAATGCGCCCGAACCGGCTTGTTCCGCGCCAGCGAATACAGCGCCGTGGCCATCGTGATCCCCGCCGACGGCCCGTCCTTGGGCGTCGCCCCCGCCGGCACATGCAAATGCACAAAGTGCTTCTCAAAGAATTCCCTGGCCTTGGGATCGTCGTTCAGGAACGCCCGCACATACGTGTAGGCAATCTCCGAAGACTCCACCATCACGCTTCCCAACTGCCCCGTCTGCTTGAACCCCGGACTCTTCGACTCGACCCGCGTGGCCTCCACATACAACGTGGACCCGCCCAGACTGGTCCACGCCAACCCCATCACCACCCCGGTCCGCGGCTTCCTGAAGGGATCACTGTCCGAGTACAACCGCTTGCCCAGGAACGCATGGATGTTCTTGATCCCCACCGATACCCGGTCGGCCTTGCCCTCCACCATCCGCTTCGCCGCCTTGCGGCAGATCTTCTTGATCTGGTTCTCCAACCCGCGCACCCCGGGCTCCCGGGCATAACCGTCAACGATCTGCTTGAGCGCCGCATCGGTTATCCCCAGTCGGCGCGCCTCAATCCCGTGCTCCTTCATCTGCTTGGGGATCAGGAATCGTCTCGCAATCTGAACCTTCTCCTCCAGGATGTAACCCGCCAACTTGATGACCTCCATCCGGTCCAGCAACGGCGCCGGAATCGTATCCGTCTGGTTGGCCGTGCAGATGAACATGACGTTGGACAGATCAAACCGCACATCCAGATAGTGATCGAGAAAATCCCTGTTCTGCTCCGGATCCAGCACCTCCAACAACGCCGACGCCGGATCGCCATGGTAACTGGCCCCGATCTTGTCCACCTCATCAAGCATGATCACCGGGTTTTGCGTCTTGCAGACCTTGATCGCCTGCAGGAACTTCCCCGGCATGGCGCCGATATACGTGCGCCGGTGCCCCTTGATCTCCGCCTCGTCCCGCATCCCGCCCAACGAGAATCGGTAGAACTTCCGCCCCACACTCCGCGCAATGGACTGGCCAATGGACGTCTTACCCACCCCCGGCGGCCCCACAAAACAAATGATGGACCCCGAAATGTTCCCTTTCAGAATCCCTACCGAGAGGAACTCCAGGATGCGATCCTTGACATCCTCCAGCCCGTAATGGTCGGTGTTGAGCAGGGCCGACGCCTTCTTGATGTCATAACTGTCCTTGCTGAACACACCCCAGGGCAACGACGTCAACCAGTCCACATAATTGCGGCTTACGGCAAACTCGGGCGAGTGCGGTTCCATGATGCCCAGTTTGTTCATCTCCTCGTCAAGACGCTCTTTGGTCTCCGGAGGCAACGTTAACTTGCTGAGCCGCTCCTTGAACTCATCCAGTTCCGTCTCCTTGCCCTCCTTGACCAGTCCGAGCTCCTTCTTGATCGCCTTGAGTTGCTCACGCAGAAAGAAATCCCGCTGCTGTTTGGAGACCTTGTCCTCAATCTGCTTGCTGATCTTGGCCTGCAACCGGGAAATATCGATCTCCCGCTTCAACAGCAACAGCACCTTCTCAATACGGGCCCGGATGCTGAAGGCCTCCAGGACATCCTGCAAGTCCTTGCCGCTGGCCGTCGTCATCGCCGCCGCAAAATCCGCCAGGCGGCCCGGCTCACGGATGTTGGACCGGTTCAGGAACAGGTTCAACTCCTCCTTGAACAGGGGATTGAGTTGCAGCAAATCCTTCATCGCCGTGACGATCGACAGGGAATAGGCCTTCAACTCGTCGTTGTCGGCCATCTCCGTCTCAATTACATAGTGGACCCGGACGGTGATGTAGGGGGTTTCCGAAACAACATCGAGAATCCGGAACCGCTCGAGAACACCCAGCATAACCTGAATGGCCCCGTCGGCCCCCGCCTGCGACACCTGGATGATCTCGGCGATGACGCCCACCTTGTGGAGTTCCTCCCCCTTGCGGGGAATCTGCCGCTCCTCGGTGCCCGGCACCTCCCTGGCCAACACCAACCCGACAAACTTGGTCGAGGACTTCACGGTCGTAGCCAGCATTTCCTTGAGCGCCCCGTCATCAATACTCAGGGGCACCATCATCCGCGGGAAAAGCGGACGACTTAACAGCGGAAGCAGGGGTAACATATCCGGATAGACATACCGGGCCGGAATAACCGTCTTGTCTTCCGAGGGCTTGGGCCCCCGCTCATTACTTACAAGTTCGGCTTCAACCGTCTTTGAATCATCAGACATCAACGCCTCTCTTTCAATCCCGATCCAACAACCCCATTATGCACATTTTTCCTGATCCCGATTTGTTATTTCATACACCATGTCGCCGATGAAACGGCGGAAGGATTCGTTTTCCACGAATTGCTTGTAGACCTGTGTGTCGTCTTTTAGCAAGAGTTGCATGATCTTGCCTAATGCCTGATCGTGCGCCATGCGCGCGGTGTGCGGCGTGTTCTCCTTGGCATTCTGGTAGGCTTTGTCGGCGGCAACTTTGGGCGCAATGTCGGCGCGAATGCGTTTGACAACGCGATCGGAATCGGTGAACAGGGTTCCAAATTGCTCATTGAATGCCTTGATGATGTTGCTCAGACGGTCAAGTTCCGGTTCTTGCTTGTGGCCACCACCATCCGTCGGGACCGGTTCAATCTCGGCATCCTTGTCCCTGAGCACAATTTCCATAGCCTTTCTCTTTTCAACGCGATAACTATCCATGTCGATCGCTTCGAGAATGCCTTTTGCCAGGTCTTTCTCTTTCGGCGCTGGTAGTTTCGGGATGAGTAGGTTTAACAGAATGGAAAGACGTTCCCACACAATCATTGTGTGCGGCATGATCGAACCAAGGAAGTCGTAGGTGCGGCAAAACGTCTTGGCCTTGCCCTTGAAGTCAATCTGTTGATCCTCGTCCAGTTTATCCTCATAGACCTGTTTGCAAACATCAAGGATCGGATCGAGTTTGTCACGCTCAGCGCCGCCAATGAATAACTCGACAATTTTTTGCACCTGCTCCTGAGAATAGACCTGCGCGTCATCAAGCACCCGCTTTAAGTCATTGAGTTTGTCGGGATCGGTCTCCTCCGCAAGCAGGGTCGTGCGATAGTAATCCTGGAACGCGAAAGTGATGGTCTTGCTGTTGTTCTGGAAATCCAGAACGAAGCAGTCATGTTTCTGCGGGTGCGCACGGTTGAGGCGCGAGAGGGTCTGCACCGCCTTAATGCCGGCAAGTGGTTTATCCACGTACATCGTGTGCAGGAGCGGTTCGTCATAACCAGTCTGGAACTTGTCGGCACAAATCAGGAAACGATACGGGTCGGTCTGAATCTTTTCGGCAATATCGCCGCTCGAAAACCCATTGAGCGACGACTCGGTGACTTTGACGCCGCCATATTCGGGTTCGCCCGAAAAAGCGACAATGGCTTGGTACGGGCTCTTTCGCTCCGCAAGATACGTCTTGAAGGCGTGAAAGTACTGGATGGCGCGTTCAATACCACTCGTCACCACCATCGCCCGGGCCTGGCCTCCAATCTTATTGGCCGCTAACACCTGATTGTGAAAGTGATCCACCATGATCTCCGCCTTGAGGCGAATCGCATGGTCATGGCTTTCGACATATTTCCGGAGTTTCTTGTTCGCTTTTTTGGTATCGAATTCCGGGTCGGCTTCGATCTTCTTGACCAGATTGATGTAAGTACTGACCGGCGTATAGTTTTTGAGCACATCAAGAATAAAACGTTCCTCCACCGCCTGTTTCATCGTGTAACTATGGAAGGGCTTGTGTTTGATCTTGCCCTCGGCATCGGGCGGGAGTGCTTCGCCAAACAGTTCCAGCGTCTTGTTCTTTGGAGTGGCAGTAAAGGCAAAATAACTGGCGTTTTTCAGCATCTTGCGCGACGCCATGCGTTTCTCCAGCGCTTCGTTCACAGTGTCTTCCGGATCAGGTTCCGAGTCCTCGTCGACCGTTGCGTTTCCGAGTGCGGTGCTCATCGCCGCCGAGGTTTTGCCGCCTTGGCTCGAATGCGCCTCGTCAATAATGATGGCAAAGGTTTTTTCGCCTTCTGTGGCGATTTCATCGAGAATGAAGGGGAATTTCTGGACGGTTGAGACGATGATCTTCTTGCCCTCTTCGATAAACTTGCGCAGGTCGCCCGAATGGTCGGCATGCCCCACCGTCGCGCCTACCTGCATGAACTGCTTGATGGTCCGTTGAATCTGGTCATCAAGGAGGCGCCGGTCGGTGACGACAATCACTGAGTCAAACACACCCCTGCCGGAACTCTTGACACCAATGAGTTGATGAGCAAGCCAGGCGATGGAGTTTGACTTGCCACTGCCCGCCGAGTGCTGGACCAGGTAACGTTTGCCTGCATCGTTGGCTCGCACATCGGCCAAGACCTTGCGCACCACGCCAAGTTGGTGGTAACGCGGAAAGACCTGACTGGGCTTCTTTCTGTTGGTTTTCTGGGTTTTGGTCTCGATAATCTGGGCGTAATTTTCAAGGATATCGGTCAACCCCGCCGGGGTGAGTATCTCTTTCCACAGGTAGTCGGTTTTGAGGCCATCCGGGTTAGGCGGGTTTCCCGCGCCGTCGTTGTAACCCTTGTTGAAGGGCAGGAACCATGAGGCCTTGCCCTTGAGCGCAGTACACATGCGTACCTCGCTGTCGTCCACCGCAAAATGCACCACACATCGCCCGAATTCGAAGAGTTTCTCGCGCGGGTCGCGGTCGCGACGGTACTGCTCCACCGCATCCTCCACCGTTTGTTTGGTGAGACTGTTTTTCAGTTCAAAGGTGGCGATGGGCAGACCGTTGATGAATAGGCACAGGTCAAGAGCGCGGCGCGTCTCATCAGCACTGTAGGCAAGTTGGCGCGTCATCGCGAAACGGTTCTTGGCGTGGAGCGCCACCGCCTTGGCGTTGCCCTCTGACGGCGTACCGTAAAAGAGATCAAAGTGTCCGACTGGATGGTGTTCGATCCCCTTGCGCAATACGTCAATAGCACCACGCTTGCCGATCTCCGCCGAAAGACGGGCGAGAAACTTGATGCGGTTGATATCCTTGGAATCCGAATAATCGGCCACGCCCAGTTTTTTGGTGGCTTCGGGTTGGGTGGATTGCAGGAAGGTGAATAGTTGCACCACGTCGAGTGCATGCGTACGGTCATAATCCTTGGGTCTGCCCACACAGTAACCTGTGCCGCTGAACGGCGCAGGCGGCAGGGTTTTAACACCCGGTTTGACAACGTCAAACCCGTCCGTCCCGGTCATGTGGCGCATGATCAGCGTTTCGAGGCCCTTTTCGCTGATGTCAGTCGTCGTCATTCTGGTTAAGTATCGCCGACTCCCTGCACTTCATATTAGAGGATGTGCGTGTTCCGGTAGTCTGAACGCAGGAGATACCCGCGGGTCGTCTCCGCTTTTCCTAGAAAACCGGATTTTTCCAAACGGTTGAACGAATAACGCACTTTTCGATAAAACGTATCGAAGGCCTTGATGTCTTCCCCTGCGCCGTTGTCTTCATGCCACAGTGCGAAACTTGTCTGTTTGGCGCTGACCGCGCGGGTTTTGCTGAAATGATTGAACCGGTATACGATTCCCAGGACCCGTTTTGACAGTGGGTCGAGTGAGTCAAATCCTGGTCCAAACAATTTTCGTAGTTCCGGAATGTAACCGCAACCCAACAGAACACGATCGGCAACATACACGGGGTATGTGCTGGTGCTTGCCGCGTGGCGTTTGATGAGTTCGGCACGCTCAAGACTCAGAAGTGACTTGTAGTGATTATTATCCGGCGTCAACAGAATGGTGTATTCCTGCCGGGCGTTTGCCCACTCCGACTTGATCACATAGGCCAACACCAACTTTTGTTCCTCACTGAGTTCGCTCCCGTTCAGGCTTTTTTCGATGTAACCGTCAAAGGACTGGAATAAACGTTCCATGCGTTCGTCGAGCAATTTTCCGGCGCAAAGATGCAGGCAAACCTCCTCGGTGAAAAAGCGGTAGTAAGGCAGGTCAATGGCATTCGCGAGACACAGATTGACCAACGTAGCCATCCCGATACCTCGTCCTTCCCATTTCCGATAGACACGAAGAACATCCGCAAGTTTCGGATTGCGCGGTTTGGCCTCGGGAATAATGCGTCGGATGGGGATGGAATCCTCCGGGGCCTCCAACAGTAAATGCCGCCGGAAGGAACCAGGATTGCGAAGCGCGATATGGACGCCTGGCTTGATGGCGATGATGGCCTGCTTGTTCACGGAGTAATCCCGGTGAGCAAGCGCATTGTTCACGGTCTCGCGAAGTAGCTCCTCCGGATATTGGTACCGACTTGTACCGCCGTGTTCCGCGCTGACACCAACCTGGATGTTCCGCAGAATGTAGGCGAGACTTCCCTCCATCAGTGGCAGAATATTATCCACTAGATCCTGTTTGTCAGCCGCGATTTGCTGCGGCACGTCAACATAGCCGTGCACCTGGCTGCGAAAGCCTAGCGTGTCTCCGGGATGGCGACCGCAAACCAAGGCTCCCAATGTGGTCACCTTGCCGTTCTTGATAAAACATTTTCGCTCCAGGAACGGTTGCGCCGCCGCAAGGTCCGCCTTGATGGTTTCGACCTTCACGGGCCGATTGAGGTGCGTGATATATTCGTTGAGTTTATCCAGATCAAGATCGGCGGGTGTCAACCCCTCAACAGGTTGCAACTCGCGTGCATGGACCGCCTCCTCTTTGAACTCTTCCTGCGCATCGATGGCAGCGGCGTTGATGCGATGATCGCCGGTAAGAATGCGTTTGTAGGCTTCGCCTTTGTAAAAGACGAACCGCCGGTCAGATGCCAGCTCATCCACGTAGAGAACGGCCACGCGTCCTCCGGCCAGGTCGCGTAACTCCATAGGAGGGAAACAGTCAGATAAATCCTGCACGGCACCCTTCCGGTCGGTGAAAAGTCTGGGGATCTCCTTTAGGTTGGGTTCCGCGTGTTCTCTCCAACCGCTCAATACGTACCGGCGCGCCGAGCCAACACTTTCCTCCTTCACACCGAGGATTACAATACCGCCACGCGTATTCAGGAAAGCATTGATGCTTTTGTATCTTTCCTTCCAATCCCCACCATCAGCCGGAACAGGCTTGATTTCAAGGCCTTCCGTTTCCAGGTCAACAAACCGTCCCTGCTGGATGAGTTCGGCCAGTTTGTTCAGGATTTGATCAACAACATTCATGGCTGGCAGAGTATAAGGTTCGCGTGTTTTTTGCACGCCTGAGTTTTGTGCATTGTGTTTCCAAATCGACCTCAACCCTGTTCAGCAATTTCTACCTGCTCATCCGGCTCGTCAATCTCATCCAATGCCTTCAAATCATCCTCTGCCGTAGTTTCACTGGGCAGTTTGGCGGCGGCCTCACGCACATCCAGTTTCCCGGTGACGACATCGGCAACAAGACGAGTGCGGTATTCGCGGAGGAGTTCGATTTCGCGCTCTAGGCGGGAGATGGCGGTGTTTGGCCTAGAAATCTCGGCTTCGAGTTGTTGCACTACATGCTTTTGCTCATTGACGGGAGGAAGGGGTACGGGAAATTTCCCGAGCGAACCCATTGAAAGATTAGGTTGTGCCGATTGAACAGCATTTAACCATATCTGTTCCTTGATGCGACCAGACTGAAGCCATACAGCAAGAAACTCAGGCAAAATGCGCCGGTTCGGTCGAATAAATGCAACAGCCTGATTTGTGTTCGCCGGCAGATGCTCTAAACGTACTATCGCCACTTTCCCCAAGGTAGCCCCCGCGATGACGAATAGGACATCATTCTCTTGCAATTTGGAACGACGCAGAAGGTCATGGGTTTCTTGATCGATGAAAATTTTTGGTCTATCAACAATGACACCGCCTGAAACGTTCTCTGCTTTGATAAAGCGAATCGGCCCTGTCTCAAGGAATTCTCTTCCCTCCGTGGATGGCGTTGTGCCTTTGGAAATAACAGTGGCGCAGCGTTTTGCGGGCAACACCTCCCAATGCTGCGGGATATCCCCGAGCCAGGGGATGCCGGATGGTTTTAGGGGGACGTTGGGGTCGAGACCTCGGGTAACGGCGCGGTGGATGATGGCCTGTTTCTGCTCCGTGAGGAGTGCGATGACCTTCCGCTTCGCCCGGATCGCCCGCTCCAGCCGACCATTCGCCCAGTCCAGAAACCGCACTATCGCCGCCTGTTCGGCGGGAGGGGGAATGTGGATCGGTGCATCCAAAAAAGAAATGTCAGTTATTTGTAATCGGGAAATCCAAACACCCTTTGACCGCACTTTAAGTTCCCAGTTGAACGGTAGAGAGCGAACCACAGCGTTCACAAAATCCGGTGTCATAGCCGCATCTTTTCTGATGCGATATACCCCATAAGCCGAACTGATGATACCGTGATGACGAGAGACGCCCAGTCCTCCTGCCCATGCCCAGAGACTGTTGATAACCAAGTCTCCCGGCCAACAGAGTTTGTAACCAAGATAAGACTCGGCCTTGAACATTGTGACATTGGCCGTCTTACGGGGAACAACCCCGCGAGCGGATGAAACGGTTAATAGTTCTTCTTTCCCTGTCTTCGACCGTTCATCAATACATTGAAAAATCGATTTTGCACGCTTGACTCCCCAATGCCCCGGAACCCGCCCCAGCCACGGCAGACCCGACTCCTTGTATTCTGGATAGGGCTTGAGGTCAGCGATCATGCCTGCCCACCATCGCCCATCTGGCGCTCGTAGGACTGGCGCACGAGACCCATGATGTAGGGCAACTCATCTAGTGAACTGAGACAAACCTCAACGTCGCCATTTCCCCAGCGGCCAAGGCCCGTAACATCTTTGCAGAGCCCTTTCGGATCATTGAGGTCAGGGAAAGGCATGTTGAGGGTCAGACGCAGTCGTTTGGCTTGCGGCACCACATCCACGAAGTTTGTCTCAGCCTTGTAGGCCACATATAATTTCAGGAACTCCTCAGTCACGCACGGGTCGAGGGCAAGCACTTCCTTGCGGAACGCCCCAAAACAATCGCGCACAGCATTCCCATACATTTCGCTACCTGAAACTAAGTACGGGTGGTCGGCAATAGTGTAACCAACTACCGCCTCCCCCTTCGTCGGTTGGTAGAGTGCCAAGGTCTCAGCCTCGAGTTTGGGTGCAGTCCACACCGCGAGCGCCTGATCGGCGAGCAGTCCAGCACGTTGCTGAATAGCCGTTTCGTCCCACACCGCAAGTTGCCCGAGCCCCGCGTTGAGTTTGAGTGGGCTTTGCTTGAAACCGCCGACCATATCCCGTTTCTCGGCAAACACACGGTCGCTGTATTCGGCGTTGTAGCCGGTGAGAGTCAGATTGCCGATAGTGTGCAACCATTGTTGTTGTACGCGCTCCCACTCCGGGCCAAGATCCTGTTTCCAGACGTCCGAAAGGGCAGGGTTCTGCGGCAGAATGTGCTCGATCGTGTACTCGTCCACTGCCACGCGCTCCTTGCGGCCATGGTTCTCCAGCCGGCGCAACCAATAACTACGGCTCCTGAAGTGGTATAGGTCGCGTGTTTGCAGGTCCCGTCGGAACTCATCGTCGCTGGGGAAACGGCGGTACGATGGCAACAGTAGAAAATGCGCCTTGATGCTTTCAATATAGCGATCCTTCTTCAGCGTCTTACCAAAAGTGCCGAAGGTCTTATTCATCGAGTTGGTGGGTATTTCGCAGATGGCGCGGCGGAAGACATACGCTTCGACTAGGCGCACGGCGGTGACAAAATCCATTGCGGTGATCCGTTTGACAGAATAATCGTTATAGAGTTCCAGCAGGAACGGGTAAGCAACATCGACCTTCAGTTCCCGGAGGTCATGGAACGCAAGTTTGAGAGTGGCATCCTGTTCGGTGCCGAGCGCCATGGCGCAGAAGTAACGGGAAAAGGCACGGATGTCCTTGACCAGCGCCTCGATGCCAGCCTGCATCACTGGCGCGGTGCGGGTGTAGTCTTTGAAAGCTTCGTAAACATCCCTTTCGCGAGGAATCTCACCGGTCTTGACCGTGAGGTAGTGGCGCATGAATCCGTCAAAATGAGTGCCGTAGGCCTCCTGCCCAAAATCCAACTCCATCGGCCGCCAGTATTCCTCGTAGAGACGTGTCTGGAGCGTGGGTTCCAGCCCCATAAGGATGAAGTTACGAACGAGGTCAGCCTGGCTCAGTTCCTTGCCAGTTGAGTTCATGCTCTCGAAAATGAGTTGCGGGTTATCCTGGTCACGGCTTAGCGCGATGTCCACGACGACCAGTTTGGCAAGACCGCGACAAATGGGAATAAGGGAGCCGCTCTGTTCGGCAAGTAAGTCGGTGAAAAGTTGAAAACTCTGGGCAACCCTGAGCGAACAATTCTGGGGTGGCTCGGTGTTTTTGATAACAGCCTTGAGTGATGCGTTGTCGGTCTGTGAGAGCAGCAGTTTGAAATAGCGATCGCCGCTTTCCAGCGGATTACTCAGATAATAGTGGCGCAGTTTGGCGGCAGAAAAACCGTCGACAGGTTCACTATCATTCAGCGCACGGGCCAAGGCCTCGATGAGCAGAGACACGGTGGTCAGGCGTTGCTGGCCATCGATAACGAGTAGCGGTGCCTGGTGTGTGACCTGCGACAACCCCTGTTCGACATATACAATGGATCCGATGAAATGGACACTAATGGCGTCACTCGAACCGGCACGAAGGATGTCGTCCCAGAGTTGGCGGCACTGTTTCTCGGTCCACGAGTATGTCCGCTGGTAGATCGGGATAATGAACTGGGATGACTTTTGCAGGAAACTCAGGAGTTTCGCTTCGGTTGCTTTCACATAGACCCTTTCTTCAACAACCCATCCAAGAGTCCTTCCGCCTCTTTCTCCACGGCAACGATGTCGGCACTGATCTCTTCCAATGTGCGCAGCGGTTGCGGTTTGTAAAAATGGCGGGTAAAACTGACTTCGTAGCCGATCCGGGTGGCGTCCTCCTTGATCCACGCATCCGGCGTATAAGGCAGGACCTCGCGGCGGATGAAGGTTTCGATGCCCTCCTTTGTCGAGATTTCCGAAGGCAGTCCCCCGGGATTGCCGGCCGGCGGGGCTTCAAGGAAAGAAATCTGTTCGGTATCGCGCAAGTCGGAATCGGGCTCGTATTCGACAATGGCGGGTTTGCCTTCCACCGACACCGCGTAGAGGCCCCGCAACGGGTCGGCCTTGGTTTTCCCGGGTTTGTGGACTTTGGCAATGACCGGTGGCGCCGTCTCGACGCGCCAACTTACGGCTTTCAGGATGAGTTTCAGGTCGGCGGCGGAAATCTTGAGACCCTTCTTCTCAATGGCGTCATCAACACGAACGCGGAAAAGGTTGTGGTCTTCGAAGAGTTTGTCGCCCAGTGCCGTGCGTAACGCCGTGGCCGCTTCCACGAGGCGGCCATCGCGCTCCCAAGTTTTGGGGTCGAGCAGTTTCTTTTTCTTCTTTTCGGGTAGGCCTTTCTTCGTGCCGCCTTCCTCGTCATCACCCTCATCCGCATCAGCGCCCCATTCCTCAAGGCGCTTTTCCAGTGCAGGGGCGATCTTGGAAAACTTGGTAAAGAGGGTGTCGCCGAATTCCTCATAGAGCACCGATCGGATATCCTCGTCGCCGGAGGCAAAGCGTAGTGTTTCGATGGATTTGAGTGTCAATTGACTATGCAAACGCAATGGGCGTTCGACGATGACCTTCCAGTAGCCGAAGGCGGCGTTGGAAAAGATTTTGGACTCAGGCGTCTCTTTGAAGTCGAGGAAGGTACGACTGATACGGTCAATGTCCCCGGGAGCAAGTTCACAGTTCTTCTTACCCAGATTCTTACGCAGTGGTTTGAACCACTGGGTGGCGTCAATGAGTTGGACCTGGCCTTTGCGTTGCGCCTGTTTCTTGTTCGACAGGACCCAGATGTAGGTGGCAATGCCGGTGTTGTAAAAAAGATTGAGCGGCAGGGCGACGATGGCTTCAAGCCAGTCATTCTCAATGAGCCAGCGGCGGATGTTACTTTCTCCCTGGCCGGCATCACCCGTGAACAGGGAACTGCCGTTGTGGACCTCGGCGATGCGGCTGCCCAGGGCCGACTTGGCGTTCATCTTCGACGCCATGTTGGCGAGGAAGAGCATCTGGCCATCACTGGAGCGGGTGACGAGCGACATTTCCTCGCCCGCGTGCATGACTTTGAAGCGCGGGTCGCGCATGCCGTCCTTGCCGCCCATCGCTTCGAGATCCTTTTTCCAACTCTTGCCATAGGGCGGGTTGGCGAGCATGAAGTCGAACTCCTGCGCCGGGAAGGCATCATGCGTGAGCGTGGAGTGTTCCGCACCACCGACGATGTGGTCGGCGCCATCCCCCTCGCCTTTCAGCAACATATCCGCCTTGCAGACGGCATAGGTTTCCGGACTGATCTCCTGTCCGTAGAGATGAGTTGTGATCTGTTGCTTACGTTTCGCCGCAATGCTGGTGAGTGTTTCATCCGCCACGGTGAGCATGCCACCGGTGCCGCAGGCGCAATCGTAGATAAGGTATAAACCCGACTTGAGTTTTGCCTCGACGGGCAGGAACACGAGGTTTGCCATGAGGCGTACGGCATCGCGCGGCGTCCAATGTTCGCCCGCTTCCTCATTGTTCTCCTCATTGAATTTGCGGACCAATTCCTCGAAAATGGTGCCCATCGCGTGGTTGTCGATGCCGGCAGGCGACAGATCAATCTCGGGATCGAGAAACTTATTGATCAGAGTACCCAGTGCGTCGGCCTTGGAGAGGGTGGAAAGTTGGTTGCGAAATTTGAAGTTCTCCAGGATGTCCTGCACATTGGGCGAGAATCCATTCAGGTAGTCCTCGAAATCGGCAAGGAGTTGTTGTTGGCTGGCGCGGGATTTTAGGTCGCGTAGCGTGAAACGCGAGGTGTTATAGAAGGCCTGACCAGCGGAACCACAAAGGGCGGCGCGTTGTTCGGTGATGCCACTCTTGTCGAGCATCTTCCGGGTATCCAACACCGCCTGTTTGGTGGGTTCAAGCACGGCATCCATGCGACGGATGACGCACATGGGAAGAATGACGTCCGGATACTTACCCCGTTTGAAGAGATCGCGCAGGACATCATCGGCGATACCCCAGATGAAAGAGACGATTTTGTTATGGGTTGCTTGATCCATCCACGTTCACCCTTTCATGAACTTGTTATGCCAGATGGCCACGTTCATCAGCGCCCAGAGAACATGATTGTGGTTTTGCTTCAGCGCCAGATGCTCGGCAATCAGCATGTTGACATGGTCACGATTCATATTCTCACGGATCACCGGCGACTCATTCAGTAATCCAACCATGTAGTCCTTGAGTTGCCCACGCAACAAATGTTTCACCGGCAAACTGTACCCTTGTTTCCCGCGATTGACGATCGTGTCGGGCAGAATCCCCTTCAAGGCCGCCCGGAAGACGTACTTGGTCACCATCTTCCGCAACTTCCAGTCGCCCGGCAACCCGCCCATGTACTCCACAAAGACGTGATCAATCAGCGGCACCCGGATCTCCAGGGAACTGGCCATGCTCATCTTATCCACCTTCATCAGCACGCTGTCGGTCATCATGAAGCGCATGTCCAGATACACCTCCCGGTTAACCCGGTCCGTCGCGTTGCACCGGGCCATGTGGTCGCGGATCAACCGGAACCGGTCAAACACCGCCTTGTCGCGAAACCCCTTCGAAAAGAGTTTCAGATCCTGCTCCATCCCCGAGAAATATTGCCAGCGCAGATGCTCCCCTTCCTTCGGCAGATTCGCCCCCTCCACAAACCGCTTGAGCATGTTGACCGCCCCCTTCTTCTGGGGCTGATCCGGCAACGCGCCCACAAGCGGGCCAATGACATAACGCCGCACCGGCGCCGGAATAAAACTGAAGTACTGGTTCAACCGGCTGGCCTTGAACCGGTCATACCCGGCGAAACTCTCATCCCCACCCTCGCCGCTCAGACAGACCGTGATGTGTTCACGCGCCTTCTTGCAGACCAGCATCAGCGGCACCGTCGAAAGATCCGTCATCGGCTCATCCAGATGCCATAGGGCCTGTTCGACATACTCCGCCTTCATGTCGTCAATCATCAGGACATGATGCTCCGTGTCAAAGGCATCGGCCACGATCTTCGCATACTCCACTTCACTGAACGATTTGTCCTCGTACCCGATCGTGAACGTCCGCAACGGACCCGTAATGTGCCGCCGCATCATCGCCACCAATGCGCTGGAATCCAGTCCGCCGGACAGAAAGACCCCTAATGGCACATCGCTAATCAGGTGACTCTTGACGCAGGAATCCAGATGGTACCGCAACGCCTCGACCGCCTCGTCAAAACTCACGTCGGGCCGCGGCGCCATGCTCAGATCCCAGTAGGGCTTGACCTCGATCCGGCCATCCTGCCACAGCAACTGGTGCCCTGCCGGCAGTTTCTGAATGTTCCGGAACATGGTCTCCGGCGCCGGCACAAATTCGAACCCGAGATAGTCGTACAACGCCTGATGGTTGACCTCGCGCGGAATGGACCGGTCCTCCAGAATGGCCTTGATTTCCGAGCCAAACACCAGTTTCTCGCCATTCTGATAGTAATACAGAGGCTTGATCCCGATCCGGTCCCGCGTCAGCCAAAGCCGCCGGCACTTGCTGTCCCACAACGCAAACGCGAACATCCCCCGCAATTTGTGGACCGCCTCCGTGCCATATTCCTCGTAGGCATGAATAATGACTTCGGTATCGGACCGGCTGGCAAACGTATGCCCGCGCTTGATCAGGTCATCGCGCAGTTCCTGGAAGTTGTAAATCTCGCCATTGAATACCAGACGCACCGTGCCGTCCTCATTGGCCATGGGCTGGCGACCATGATCACTCAAGTCGATAATGCTCAGCCGCCGGTGCCCCAGCGAAACCTGATCATCGCAAAATAACCCCTCCTGGTCGGGACCCCGATGCCGGATAGTGTCCGCCATCCGTCTAACCAATTTCTCATCCTTCCAGGTAAACCCAACGATTCCACACATAAATCCCTCCCCAAAACAAACCTATACGACCATCCTGTTCAATGTCTCTTCCTGCCCCCGATTCCCATTCCCCATTAACCATGGACCATCAACCATTCCCCCTCCCCCCTACCCCCTCCTCCACTCCACAATCACCGGCGACCCCCACCGCCCAGTCAGCCCCAGGCCCCGGCACAACCCCTCTAACCCAGCCGAGGCCTTTCGACTGCGCAAGACCCGGTGCAACACCATGGGCAAGAAGAACTGCGCCGAACGCCGCGCCTCAACATACCCCTGTTTCGTAAACTCATCCTGGACCTCCCGGTGCCGGAATAGACGCCAATGCCGCGTGTTCCCCTCCAGTTTCTTCTTCGCCCCGAACAGCGCCGGCGCAATAGCATTTAATCCCTGACTGGTCGGATAGTCCACGATGACCGCCTGCCTCGCCACGCGGCACAACTCCTTGATCAGGACCGGCCACGCCGTGCAATGCGTCAACAACCGGAAGCAAATGACCACATCGAATGCCCGGTCCGGAAACGGAAGATTAATCACATTCCCCGTCAGAAAAGTGCAGCGTCCCGCTTCAACCACCCCCGCCACCCGCTTCCTGCAACTCTCCGCACTGCCCAAGACGGTCACCTTATAACCATCACGGCTCAACGGCACGGCCAATTGGCCATGCCCGCCTCCGACATCCAGAATGGACACCCCCGGCCTGTCCGCCAGCATCGCCAACGTCAATCGCTCCTGGACCTCCAGCATCCATTGTCCCGCCGCACCGGCAAACCGCGTGGCATAGGCATCCGACGAAGTCTCGATATCCGCCACCTCGGGATAACCGGCCTGATCAACAGTTTCTAATGCATCCATGGGGCGGCACCATAGCAAAAACCGCCCCGCCTGTCGCATCATGATTTCACTTTTCATGCCGTTTCCCTTTTCCTAATTGACACCCCATCCGCCATTCCAGTAGCCTAGAAAGTAGAGACGGAATGAGTGTGTCTCAGGGGTATCACAGCATGAACCACTTAAAGATAGTCCATCAATTCCTGGCCGAACGACGCAGTTTCGAGGATCTTCCGGAATACGGATTCCCTTTCGTCACCATCTCCCGTCAAGCGGGCGCCGGCGGACACCTGCTATCCTATGTAATCCTCAGCGAATTCCTGAAATTCAAGGGAACCGATATTTTTGAGGGCTGGCATGTGTTCGACAAGGACCTTTGCGAAGTCGTCGCCAAGGATCCAATGTTGCAGGGCTCCATGGAAGATCTGGTCTCGGAAAAATACCAGTCGGAGTTCCACGAATTCATCGACGGCCTCTTTTCCGGACAATCCAAACAGTACCTCTCGTACAAGACCTCCTTTAAGGTCGTGCGTATGCTGGCAACCATCGGGAAGGTCATTATCGTGGGTCGTTGCTCCTCCATGGTCACCGCCGATCTGCCCCAGGGCGTTCACATCCGGCTCGTGGCGCCAAAATCAAGCCGGGTCGTCTGGATGATGAAACGCTTCAAACTGAGCAAGGACGCGGCTACCGAGGCTGTCGACAAGCAGGACGCCGACCGGCGTAAACTGGTCAAACTCTTCTTCCATCGCGACATCGAGGACCCCCTCCTGTACGACGCCGTCTGGAACACCGGAAAGGTCCCGCTGGAAATCATCACACGCGCCACGATTGATATGATCAAAGAACGCCTCAAGGCGCAGGCCGCCGCCGGAATCGCCTGACCGGCACGGCATCCAGGGTCCGGCGAAAAAAAAGTTGTATCCCCGGCGAGACATGCTAGATTGTGCCCCGTTTTTTACGCGAGCGTAACTCAGTTGGTAGAGTGTCACCTTGCCAAGGTGATTGTCGAGGGTTCGAATCCCTTCGCTCGCTCCATTTTGCCGGGTCGGTTCCGGCCCGGTTATATCGCGGAAGTGTAGCTCAGTTGGTAGAGCAGCTGACTCTTAATCAGCGGGTCCCCGGTTCGAGCCCGGGCACTTCTACCACATAA
>CAZHRU010000047.1:0-20856 GCA_964535015.1 uncultured Verrucomicrobiota bacterium | reverse complement strand
GCATCATACTCGGCCACCATCCCCAGAAACTGCTCCAACTTCCGCCCGCTGAGTTGCGTCGATGCCGCCAGCAACGTCTCGGGCTCCAGCAGTTCATTGATTTCATTCGTCCAACTGACCGACTCCTCGGGAACCTTCCATTGACAGGCCGCCATCGCCACCTGGACCCGGACCGACAGATCCGTGTCGCCAAACCCGCGCAACAGGAACGAAAGCCGGTCGCCAATCGTCTGCCGCCCCGAACTATCCACATCCTCCACACTCAGGTTGGATTGCAGTTCCTCCAACCGCCCCAACACCCCCTCGCACGTGCGCTCTTTGGCCAATCCCTCAAACCACCGGGCGTCATACGTCACTTCCCGGTCCAGCAGCGACACCGGATCATTCCGCTTGGGCGGGATTACCACCAGGGGATCCTCCTTCAACGCCTTGCGGGCCGCGTCCCAGAACCCCTTCCAGTTCTCCGGCTTCACAATCCCGTTCGTCAGGATTTCCTGCAGTATCGGCACGGGCAACGGCCCGTAACTGCGCAACGTAGTCTTGACGACTTCCGCCGGGTTGGACGCCACCAGCGCCTGCAACCCCGCCGGATCCTGAAAGTGCCGGGCCTGGAGATGATCCTCCCCCACAAACTGCAGCGCCTCGGCCGCATACGCCATACTCAACTCATGCCCGTGTTTCCGCACAAAATCAATCGCCACCCGCTCATAGAAACCATCCACCGCCTTGACCCGGCCAATCCCCCAGGTCTTGTCCATCACCATGCCCCCTTCACCGAGGTTCATCAGGGTTTCAAAGCGCCGGAAACATTCCATCAACGCCACGCTCTTCCCGAAACCGGCGTTCGCGACAAACTTCTTCCTCAACGGGTCATTCCGGTAGATCCAGTTCAGGCGCTTCTCCGCAAGTTGCCGGAACGCCGGATCAGCCTCGCGCGAGTGCGCCCTGAACTTCAATACAAGGACCAGTGACCGGGCATCCCCGCGCTCAACCACCGATTCCTCAAACAGTTCCGCCCAACTGTCTGCCTGCGCCGCCTTCCCCGCCCGCCGCAGCTCGCCCAGCGCCGCCATCATGTCGTCCACCGGTATCGCCTCGGCGGAAAGTCCCGCCAGAAACCACTCATCAAATTGATCTTCACCGAGGGTCGCCATGTGCCGCTGTATCTGCATAAGTCTCCTTCCCGCAAAAGGGATAACAGGCTAGCACACCCCGGTACTGCGCACAAGACACCGCTTCGCCTAGTTTTGGCCTAGTTTTGGCCCCCTTGACCTGGTGCACTCGGGCTGCCTCTGTCATTCGACTCACCCCATCACCCACTCCTGCTCCACCCTGACATCGGCCGCCGACGCGGCCAGCAGAATCCGGTATCGCCCCGACTCCATCACCCAACCTCCGCTAGGCGCCCAGTACGAAAACGCCCTGCGGTCGAGATCCATCGTGACGCGGGCGGATTCTCCGGGTTTCAGAAAGACCTTCTGGAAGGCCTTGAGTTCCTTCACGGGCCGCGGCACGGCACTCCCGCAAGCCGCGATGTAACACTGCACCACCTCGGCACCGGCACGCCTGCCCGTATTGCGAACCGTGCAATGTACCCGCATCAGATCGCCCTCGGGACCGCTCGCCTTCTCAACCCCCATGTCACTCCACGCGAACTGCGTATAGGATAATCCGTAGCCAAAAGGAAAGAGGGGCTCAACCGCATTCGTGTCGTAATGCCGGTACCCCACCATCAACCCTTCGCGATAGGTCTCCTGCCCGGCCGCATAATCGCCATACCGGGCCACGGGCGTATCCGCCAGACAACGCGGCCACGAGACCGGCAGGCGGCCACTGGGACAAACGTCACCGCATAACACATCCGCAATGGCATGCCCGCCCTCCTGTCCCGGATACCACGCCTGAACCACCGCCTTCACACGATCCAACCACGGCATTTCCACGCAACCAGCCCCCAACAGTACCACCACAAGGTTCGGATTCGCCTCCGCCAACGCCTCGATCAGATCATCCTGTCGGCTCGGCAGCCGGAGATCAAACCGGTCCCCACCCTCGGTGTCATCCAAGTGGCTCAATCCGCCACAAAAAATCACCGCATCGGCCCCGCGTGCCGCCATCACCGCCCGGGCAAGCGTGCCGCCGGCCTTCGCCGCCACGTCCGCCCATAACTCCGGGTTGTACAAGTCGGGATCAAAACGCTGAAAGTATTTTCGCTCGTACTCCGCATTGGTCATCCGCGCGCTCTGCATCCACCATTCGTGTTGCGCCGCCAATGCGTAAAGTCCCCAATGAATGAACATGCCAAACCGGTCATGTTCAAACCACCCCGTATCCGCCGATGTCTTCATCGCCTCCATGTCGTCTCCTTTGTTTCTCGATTACCGCAGGGTGGGGAAACAGGAGAACGGCTCCTGCTCAATCACCCAATACGGCTGATAATGAACACCCTCCCGTCCTTCGACGGCAAACTGTAACGGTTTGCCGGCAATCGCCTTCAACCGTCCCGGCAAGTCCGACGCCCGGATATCCAGATCCTCCGCCCCCATCAACGCCATCAACACCGGCCCGTAGAGTAACGCATGGCGATTATGACCGGCATCCTCATCCATCCCCGTATAAAGCACGGTCCTGAACGTCAGCGGCAACTCAAACGAAATCGTATCGCCCGCCTTCCATGACCGGTCGAGTGTCACATAACGTCCCGGTTTGCCGGTCGCCGCGACCTTGCCGTTGACACTGACCTGTACGCCGGCCCCGCTCCCGGCGGAGTCGCCGGCCACCCAACCCGGTATGCGCAGTCGTAACTTCATGGGAACGGACCCAGAGTTCGGGGTTCGGGGTTCGGGGTTCAGACGCCACCCCATTCTGGATTCCGGATTCTGGATTCTGGACTCTGACTTCTGAATCCTGCCTTCTGGCTGCTGAATTTCCCCCCATTACCCGGATGTCCACCTTCCCCCCCGCGGGAAACGCCGTCTCCTGCTTCAACGTCAGGCCTCTCCACGTCACGGACGACGGCACAAACAGATTCACATACACCCCGTCCTCCGCAACCGAGTAGATATCCTGCGGCAGCCGCCCGATGAACGCCTGGCCCATGACCTCGCAACAGGTGTTATCAAAGGTGCCTTTCGTCTTCCTGTCGACGAGTTGATTGTGGTAACGGAACCGCCCCTTCTCATCCTGGGCCGCCAACACCACATTCAGGATTGACCGCTCGATCTCGTCGGCATACTTGACTTCGCCCGGAAAGAACTGCAGCAACTTATGGTTGATCTCAGTCCAGAACACACTGCCGCGGGTCTCCCCAGTATGCGCCTTGCCTCTGTCCTGTTCACGGGCCGCATCAGGATGGTTCAGATAGTACGACCCCGGCGGAAATGATCCCCGGTGGGCTTCGCAGATGGCCAGCGACCCGCCAATGTGAAGAAAATCGTCATACACAAGCTTCCACGCACCTAACGCGGCCTCCAGGTACTTGGGCGCCCCCGTCAGCCGGTAATGATCCAACCAGGCCGCATAGGCCAACAACACATAACTGTGCGGGATATGAAACGGATAATGACCCAGACTCAGGGACTCGCTCTTCCTGGCCTCCTCAATCAGGTAGTCCTGAATGAAATACCGTTCAGCAGTCACCAGATCTTCCGGCTTCCCCACCCTTGAGGCATACATCAACAGACTCCCCTCATGCCCGTTGCAACTATTGTGGGCCGATCCGCCAAAATAGATCCCCTTCATCAACAACGGGCAGGCCGGCGAGACATTCATCCAATCATAGAACTTGCGCATGACGGGTAACGCATCCTTGTTCCCCGCCAGGTCCGCCGCGATCATGCCACGGGTCAAATACACCCGGTCATAATTCCGCCGTTCATCCCACCAGGCCAGATTGTTCGGCATCATGTGGTCCTCGGGAAACGGCATGCAGTACCCGTCGGGACGCTGGCGCCCCTTCACAATCCCCACAATCGCGTCCACAATCGCACGCATATCCGCCCGCTCCTCCCAACGCAGCGTGTTCCCCGCCCCCCCCCAGCATACGCCCCTCGCTGGAAGCGGGCAGGTTGCCCTCCCACCCGAACCCCGGCAGCGGCCGTTCCTTGCCGGTCTTCGGATCGGTTTCCCTGCGATACCGGTTCTTCTTTTCAAACCATTCGTTCAGACAGGCGATATTACGGTCGAACGCAACCCGGAACGGCCCGCCATCGAGCGTTACCCCCGTCACCGGCGCCTGGGCGGCATAGGCCACGGGTTTCCACTGCTCAGGTTTCAAGTAATCCTTCTTGCCGGCCACAATGGACTCCAATTCCTTCATGGCGGCGTTCTTCATGCGGCTGGGGTAATCCACAATCTCGCTGACTTCAAAAGCCTCGATCCTTTGCATGCGTCCGGTCGACTTGGGATTGCGGTCTTTGCCGATAACCACTTTCAACCGCCGCTCTTTTCCCGGATCCATCCCGTCCCGACTGAACAACACTTGCCCGGCCACCGCCTGAACGGCGTATGTATCCACGGTCTCAACCCGCTCACCGTCCAAATACACGTCCGCACGCCCGTGGTCCGGCCCCTTGCCGCCAATCCACCTGACACTCGGCCCCTTGAAGACAATCACGCAGGCACTGCCGATCCGATCGCTTTGGCGCGTTTCCGGGGCATATCCCGCGGCGGAATCCGGCGGTGTCAGTGAAGGCAAATCGTTGGCCCACACATTGGTGCCGTTCTTCGTGGCCAGTTCCGCGAGTTTCCCCACCGGTGCCCACCGCCCCCAATACATGATCCGGAAATCATTGTGATCCACCGGCTGAGGCACCCGTTGCAGATCCGCCATGGCCCCTCCCGCCACCCAGGCCAACCCCACAAGCACAATTGTTCTCATTGATTTCATCCGGTGTTCCCCGTTCGTTATTCCCGCTTCAAAACGACTCCACCAGCGCCACCGCGTTTTCAACCGGGGTCTCGGGTTGCAGCGGCTTCGCCGGCGCCAGAATATACCCCCCGCCTTTCCCCATCTCCCGCTTGAGCCGCGCCACCTCGGCCCGGATGCTTTCCGGGGCCCCCATCGGAATCGTACTCTGACTGCCCAAACATCCCCAGAACGTGATCTGGCCCCCAAACTTCCTCTTCAATTCATAGGGATCCATCCCCGCGGCCTCCGGCTGGCAACTCTCCAGAACATCCAAGCCGATCTCAATCAGATCCGGAATGATCTCCACCACAGACCCGCGGGAATGACTCATCACAATCTTGCCGTGCCGGTGGACCGTCTCATAGATCTTCGCCCACCGCGGTTTCAGAAATTGACGCCACCGGTCCGGCCCCAGGATCACCCCGCGCTAATCGCCCCAGTCATCCCCGAACAGGATGCCGTCAATCGGCAGGTCCGCCGTGTATTCGACGGACTCCAGATACAGGTTCATCAGCCGGTCCAGCACCTCTTCAAAGAAGTCCGGTTCCGCAATCGCATCCATCAGGATGTTCTCGAATCCCCGCAGGTTCCAACTCCGTTCGAACAACCCCCACCCCAGATGCCCGATCAGGAAACTGTCCCTGGATGCTGCACAGGTCGCCCTGGCCTTCTCCTTCCAGTCCGGACGGAAAAACGATTCGGCCTTCGGAAACACATACCCCTCGAAGTCGGCTCCGCCAGCGGCGGCTTCTCCAAATGCCACGGCCGCATGTCCTGACACCAGATCCCGCCGTATCCGTCCCGGACATACGTGTCATCAATCACCTGCTTGGGATCCGTATCCACGGCATTCACGCCCACAATGAACGACGTCATCCGTTTCCGCCAATCCGGTCCGCCGTAGTACGCGTCGAGCTTCTCGCCCACCGACGCATCCATGGGCAGTGTGTACGGAATAACCCCGGTTTCCCGGTGCTAAATCTGAGCCAAAACAATCTCTCTCGGCTTCATCGCGGTTATCTTCCTTTCCAGATCAAGTGAGCGCGAGACGATAGCACAGCATCATGCCCGCGTCTTGCACTCTAGCGGCAGCAGAATAGACTGACAGCGCTTTTCAAGAATCCAGCATGTTGATTTCGGAGTTCTTATCCACCATGACCACGGGATGCCCCGCCTCGCTCGCGCACAAATGCCGGCCCCGCACGACCCCTTCCGCATCCTTGGCCCACACCACCGAATAGCGCGCCCGGTGCGCCCCCTGTCGAATCGCCGCCTCATTGCCCTTCCAGAAGGATGACATCAACCGGTGCGGGGACTCGAACAGATCCCACTTGCCCACCGGAAACACCGGCCAACGCACACGCAACCCGTCCACCACCACATCCCGCGCATGCTGCAGGACGAACACCGCGTTCGCAGAACGCGCCTCCGCATAGTCGCCCGGAATAAATCCGGTCGACTGCGCATTCCGGAAAGGCGTCGCATCGTCCAACACGGGGAAGGTAATCCGGATATCATCAAACCGGACCCCTTCCACGGGACGGTCCGGCTTCCCGACCACCGTGATCCGCCCGTCCGTCACCAGATCAAGCCCGGTAAACGACACATCCCGGATCACGCTGGATCGCGTCAGCGGTTTGTCCTTGCCGTAATCCGGATGAACCGGCGGCTGCCCCGGCTTGAAGACATTCGGACAATCGAGTTGAATCACTTCGATGGCCCGGTTGGCCGGCCAGCCACTGTCGGTCGAGGCCACAATATTCGAGATTCGCACCCGTTCAATCGTACACCCCTCAACCGCCCGTACATCGAACACCCTCGAACAACGCGGGATCACCAGGTTGCTGATGACGATATCCCGGAAGTCCTCCCGGGATTCGAACCCGATCCGCACCCCCACGCAACTGGTCCGGAGGATGCAGTCGCTGATGGCAATCCGCTCGCAGGACCGGCTGTATTCACTGCTCTTGAGGGCAATGGCATCATCCGCCGTCTCAATATCGCATCCGTGGATGATGACATCGTGACATCCGGTCATGTCAATACCGTCACAGTTCGGACCAAACCAGGTGTTGCGAATGGTGATCCCCTCAATCCGCGCATGATCACAGTCGTGCAGGTGAAGGGTCCATCCCGCCGAATCCTCGATCCGGACCCGTTCGATCAACACGTGCTTGCACCGCACGAGTTCAACCATCGGACTGACCCGCTCGAGTTTCTCCTTCCAGAAATCCCAGTCGTGGGCACGCCCGGGATGCCAGAACGATCTCCCGTTGCCGCGGATGGCCCCCGCGCCCGTGATGGCAATCCATTCACAATCCTCAGCCAGAATCAGATGCCACGGCGTGATGTCCCGGTGATGCCCCCACACACGCGTCACATAATCCTTCAGGTCCGTTGACCCGAGAATCACCGACCCCTCTTCCAAGTGCAGCGTCACGCCGGACCGGATCTGAACCGTTCCCGTCAGGAACGTCCCGCGGGGAACCACCACCCGCCCGCCCCCCGCCGCCCGGGCCGCCTCGATCGCCCGGTTGATGGCCTCCGTATTGAGTGTCGCCCCGTCCGGAACAGCACCGTAGTCCGTAATGATAAAGTCGCGCATGAAAGATCCTTCCTTACCAGTGTTTGCAGGCATGAACAATGTCCGACAACTTGCCGGTGGCCACGCACTGTACCGTATCGGCACCCCCGTAGTGCACAATCACCGTGCCGTCATTCTCCAGAATCGTGCTGCACGGGAAACAGACATGCTCCACCAGCCCGCGCAATTCGTAATCCGCCTCGGGATACAGAATGGGGTGCTGGGTGCAATAGCGCACCTTCCAGGGCTCGTCCCGATCCAATATCGCCGCCCCCACACTGTATTCCCGCGTCGTGCAGTTGTTCATGATGCCGTGGAACAGAAACAACCACCCCTCGTCAATGAGGATCGGCACCGTCGATGGCCCCATTCCGCTGATACAGAAATTCCAGAGATCGGCGGTCCGGATCACTTCGTAGGCGTCACCCCAGTGGATCAGATCCGGCGAGTGCGACATCCAGACGTTCCCCTTCCCGCTCCCGGGCATGTTCGGCCGCTCCAGCCTCATGTACCGCCCGTCCCGGCTTTTCGCGGGGAAGATCACCATGTTGCGGTTGTCCGGCACGTTGATGTAGTTGACGAATTCCAACGTCTTTAGATCCGTGGACCGGAACATGGCGACACGGCAATTCTGATCCCCCTCGCAGGCAATCAGCACCTTGTACTCGCCGTCAATCCAGGTAATGCGCGGATCATAGTAAACCGACCGGCTGACCCGCTGCCATAAGTCATCCGTCGGCATCTCGAAGGGTTCCGGACGGACCTTGAAATGAATGCCGTCCGTGCTGTCCGCCCCCCAGAGCAGCGTCATGTGGTTGAGTTGGTTGACCCGGCACAACATCACATAGCGGCCATCCCGCATCTTGACGGCCGAACTGTTGTAAACGGATCGCATCTTGACCGGAAAATCAGCAGCGGTCAAAATCGGGTTGTCGGGATGCCGCACAAGCACCGCACGGTCAATCTTGGCATAGTTCATAACGGATCTTTTCTCCTGGGTTCACCCGAATAAATAATCGCGAATGTTGAAGTCGGATGACATGGGGGCAAACAATAACCAAATCATGCGCCGGAAATCACGAACAAACGACACGGTCGTATGAAAACCAACGGCTCATCGGGCTTCCGGCTGAAACCGGATAAACCCCATCGTCGCACCGGGCGGGTTCGTCCAGACCGTCGGATACGGCCGTCCCGCACCGGTAATCCGGTGGGCGAACGGTTTCCACTCGTTCAACGATACACTTTCCTGCATCTGGTAATTGTTGGTTGCGGACAACCGCGGTGTCACAAGCCAGGATCTGCTGCCAATACGCGTGAGGTCCAGCGCAGGGATCGCGTCCAATGGCGCCGGAAGTTCACCGAAACAAACACATACCCGCGACTTAAGGCGTAGTCATCTTTCAGGGCGACATTATTCTTGTCGCCACTTTCCCATGACCCCCCGTGCACATAGATAAACACCGGCCGGTTGGTAAAATCGGACCGGGTGACCACATTCAGACTCAGAAGCGTGGGGGCAATGCCAGGAATGGAATCAAAGGGTAGATTCAGGAAAGTGTTCGTTGTCTGGCCACTCACCCTTGAAACACCCCCCAACACGACCACCACTATCGCGAGGAGGGTCTTCATGATGCCAATCGTCATCTAGTCCCGAACACAACCCGCTTCCCATCAAACGAAACCGTCTGTCCGCCTATCAGCGCCTTGTCACCGGCCACCTTGATCTCCGGAACCGCCCCCTTGACGAGCATCGTCAACGTCACCGCCTGCCCGCCGAGGGTCACGGTCTGGCTCGACAACTTGACATCGTTAGCCCCACCCTTGCCTTCCCCGATGCCAATCGTTGCCAGCAACACGCCCGCCCCGGACGTCCCGGACATGTCCACCGCCAGTTGCTTGCCACCGGCCACCACCAATCCCGACCCGTCTTTCTGCGGCTCATACAAATCGGTTTCGTCGGCCAGGAAACTCCCAAACGAGAACTTCTGGCCATACCCCCATACATAGATCGGCCCGAACTGCGGCAAATAACTGTCCTTCGGCCCATAGCCCAACAAGGCGCTGACCAGGATGTCGTCGCCATCCTGCCACCGGTTCCGGAACACATAGTACCCGAACGTGGCGTCGCTCATGGCCTTCGGCATCACCGTCTCCGGATTCGCCGGTTTGACACCCAACGGCCACGTCAGGAACGCCATCACCGCATGCCAGGGCGCAATGATGGCATCATAACTCCTCGTGCCGGCGGGAACCCAGTCGGTCTTGCCGGCCTTTGGCCCCAGTCCGCCCGTCTTTTCGGATGGCTCCACAAAGCGCTCATACACCCACAGCATCGCGGGATGATACTTCGGCTCCACCGCGCCGAATCCCTGCGAGAACTGCCCGCTGTGCGACCAGGGCCCCACCCGGTCAAACCGGTCCGTGCCATACCCCCCGCCCGCCTTGGACTTGCGGTCAATCACCTGCGGCACCCCCCCCTGCGGCGTCAGTTCCATCACCCACCGCAGCGTCACCCACTGCCCATTGGGGCCCGGCGTGATAAAATCCTTGCCGCAGGCCGCCCTGGCCACCTGCATCCACAACAACAGCCCCGTTTCGGAGGCCACATGGCTCGGCCCGTGCGCCTCGGCATAAAATCCATGATCCCCAAATCCCTGCGTCAGCATGCGCTCCAGATGGACATAGGCCATCGGCATCCACTTCCAGAGTCTGCGCGGGCACCACCCCGCGCGCCCAGACCCGGTTGGCATCATGGCCGAACACCACCCCCTCCAACGGCACCCCGGTCACTTCATAGGTTCCCCCATAGGTCCGCACTATTATGGTTTCAATCGCCTGAACTGCCTCACCCTGATCAACGCACCCATCACACATCGATAATTGGACCCTTGCCGGGCGGCGGCGTCCGCGGCGCCGTGGGCCGCTCAACCGTCCGCCACGTGCGCGGCTCCTGCCGCTTCACCCCGAAAAGCATGCTGACCAAACTGACAATCAACGCCGCCCCCATCGCCGGCCAGAATCCGTCCACATGAAACCCCTCCACCAGTTTCGCCGCCAACATCAACACCAGCGCGTTGATGATCAACACAAACAGCCCGAACGTCAGGATGACGAACGGCAACGACAACACGATCAGCACCGGCTTGACCAGACTGTTCAGCAACCCAAGCACCAGCGCCGCCAGCAACAAACTGCTCCCACTCTCGTACGACACCCCGGGGATCACCCCCGCCGCCACCCACACCGCTACCGTGAGCACCAGCCACCGGGTCAACAACCCCTTGACCCCGCCAGAATAATTACGATTCATGTCCAATGGAACGCCTCCCCGCTTTCTTTTCACCATGCTTCCGCTTCGCATCCAACATGTGCTCTTTCTGACGCCGTGACCGCCGCCGCTTCTGCCGGCGCACCTTTTCCATCGCCTGCCGCTTCGCGCTCTTTGCCCCCAACACCCGCTCCTCGATCCGCTCGCATAGTTCACGCCGCGCCAGGAACCGGTTGAGTTCGCGCGACCGCTCCTGCTGGCATTTCACTTCCAGCCCGCTCGGACCATGCCGCAAATAGACGCAGGACGAGGTCTTGTTCAACTTCTGCCCGCCGCTCCCGGCTCCCAGAATGAACTTCTCCTCAATATCCTGCTCCCGGATCCCCAGTCGCGCCATGCGCTCCACCAAGGCCTGCCGCTTCTCTGTTGTGATATACGCTCCCGACATCGCCTGAACCCTGACAGCTAACTCCACGCCCGCCACAGCACCCGTTCCTCGTCTTGTATTGCACAACTTCATGCCCCGGCGCAAGTGCGAACCCCCGACAGCAGACAGAACGGAATCCATGCCCACCTTTTTTCCCTCCACAGGTAGAACCAGGGAATCAGAAGGTAATACAACATGGACCCGTGTCAGACGGAAGATGTACGCCCACGGCAGGAGACTGAACGAAAGATGAAAAAGGAGAGACGACCCATCCACGCCGAATCTAAACCACTGCCCATGCGCCGTATTCCATAACGCGCTCAAGTACCGGGTGTAGTCCACATTCCCGAAGAACCAGCCGAGACAACGCCGGTTAACGCCGGCTCAACACACGCGCCTCATAGCGCTTCACCCCGTCCATCCACCGCAGGTCCTGGGGAACCCCTGCCCGACGGCAACACTCCGCCCACACGCTTCCGAATGGCATCGCCTTCATCTCGTCCATCAACGCCATCCGCGAGGTACGGTCCCCCGCCGCCTCCAAGGACTGCAACCGCTTCGTCGGATCCAGCATCGCGTACAGGATCGCCTTGCGCGTCGCCCTCAACCCAACCGTGTACGCCGCCAACCGGTTGATACTCGCATCAAAATAGTCCGTCGCCACCGCCACACGCCCCCAGGCGCCCCCGCGCTGGATCTCCAGGAACACTTGCTTCACATCGTCACTGAACAACACCACGTGATCGCTATCCCATCGGATCGGACGGCTGACATGCAACAGCAACCGCGGGTGAAACTGGAGATACGATGAGATCTTGTCGTGAATCGTCTCCGTCGGGTGATAGTGCCCCATGTCCAGGCATAACCCCACCCCGCGACTGAGCGCGTAACTGCTGTAATACTCCGCCGACCCCACCACATATTCCTCGCTACCCAACCCGAACAACTTGCTTTCCACATAATCCACACAGAGCCGCTTGTTCACCAATTTATCCCCCGCAATCGCCTCATCCAGCGATTCCGTCAGTAACGCCCGGTGAACCCAGCGGTCGGCCGGCATATCCTTCTCGCCGTCGGGAATCCAATGGTTGACCAGACAAGGCCCTCCCTGCTTCTTCGCCATCGCCTGGGCAATCTTCCGGCAGGCCATCGCATGCCGCACCCAGAATTTGCGGATCGCCTTGTCCCGGCTCGACAACGTGAACCCTGCATTGGCCTTCGGATGCGCAAAGAACGTCGGATTGAAATCGAGCGGGATTTTACGGGCCTTCGCCCAGTCCATCCACCCCGCAAAATGCCGCGGCTGCAATTCGTCGCGATCCACCACCTTGCCCGCCGTTTCGGCATAGCAGGCATGAATGTTCAACCGCATCGCACCCGGCGTCATCGCCATCACCTGCTCATAATCGGCCCGCGCCTCGTCCGGCGTCCTGGCCCGACCGGGATAGTTTCCCGTCGCCATAATCCCGCCCCCGGACACCCCGGCCTCCTTCACCTCGAACCCGCCAACATCGTCCGCCTGCCAGCAGTGCATCGAAACCGGCACCTTTAGGGCGTTCTTGATCGCGCGATCGGCATCAACCCCCACCTCCGCATAGGCGTCCCGGGCCACTCCATAACTTTCCCGAATAGTCTTGGCATTCATCCGTGATCCTTTCTTTTCCAGAAAACCGTCACACCTGTTTCTGACGATAACTCTCCACTTCCCAGTTCTCAATGAATTCGCGGGCACGGTCATCCAGATACCGGATTCCACCAAAAGCCCCCGCCAACTGCCTGACCAGCGCTCCATCCATGGCCAACTCCAACGCCAGGTCCGCCTTCTTCTGCGTCGGCCCAATGGCGTACACCCCCTGCCGCGTCAGGTACACCAACGGCGTATACCCCCGCTTCTGCCGGAACGCCGCCACCCCCGCCGCCGTCAACTCCCCTTCATACGGGAACGACTTGGCATAGACAATGTGATCGGGCGACACCGGCCCCTGCGCGGCCTGAACCCGTCCGCCATACGCAATCGCCGCCGCCTCCCCGCCCAGCAGTCCCTTCAGCACCTCCCCCATACCACCCCCCACACCCCGCTCCACCTCCAACTCAACCGCCACACCAGCCTCCGCATACGCCTTGACCAGCGCATCCATCACCCGCCGGTAAACCGCCCGCACCTCCTCCGGCGTATTCCCCGATACAAACACCCCGTGATTCTCCAGCAACAGCAACGCCGGCTGGCATCCATACTTCGCGGCATACTCCTCCACACGGCGCCGCACATCAACACACAACGTGAACCCCGGATCAACATACGGAACCCACAACGCATCGGGAAACAGGCGTTGGCACGCCGCCTGCCCGTCCCTCCCGCAGGCCAGTCCATTGACCAGCGCCGGATGCGTGTGAACCACATAGGTTCCCTGTAGCACGTCGTGCAAAGGCGCCTCCACCGAAGGCCGGGCGGTCTGACCCGGCTTCACCGCCTGCGCCATCACGTCCTTGACCAACGCCTCCCGCGCCTTGGACTCCGCCGGCACACTCAATTCGTATAATCGCCCGAGTTTCACCCGGTCCATCTCTACGAACGCCCCCGGAGTCAACCCCGCCAACGTGGTCCCCGATGGTTTAACCCATAGCGTGCCACCCTGTTTGACGGACGTATTCCCCCCACCACCCTTGACGTACGGCGATGTCCCAAACTCGTGCGAAAGATTCGTCACCGCCTCGAGCAATTTCATCACATCCATACTGCACACCCCTCACAAACTTTGCCTCACCCGTTGAAAGGCCGAATCCTATCGAAACCATTCATCATTCGCCACCCCCTATTCACCATTCACAACCCCTCGGGCGCATCTCTGACTTTTGGTATATCCAGAGCATTGCCGAAGGTGCCTCAACGCACTCCTTCTAGAAACCGTGGCGTTTATTTTCTTGAGCCTGGCGTGCCCTCCGTAGCCTTTGGCGAAGGAGGGTACTCCAGGCGGGTGTTGGATCCTCTTTTCGCTTTGGCGTGTACCAAAACTCGGAGATGCGCCCCAACCCACCCCCCCTCATGCGACAAAACACGCCGCACGCCATCCGGACGCAATCTCCCTCAGCACCGGCCGATCCCCCCGACATCGCTTCTCCGCCCGCGGACACCGGTCCGCAAACCCGCACCCGCATCCCTTCGCCACCGCCCCCGACTCGCTCTCGGCAACACCGCCTGAGTCCGCCGCCTCCGGAATCCGATCCGGATCCGGCACCGAATCACGCAACAACTGCGTGTAAGGATGCTTGGGCGCCGAAAAGACATCCCGCGTCGGCCCTTCCTCCACCACCCGCCCCTTGTACATCACCATCACCCGCTCGCACACGTAACGTACCACCGCCAGGTCGTGCGCAACCAGCAGAACCGCCATGCCGCGCGCCTCACTGAGATCCTTGAGCAGATTGAGAATCTGGGCCTGCACCGAAACGTCCAACGCCGAGACCGGCTCGTCCGCCACCAGCAGTTCCGGATTTAACGCCAGTGCCCGCGCAATCCCCACGCGCTGGCGCTGCCCCCCGCTGAACTCGTGCGGGTACCTCCGGGCATAACTGGGGTCCAACCCCACCGCCACCAACAGGTCCTCCACATGCGCCCGACGCCCGTTCCGCAGCACCACCTGATGCACCGCCAGCACTTCCGTGATTGCCGACCCCACTGTCATCCGGGGATTCAACGACCCCATCGGATCCTGAAAAATCATCTGCGCCCGACGCCGGAAGCCCGTTAACCGATCCCCTTTCAGCCCCGTCACCGGTTCCGACGCAAACCGCACCTCCCCCGCCGCCAGGGGTTCCAACGCCAGCAGGGCCTTGGCCAGCGTGGTCTTGCCGGATCCGCTTTCACCCACAATCCCAAGCCGCTCGCCCTTCCCAAGCGTGAGCGCAACATCGCTGACCGCCTCCCAGGATTTCCTGCGCCCGGCCGCATCCTTCGCCGTAAAGCGAACCGTTATTCCACTTGCTTCCAGTAATGACATCGGACCCCGTGTCCTTCCGCTATCGTCTGCATCTCAGGTTCCTCGGTCCGGCACCGCGCATCCGCCAGGTCGCACCGGGGATGGAACCGGCAACCGGACGGCAACCGCGCCGGGTGCGGCACGTTGCCCCGGATACCCGTCATCCGCCCCTCCGTACCGGCCAGCCGCGGCACCGCCCGAAGCAGTCCCTTCGTATACGGATGCCTGCTCCTCCGCAACACATCGGTCGTCGTCCCCGTCTCCATCAGCCGCCCCGCGTACATCACATGCACCCGGTCGGCATTCTCCGCCACCAACCCGAGATTATGCGTGATCAGCAACACCGCCATCCTCAACTCCCCGCGCAACCGCCGCAACAACCGGAAGATCTGCGCCTGGATTGTCACATCCAACGCCGTCGTCGGTTCATCGGCCACCAGCACCTTCGGATGACAGGCCAACGCCATCGCCATCATCACCCGCTGCTGCATTCCGCCGCTGAACTGATGCGGATAATCGCCATGCCGCGTCTCCACCTCCGGCAACCCGACCTGTTTCATTAACCGGATCACTTCCGCCGTCACGTCCGGCGCCTGACGGTGCAGACGGATAGCCTCCGCAATCTGACTACCCACCGTCTGCACCGGGTTCAAGGCCGACGTCGCGTCCTGAAACACATACGAAATCATCGCTCCCCGCAACCGCCGCAGGTCGCGCTCCGGCATGCCCAGCACCTCATACGCTCCCAACCGCACCGACCCGCGAATGGAGTGCCCCGCCCCGGTCACCAGCCGCGCCAAGGCCAGCGATGCCACACTCTTCCCGCACCCGCTCTCCCCAACCAACGCCACCGTCTCGTTCTCACAAATGCTTAGACTGATCCCGTCCACCGCCCGGATATCCCCTTCCACCCCGCGGAAGGTCACCCGCAAATCGTCCACCTCAAGCACCGGCACTCGATTCATGACTATTCCCAATCCTTCTATGACGCAAACATCGTGTCGGGATACGGGCCGAGAAAGCGCTCCCCGTTGAAATGAACCACATGGTCAGGATCTTCGGCAATCCAGACTTCAGTCTCCCATGAAATCTGACTAAGAAAACGTCCCATTGCATCTCGCGTCTCAAACGCCGTCACAAACACAAGTCCCTTGCGGAATCCGGCAAAAAGCGTCTTGAGTTCTCGACGCCGTTTCCCGTCCACTACTCCAGCACTCGTCACGGCCTCGCCAATGATCAACCACTTGCGTTTTGGGTCATGGACAACAACGTCTGGCATCTTGGCAGAGGAGTCTATCACAACGCCAAGCCGCTTAAAGTAGGCGGTCTCATAATATTGAAACTTGTTCTCGGCGTCGCCAACATAGACAACGACACCACCCGGAACAAACCGGGCACAGAAGTGCTCGACGAATTTCTTAATAAGCGGGTTCTGGCCACCCGGCGACAGTGTAATTTTATCACCAGAGGGTAGCCGCACCGGAATGCGCGCTAGCTCCCGAACTCGCTGTAACTCCCGTTTGATTCCCGCTCTTGTATTGAGATATCGCTTGAGAGCTCCCTGCCAAGTGCGAGTCTTGAAGTACTTGCATAGACGTAGTGCGGCAGGTTCAATCTGGTATACGGTCTTGCCGCTATTCGTAGGTCGCCTCGGATTGTCGGGGTTCTTCACGAGAAGCCCTTCTTCGACAAAATACTTCACGGCCTCGTCGCGGATGGTTTCCCGTGTGTTGGGAGCGTACCGAAACCCGTATTTGTTGGCGACAAAGTCGATAATAGGGGTGATTCCGCGAAGCGGTGCCTGCGCGGCATCCCAAGTGCCGTAGGGTCCAAGGTCAAGAACGGCAAGCAAAACGTAACCAGCCACCTCGTTTCTCTGCTTCCGCGCAAAACCCATCGCGTGAAGAATGGTCATCGCTTCCTTCAACTTCCGCGCGCCCCGTGACCCTTTCTTGCAGGATGCTGTTCTCATGTTTTCAACTCCCTTGCCACAATTTCGTCAATGTCATGCTGCCCTAATGAATCGTCGCCAACTTGGCCTCCAATACTGCGCAACTGGTCGGTTGTGGGAAAATGCACATTGCGCAGATCAGTTGCGTTCACCTGGGTATGCCCGTTGAATTGACGGAAATACAGGTCGAGGTCTGAGGAGTTGAGAAAAGCCCACAGGCCTTTTGCCAAGACCATGTCGAGACCCTTCCCGTTCGCATGAATGTAGTTCAGATGATTCTCGAATCCAACACGCCGGCTTTTCACACGACTCGGGTCGTAGATGCAGGCGACAACCCTGCGGCGTTCCTCTTTCGACGTAAACCGCTTGGTCAGAACATACACTCCCGCCGGAACAAGCAAACTCACTGTCTTTTCACCGTCGATAATTGCATTCGACTTGCGTGAACCTTCCTTTGGCCACCTCACGAAAAGACCATCAAAGTGACACGGATAGACTAACGGACTTGCCCCGGCCTCAGACTGTTGGCGGAGATATTCCCGCACGCGAAAATCCACGACCCGACCTGTCGAAACCGTGAGCCCCAGTCCTGAAAGGGTGGCTCCCAGATGCGCCACTTGGTCCCGCGCGGCAATGTGCTTCGCAGAAGTCGGGATGTGGATAAATATCTCGGAATCTCCGGGCGAAACAATCTCGTTAGATGGGAAGACACGACTGTGAACAGCGGCCCCGTCGCCGCCGGCACTCTGCGAAATCCGGATTGTACGGGACTGTGGCAAATCCTTGACGGCATGCAGAATGATGTTCTCCTGCAAAACGTTGTCGTGCTTGAACGCGGCTGTCCTGGATTCAAATATGTGGATTCTGCGGAAAGACATATCCGTCAGAAGTTTCCGGCGAAACGACTTGTAGTACGGACCGTTGCAAAAACTGCGTGGCGTGATGGCAACGAGTTCGCCGCGTGGTGTCAGCAGTCCGATAATCACATTCAGGAAAGCCGCATACAGGTTCGTCGTCTCGGCGCCAACACTCCGCAGGAGACGATAGGCATCCGACGTCGTCGAGAGTTTTCCGTAGGGGGGATTCACGATTGCCGCGTCAAAGGCCGGGGGCACCTTTGAGAAAAAATCTCTTCTCAGCATCTCCGCGCCTTCGGCAATGAAATCGGCATTGCAGATTGTTGCCGAAAACTGAACCCCTTTGGACTGGCATGCGACGCGGCACCTCTCGTAGGTCTCCTCAATCCCGCCAATGAGCGCCCTGTCTATTTCGTAGGCCGTAACCTCGATTTGTTTTGGCGGAATCTTCTTGATGAGTTGCCGACGGACAAAAGCAGCGGACAGAATGCCCATCCCCGCCCCTGCATCCAGCAAACGTATGCGACTGGAATGCTGTCGGAACATCTCCGCCATGAGATCGGCAACGTGCGGCGGTGTTAAGAATTGTCCGAGGTCCTTCTGTTGTTGATTGTTCACAGAAGCGAAGAAGCGGGCGCGGAGTGTTTCGGGAATGGAGAGAAGCGTCCGATTTTCACTCGCTCCGGCCCATAACCCATTGGTTGTAATCGTCAATGCGTGCATCTGCCAGAAATGATAGGTGATTCAAACTGTGGATTCAACGAGAAATGGGAATCGAATCTTGCAGTCGGACATTCTGGTGGTGCAGGATTGCGGACACACTGTGAGTCGGACTCAAAACGGAAGCCCGTTGGGCGCTTCATCATCGCCGGCCGCATCCGTCTCCGCCGCCCCGCGCACCGGATCAAACGGCCTCGCCACAACCTTCTCGCCTTCCTTGACCAGGATCTCGATGCGCTTCTCCACCTGACCCAGCGTCTCGCCGCAAGCCTTCACCAGCCGTTGCCCTTCCTCAAACCGGGCCATCATGGTTTCCAGGCTGAGTTCCCCGCTTTCCATCTCCTGCACAATCGTCTCCAGCCGCTCCAACGCCTGCTCAAAACTCGGTGTTGAACCCTTGTCTTCCTGAATCTCCGTCTTCTTCTTACTCATGATTCCCCTCCCTCACTCTTCGTCACTTGCGATTCAAACCGGCCCTGCCCCACCCGCGTCTCGACCCGCTCCCCAACCTCCACCTCCCGGGGCGACCGGACCACCTGTCCATCCTGCTTCAAGGTGATGCTATACCCGCGATTCAACACCGCCAACGGGTTGAACGCCGCCAGTTGCCGCTCCAGTACCCGCACCTCGCCCGACCGCCGGCTGAACTCCATCTTCAATACATGCGACAACCGCATGGCGAGATCATCCGCCCGCTGCTGACGGTCGCGGAAGCGCCGTTCCAACAAATGCCGCGATTGCGCCGCCAACCGGTCAATCCGTTGGCGGTACACCTTGGCCGCATTCCCCGGTTCACGGAACACGTAACTGTTGGCCGCCGCCGCAAACCGGCTCCGGGCCGCCAACACCGCATGCTTCAGCAGACGGGTCATGGCCACGGATTGGTGCGCCAACCCCTCCAGGAATTCATCCTTGCGTCCCACCACCAACTCCGCCGCCGCCGACGGCGTCGGCGCCCGCAAATCGGCCACAAAATCGCTGATGGTGAAATCCGTTTCGTGCCCAACCGCCGAAATCACCGGAACCCGCGCCGCCGCGATCGCCCGCGCCACAACCTCCTCGTTGAAACACCACAGGTCCTCGAGACTGCCCCCGCCGCGCCCCACGATCATCACGTCAATATCCCCGCGTGCATCCAGCATCCCGATGGCGGCGGCAACCTCCGCCGCCGCCCCTTCCCCCTGCACCCGGGCCGGCGCCAACACCACATGCAGGTTGGGAAACCGCCGCCCGAGAATGTTCAAAATATCGCGAATGGCCGCCCCCGTGGGCGACGTCACAATCCCAATGGTCCGCGGCAACAACGGCAACGCCCGCTTGCGCGCCGCCTCGAACAACCCCTCTTCGGCCAACTTCTTCTTCAGCGCCTCAAAGGCCGCCTGCAGTGAACCCTTGCCCCCCGCCTCCATCCGCCGCACCACCATCTGGTACGTTCCGTCACGCTCGTAGACCGTCAGGGCCCCCGAAGCCCGCACTAGGAGACCGTCCCTCATCTCCACCGCCATCCCCCGCAGGTCACTGCGCCAGACCACCGCCCGGATCTGCGCGCCCGCATCCTTTAAGGTAAAATAACAGTGCCCCGATGCCGGGCGCCGGACATTGGATAACTCACCCTCAACCCATACGGACTGGAAACTCCCCTCGATAAGGGAACGGATCATCCGGGTCAACTCGGTGACCGAGAGAACCTCCTGGCGTCCGCCGCTGGACAACCGCTCGCTCATCGCCCCTGATCCAGAATCTCCCGCACCCGGGTGATCCGTATCGCCCGCCCCGTCGCGTCATCCACCTCGATCAGCGCCCCTTCCAGCGAAATATTGTGCTCCGCAATATCGAACTTGGACGGCATGCCCGTCATAAACTTGGACATCACCGATGCCAGATCACGACCCAAACAGGAATCCTTCGGCCCCGTCATCCCCAGATCGGTCAGATAGGCCGTCTTCTTCGGCAAAATCGTTTCATCCGACGTCTGCACATGGGTATGGGTCCCCACCACAACCGACACCCGCCCGTCCAGGTACCGCCCCATGGCCACCTTCTCGGATGTGGCTTCGGCGTGCATGTCCACCAGGATGACCTTCCCCATGTTCGGCTCTTTCGCCAGAAGGGCATCGGCCGTCCGGAACGGACAATCCGTCGGCGGCATGAACACCCGGC
>CAZHRU010000046.1:0-21392 GCA_964535015.1 uncultured Verrucomicrobiota bacterium | reverse complement strand
CCCCCAACATCCAGCGTGTAAAGCTGGCGCTCTAACCATTGAGCTAATCGCCCTTGAAGAAGACTACGGACAACGGACTACAGACTACAGACTACAGACTTCTGGGGTTCTGGTCCATGGTGTTCGCCGTCTTGGTTCGCACCCTTTCCTGTCTTACATTCGCTGAGACCTTGGCTGCCATCACCTGAACCCCGAACCCTGAACCCTCCAACCCTCCCTACTTCACCACGGCGCCGCTTGGTAACTCGCCATCCACTGTCACCAGTTTCAGATCCTTGCCGCTGCTTGCCGCCAATAGCATTCCGTTGGATTCAATCCCGCGGATTTTGGCCGGCTTGAGGTTCGCCAGTACCACAATCGTTTTGCCGGGCAGGACCGCCGGGTCATAGTGCTGTGCGATCCCCGCCACAATCTGCCGTTGCTCGCCGCCCACGTCAATCTGCAGTCTGAGCAGTTTGTCCGCGCCCTCGACGCGCACGGCCTCCAGAATCCGCGCCGTCCGGAATTGGATCTTCTGGAAATCGGCATACTCGGCCAAGACCACACCCACCGGCGCGGAATCCTTGCCTGCAGGCGGCGTCGCAGAGCTCCGCCCTCCAGGATCGTCTTGCTTCCCCTTTGCAGGGGCGGATTCCTCTTTCTTCTCGGTGGGCATGATCCTTGGAAACAGTGATTGCACCACGCCCACCCGACATCCCGGTTTCAGCACGCCCCATTGTTTGAGTGTCCCGATTTCCGGCGCCTCGTTGCCCAGTCCCAGTGCCTGGCGTAACTCTGTCATTTTGCCGGGCATTACGGGATAGAGCAGACCGCTCACGATCCGCAATGTCTCCGCTCCAAAATAAAGCGTCGTGTTCAGCGGCCCCTTGTCGGCCTGTTTGGCCTGGGTCCACGGTTGCTTACGTTCCAGATAGCGGTTGGCCTCGCGCACCACGTTAGCCACGGCGGCCAACCCGAGATCCAGCCGCATGTTGTTGATGGTGGATTCCATGGTTCCCGCCGCCTCGCAGGCCATCGTCCGCAACGGCACCTCATCGGTGCCCTCGGCTCCCGGCGCCGGCAGGAGACCCTCCGCGTAGGTGCCGATCATCTTGAGCAAACGACTGAGCAGGTTGCCAAGATCGTTGGCCAGGTCGGCGTTATAGCGCCGCACAAAGGCTTCTTCGGTGAAACTGGCATCCTGCCCCAGGACCATTTCCGCCATCAGGAAATACCGGAACGGATCGACGCCGAACTTGTCAACAAACTCCATCGGATTGATCACATTGCCGACGGACTTGCTCATCTTGCTGTCGCCGACCAGCCACCAGCCGTGGGCAAAGACGGATTCGGGCAGCGGTACCCCCATCGCCTTGAGCATGATGGGCCAGTACACGGTGTGGGTGGTCAGGATATCCTTTCCGATCAGGTGGTACGACGCCGGCCACCACTTTTGGAACTTGGCGTCATCCGCCAGATATCCCACTGCGCTGATGTAATTGGTCAGGGCATCGAACCAGACATAGGCCACAAAATCCTTGTCGAACGGCAACTCAATGCCCCAGTTCAGGCGGCTTTTGGGGCGTGACACGCACAAGTCGTTCAGTTGTTTCCGCAGGAATCCCAGCGTCTCGTTGCGGCGGAAATCCGGCTGGATGAACTTGGGATGGTCCTGGATGTACTGGATCAGCCAGTCCTGGTACTTGCTCATCCGGAGGAAATAATTCGACTCCCGGATGCGATCAACCGGCCGTTTGCAGTCCGGGCAGCAACCTTCCACCAGATCCTTTTCCATGAAGAACCGTTCGCAGGGCACGCAGTACCAGCCGTCGTATTCGGCGCGGTAAATCTCGCCCTTGTCGTACAGGGTTTGGAACATCTGTTGCACCACGGTCTTGTGCCGCGGTTCGGTGGTGCGGATGAAGTCGTCGTGGGTTATTTCGAGTTTCTTCCACAATTCCTGGAAGCGCACGACGGTGCGGTCGGCATGGTCCTGGGGCGTCACACCGCCTTTATCCGCCGCCTGCTGGACCTTCTGGCCATGCTCATCCGATCCGGTCAGGAACCACGTCGGGATGTTCAACAGGCGGTGATAACGCGCCAGCACGTCCGCCAGGATGGTTGTGTAGGCATGGCCGATGTGGGGACGGTCATTCACGTAATAGATGGGCGTCGTCACATAGAACTTGTCTCGATGCATGGATGTCTCCTCAATCCGCATACCGTACCGGTTCGCGCCGCCCCCATCAACCCTTACCTCATACCGCCAGTGCCATCATGAACTGGAACACGCGATCGGTATGACCGGCCAACCCCTCATGCCCGAAGTCCGGGTAGATCACCAGATCCTTCTCCGCGGTGATCTTGTTGTAGGCGGCAAACTGGGAGGAGGGTGGGCAGATGGTATCCATCAATCCCACGGCCATGAGGGTTTTGGCCCGGATGCGCGGGGCGAGGAATTGCAGGTCAATGTAACCCAATCGCGTGAAGATCTCTTCCTCGCGGGCATGGGTGGGGTCGAACAACCGGAAGAATGTCTTCAGTTCGGCATAGGCATCCTTGCACAGATCCATATCCCATACCCGCTTGAAGTCGCACAGGAACGGGAACTCGGACGCGGCCAGCCGGATGCGCGGTTCCAGGGCCGCACAAGCCAGGGTCAAGGCGCCGCCCTGCGACCCGCCCCACGCTCCCACGCGGGCCGGATCGACTTCGTCAAATCCCATGACGATCCGGGCGAGTTGCGCCGTATCCAGGTAGATGTAACGGAACAGCATATTGCGGGGATCGGGATCGTCCAATCCGCGAATGATATGGCCGTGATGCGTATTGCCGCGGATCTGCAGATTGTCTTCGCTCAATCCGCCCTGTCCGCGGCAATCCAACGCGGCGACACAAAATCCCTCCCCGGCATACGCCAGTTTTTGAGCCCAATCCCCGGAGTTGCCGGTGTAGCCATGGAACTGCAACAGGGCAGGAGCCTTGCCTTGGCGGCGTGCCGGTCTCAGGTACTTGGCGTGGACGCGGGCGCCGCCGACGCCGGTGAACCACAAATCGAAGCACTCCGCCTGCCGTGAGGACAAGGTGGTGTTCCGTTTCAATTCCACTGCCGGATCCACGGCATCCAAGTCGCGCAGGGAGGCATCCCAATAGGCGTCGAAATCCGCCGGTCGCGGATTCACGCCTTGATACACTCTCAATTCGGACAACGGTTTATCAATTAATGGCATGGTTCACTCCTTATGAAAAGGCGGATATGTCACACATTTCGGGAGGTTCTGTCAATCGCCGCTGTGGCATCCCCAACCCTGAGGGCGCTTCTCTCTGTTTTGGCGATCCCAGGTTCAGAACTCGACCGCACACCGTGCGGTCCCACATCCTGCGGAATTTTGTAGGGCGTCACGGTGTGAGGCCAAGCACAGTGGGCGGCAGAAGTTGCCCCAACCCTGAGGAGGCTTAGCGCTCACGGGGTGCGGTGCAGGAGGGGGAGCAGGAAGTTGGCGATGGCGTCGGCGCCGTTGGGGGCGGTTGGGGGGTGGTGCGGGAGGGCCAGGAGGCGGTCGATACTGTCCCCGGCGCTGTCGGTTTCCAGAAAGGCGGCGGGCAGGGGGAGTCCGGGCATTTCCTTTTCGATAAAGGCCACGAGCGGGGGCATTTCGGGATAGCCGTCACGCACCACGTAACCGAACGGCACGCCGGCGTGGTAGACTTCGGCCAGGGTGCTGTAGCCGACCTTGCCGATCACGGCATCCGCGGCGTGGACAAGGTCGGGATGATAGAAGTCGGATTGAAGCGGCAGTCGGATGACGTTGCCGGAGCGTTGGAGTTTGGGACTGCCCCAGGCGACAACAAACACGATATCCTTCCGGTGGGCCATGGAATCCAGCAAGGGGGTATGTTGTCCGACGCCGCCCATGGTAATCAGGACGATCCTGACATCCGATCCGAGGGCGAGTGCCTTGCGGATGGCGGCGGGCGTTTGGCGGGGTGGGCGGCTGACGGGGCCCACCGTGAGATCGGCCTCGATGGGTCGGCAGACGGGCCGGGTCTGGATATGGAGGTTGGCTTGGCTGAAGAGTCCCCGCAGGGTTTCCGCATGGGGGGCGAGGCGCGGGTGGTTGGCGAGATACGGTCGGTAGAGGTCGTGCCACATGAAGTTCTCGATCAGAACCGAGGGCAGTCCGGCCTGGCGCGCCACGGCGATGCCCAGCGGGGCGATATCGCAGAGGACGAGGCCGCATCGGGCGCGCCGCACGGTTTCGGCGAGCAGTTCGAGGTGGTTGGTATGGAACGGCAGGAAATCATCCAGACGCTCCACGGTGGCTAGCAGATCGGCCGCCAAGGCGGACGACTGCACGAATCCCACATCCGTGTCGGTGTCATGCAAAACGGGATTGTGGCAGCCGGATTCGGTGAAGAACTTCCGCGGCGCCGTGGTGAAGAGGTGCAGTTTGATACCGGGTTGGAGACGCTGCAGGGCCGCCAGAACGGCGGCAGACCGTGCGGCATGCCCCAACCCGTGCGGTGAGATGAAACAGGCGACGTTCCGATCGCGAGAGGTTCTCACGGTGCGGGTGAGGTTACTCTTCCGCGGTTGGCGGGGGCCCCGCCTTTTCGTCGGCGTCGATCAGTTCATTCAGTGCATCCCGGAACTGGATCAACCCCGTGGACGGCATGATGATGCTGTCGCGACGGCCGTTAACGTCCTCGGTGATTTTCGTGAAGCGACCTCTGGGGTTCTGCCTCAGCGTGAAATAGAAAAACTTACGTTCCACTCGAATCTGCGTGTTATACAATTCCTCGTCCATAACCGATCCCTTCTCTTCGTTCCCAATTCCCCATGCCTCTTCCCATTTCCCAACACGCGTTCTGCCGCCGTCCCTTTCGGGTTTCAGGTCATGCACACAACGCTGGGTGGCAACCAACGACCCCGTTGGCCGCCGTTGCGTCCTGCTGAGGCACGCAACAGGGGGTAATGCTAATGCAAGCGCTGGAGATGTCAATAGCGGGAAACAGGATTCAGCAACTCGCGGTATTACTGCTGACCGGGGTGGGTGAGGGTGGCACATGTGTGAAAGTGTATGTTTGTAATCACTGCGGTTTGCCAGTATAACGAGCGGTTAATGAGTCCAAGAAATGACAATGGCGGAGGTGTCCGATGGGGGAGGCCCCGGGTGTTGCATGGTTGCGGCCTTGTGATGCTGGCAGGGGTATTGATCGTGGCGGGGACGGGGTGCGCGACGATCCGCCGTGCGCGTGAGGCCCAGGACGCGAGCAAGGCGCCGCCGGGCGAACGGACGGTACGCGCCGGGGAAATCGGGTTCGGCACCAACACGGTGCTGACGGTAGACGATGCGGTGCGGGTGGCGCTGGACTACCGGCCGGCCGTGGTGCAGGCCCGGCAGGCGGTGGTGGCGGCGGTGGCGCAGGAGCGGGGGGCGGTGTCGGCCTACTGGCCCACGGCGGATGCGTCGGCGGGGTACACGCGCCGGACCGCGAATTCAGCCGGGACGGATTCGAGCGGCAGGGCCAGTGACAGTTACAGTGCATCCCTGGGGTTGGATCTGCTGGTTTACGATTTTGGCAGGACGCCGGCGGAGGTTCGACAGGCGGTGGAGCGGCGGCAGGCGGCCGAGGCCAGTCTGCGGGCCGTGCGGAATGACGTGGTGTATGAGGTGCGGGCGGCATTTCTTGAACTTTGCCGGGCGCAGGAATTGCTGCAGGTGGCCGAGGAATCGGTGCGGCAATTCGAGATCCATCTTGAACAGGTCCGGGTGTTTGCCGAGGTGGGCATCCGGATCCGGTATGACGTGACCAAGGCCGAAGTGGATCTGGGGAATGCCCGGCTCAGCCGGATGGATGCCGCGAACGCACGGGTGACCGCGCGGGCGGCCTTGAACCAGAGTCTGGGGTTGGCGGAGGATCCGGGTTTTCAGGTGATGGCCGGGGAACCTGAACCCTATACAGGAACTCCGGAGGGACTGATGGCGATTGCGCGGGAGCGGCATCCGGAACTCCAGGGTTTGCAGGCGCGGGAACGGGCGGCCTCGTCCGCGGTGGACGCCGCCATCGCCAGTCTGTATCCGTCGCTGCGGGTGGGCGGCGATTACGGGGGGGGCGGGTCTCAGTTTCCGTTGACGTGGAATTGGTCGGTGATGGCCCGTTCGGCGGTCAATCTTTTTACCGGGTGGCGGCAGACGGCCCAGGTTGATGAGGCAGTGGCCGCGCTGCGGGCGGCGCGCAGCCGGGTGGCGGAACGCGAGCAGCAGATCTATCTGGAGATCCGGCGCGGGTTAAGCAGTCTGGATACGGCGATTGAGCGGCAGGGATTGGCGGAGTTGATTGTGCGGGAGGCGCAGGAGAGTCTGGCGCTGGTGAGTGAGCGATACCGGCAGGGCAAGGCATCGGCGATTGAAGTGACCGATGCCCAGGTTGCGTTGACGGGGGCCCGGTCCGACCGGGTGAAGGCCCGGTTTGGCCGTCAAACGGCGGTGGCGCAGATACAGCACGCCATAGGAAGCGGTGACTTATGAAACGATGGATGATGATCGCGGGTGTGGTGGTGGCGGCGGGAGGGGTGGCCGGCGTGTGGTGGTGGCGTTTGCCGGAAACGAAAGGGCCGACGTACCGGACGGTCACGGTGGAGAAGGGCGACCTGATCCAGACGGTGCGGGCGACAGGGACGGTCAGTCCGATGCGCCTGGTGGATGTGGGGACACAGGTCAATGGGCCGATCCGGAAACTGTACGTGGATTTCAACGATCGGGTGAAAGCGGGCGATTTGGTGGCGATGATTGATCCGACGGTGTACCAGGCCCGGCTGGCGCAGGAGCGGGCGAACGTGTTGCAGAGCGAGGCCTCGGTGGATCAGGCCCAGGTCCGCCTGGTGCAGGCGGAGAAGGATCTGGTCCGTGCGCGTGAGTTGGCGCGGCGCGACATGCTCTCGCAGGCGGACTTGGACGCGGCGGTGGCCTCGCGCGACGCCCTGACGGCCCAACTCAAGGTGGCGCAGGCGGAGGTTGAGCAGAGCAAGGCCTCGCTGCAGTTGGCGCAGGCCAACCTTGACTACACGGTGATCCGTTCGCCGGTGGACGGGGTGGTGATCAAGCGGAGTGTCAGTGAGGGGCAGACGGTGGTGGCCAGCATGTCGGCGCCGGTGCTTTTCCAGATTGCGACGGATCTGTCCAAGATGGAGATTGCGGCCAGTGTTCCGGAGGCGGATGTCGGGAGCATCAAGGAAGGGCAGCCGGTGAAATTCACGGTGGATGCCTATCCTGACGAATTCCAAGGCAAGGTGGCGCAGATCCGGTTGTCGGCCCTGACCGTCCAGAACGTGGTGACGTATCCGGTGATCATCCGGGCGGACAATCCCGATGGCAAACTCTTTCCGGGTATGACGGCCAATGTGATTTGCGAAGTGGCGCATCTGACGGATGTCCTGCGGGTCCCCAATGCCGCCTTGAGGTTCAAGATGCCGGAGGACAAGGCGGGTCCCCGGGTCAAGGCGGGTTCCAGGGTATGGGTTTTGAGGGACGGGGGGCGGCCTGTTGCGGCGGAGATCAAGGCGGGGATTACCGATGGATCACATACCGAGTTGCGTGAAGCGGCGGGGATTCAGAAGGGGGATCTTCTGGTGGTTGGGACCAACGGGGTGGCGGGTGAAGCGAAGGAAACCGTGAATCCATTCGCTCCGCCGAGGATGCCCGGCTCGCGGCGGCCGCGATAGGAGCGTGGCATGCTGATTACACTGCGTCAGGTCTGCAAGGTTTACCGGATGGGCGAGATCGAGATTCCGGCGTTGCGGAATGTTTCGCTGGAGATCGCGCGCGGGGATTTTGTCGCCATCATGGGTGCCTCCGGATCCGGGAAGAGCACATTGATGAATGTGTTGGGATGTCTGGATACGCCCACGTCGGGCGAATACTGGTTGGATGGGGAACAGGCGGGGCGTTTGAGTGCCGACCGGTTGGCGGGGTTACGCAACCGCAAGATTGGATTTGTGTTTCAGAACTTCAATCTGTTGCCGCGCACGAGTGCCCTGGAAAATGTTGAACTACCGATGTACTACGGGGGGGTGCACGTCCGGAGCGCTGAACGGCGGCGGCGCGCGGCGGAATTGCTGACCCAGTTGGGCCTGGGGGATCGGATGGACCATCATCCGAGCCAGTTGTCCGGCGGGCAGCAACAGCGGGTGGCTATTGCGCGGGCGCTGGTCAATGCGCCGCCGCTGATTCTGGCGGATGAACCGACGGGCAATCTGGACAGCCGGTCCAGCAATGAGATCATGAAGTTGTTCACCGATCTCAATGCCGGGGGGATGACGGTGGCGATGGTGACGCACGAGCAGGACATTGCGCAGTACGCCAGGCGGGTCATCCACATGCGGGACGGGGAGGTTGTATGACCGGGGTGGTGGTCTTTCGGGTGGCGTTGCGGGCGTTGATGCGCAACAAGGGGCGGGCGTTGTTGACGGCGCTGGGCATCATTATCGGGATTGCCGCTGTGATTGCCGTGATTTCGGTGGGACGCGGGGCATCGGCGATGATGGAATCGCAGATCAGCAGCATGGGGAACAACCTGATGATGGTGTTTCCGGGAAGCATGCAGATGGGGGGCGCCCGAGGAAGCGCGGGGAGCCAGCAGAACCTGACGGCGGATGACGGCGCGGCGATACTCAGGGAATGTTCGATGATCACGGTGATGAGTCCCGTGGTTCATACGGGGGCGCAGGTTGTGTACCGGGAAAACGATTGGGCAACCTCGATTGTCGGGGGATCGGAAGACTATCCTGTCGCCCGGAACTGGGAGGTGGCCGAAGGGGATTTCTTTACGGAGAACGATGTGCGCCGCGGGGCACGGGTGTGTGTGTTGGGGAAGACGGTGGCAGACCAGCTTTTCAAGCAGGAGAGTCCGGTGGGGGCGAATCTGCGGATCGAGCGGATGTCGTTCCGGGTGATTGGCGTCATGGTGCCGAAAGGGAGTACGGCCTGGGGGCGGGATCAGGATGACACCATCATTCTCCCCTGGACCACGGTGCGGCGGGTGCTGCAGCGGTCCCCATTCCGGAATGTAAGCCAGTTGATCCTCAGTCTTCGCAGCATGGATGATCTGGAGGCGGCCAAGCGGGAGGTGACGGCCATTCTGCGTCAGCGGCATCGGCTGGGGGCGGATACGGATGACGATTTTACCGTAACGGATATGACGGAGGTGACGGAGACCATCACGAAGGTATCGGGGATGATGACGATGTTGCTGACAATCATTGCCTCCATCTCCCTGGTGGTGGGCGGGATCGGCATCATGAACATCATGCTGGTTTCGGTGACGGAGCGGACGCGGGAGATCGGGTTGAGGATGGCGGTGGGGGCAAAGCGGGGGGATATCCTGTGGCAGTTCCTGATCGAGGCCATGGTTTTGGCCGGTGTGGGCGGGGCGTTGGGGGTTGGGTGCGGGGCTATGGTGGCCAGGATTGTGGCGGCGACCAACCACTGGCCTGTTCTGATTACGCCCGGATCGGTTCTGCTGGCGTTGGTGTTTGCCGCGGGAGTCGGGATCTTTTTCGGGTTCTATCCCGCCTGGCGGGCGTCACGGCTGAGTCCGATCGAAAGTCTGCGTCACGAGTAGGTGTGAAGTGGCGGTGTGGCAGGGAGGGATTGCAAGATGGATACCAAGCGACTCTATGATGAGTACATGATCACCTCGATGGTGGCGGGGTTTGAGCCGGTTGTTGTGGACTGTGCTTCGGGGTGCGTCGTGACAGATCATGACGGGAAGAAGTACCTGGACTGTTTCAGCGGTATTGCGGTGGTCAATGCCGGACACGGGCATCCCAGGGTGGTGGCGGCGGCGAAGGCGCAGATGGACAAACTGGTGCATGGAAGCACCTATTTGTATTACAACCCGCGCGCCGGAGAATTGGCGAAGCGGTTGGCGGAGATCACACCGGGCTCCCTGCGGAAGAGTTTTCTTGGGAACAGTGGCGCCGAGGCGGTAGAGGGTGCATTGCGGTTGGCCAAGCAGTTCACCAAGCGCAAGGAAGTGGTCTGTCTGACTCTCGGTTTCCACGGGCGGACTGTGGGGACGTTGTCCGTGTCGGGGAATCGCGCGCGGAAGAAAGGGTCGGGTCCTTATCTGTCCGGAGTGGCGTTTGCACCGGCGCCGTATTGTTACCGGTGCCCGTTCAAGACGACGTATCCGGGGTGTGGTCTGGCCTGTGCGGAGTTTATGGACCATGTGTTGCGGTACCAGACGGCGGGCGACGTTGCGGCCTTTGTGGCTGAACCGGTGCTGGGTGAGGGCGGGATCATTGTGCCGCCCGCCGAGTATTTCGCCGTGGCGACCCGGTACATCCGGAAAGACGGGGCGCTCTATATTGCCGACGAGGTGCAATGCGGGTTCGGACGCACAGGGCGGATGTTTGCGTGTGAGCACTATGGAGTTGAGCCGGACATCCTGTGCATGGCCAAGGGGATTGCCGATGGGTTTCCCCTGAGTGCCTTCACGGCAAGGGCCGAAATTGCAGCCGCGTTTACGCCGGGCGACCATCTTTCCACGTTCGGGGGGAATCCGGTCAGTTGCGCGGCGGCCTTGGCGAATATCGACGTCATGGTGGAGGAGGATTTGCCAGGGAATGCACGGCGGCGCGGCGAGCAGGTGCTGCGGCGGTTGCAGGAGTTCAAGGAGCGGTGTGCCCTGGTGGGGGATGTGCGGGGCAAGGGACTGATGATCGGGGTTGAGTTGGTTAGGGATAGCGACAAGACTCCGGCGGTCAAGGAGGCGGCATTGGTGAGGGATTGGTGTCGCGAGAAGGGCGTGTTGATTGGTCTTGGCGGTGCGGATGGCAACGTTATTCGCATTCAGCCGCCCCTGGTGTTGACGGAGGACGAGGCCACGATGGCGGTTGACGTCATTGAGCAGGCGCTCCGGAAAGTCTCCGGCCGGTGAGGCACCGGCGGGCCGGGATGCCGCTTCGGGTTAGCGGGTGGCGAAGAGGCGGGTGAGGATCCACTCCACTTCCTGACGGCCAATGGTTTTCGGGTTGGCTTTGGTTGACCCGGAGGCAAGGGTTTCGGCGATGATCTGCTCCCTGGCAGGGCAAGGGTTACCGGCAAACGGGTTGCTGATCTTCAGGTCGCACATCAGGGTCTTCACGTACACCAGCAGATCATCTTCGACGGTCCTGCTCAGGGTTGCATATTTTTCCCCGAATGCTTCGCGGTTCAGTTCGAGTGCCGGCGGCAGGCAGGCGGCGCAGACGAGACCGTGGGGCAGGTGGTAGAGGGCGCCGAGCGGGTGGGCGAGTCCGTGGACTATTCCGAGCCGGGCGAAGGAGAGGGCCAATCCGGCGAGGTAACTGCCGGTCAGGAGCGGGTCCGCCTGAGCGTCGGCCGGGTTCCGGTACACGGCGGTCAGATTGGCGGTGATCAGACTCACGGCTTTCAGGGCGAGTGCATCGCTGAACCAGGAGGCATGGCGGCTGGTGAAGGCCTCGATGGCCTGGGTCAGGGCGTCCATGCCGGAGGCGGCGATGACGGCGGGCGGGCAGGTGGACAGGAGCGCGGGGTCCAGGATGACGACGCGTGGCATCATGGCGGGGTCGCGGATGGATTTCTTGGCGCCGGTGGATTCGTTGGTAAGGACGGAGTTGATGGTGGCTTCGGAGCCGGTTCCTGCCGTGGTGGGTGCGGCCAGAAAGGGGATGCCGGGGGTATCGAGGGGGGCCCCATCGTGGTAGTGGGACGGGGGGAGTGTGGTGTGGATGAGGGCGGCGCCTGCCTTGGCGAGGTCGATCACGCTGCCGCCGCCGACGCCGGCGATCCATTGGGCCCGGTGGGCGCGGGCATGGGACAGCAGGATGGAAAGTTGCGCCAGGGTGGGTTCGCCGCCCTGATGGCGCAGGATCAGGAGTTCGGTGCCGGCGGGTTTGTCTTTCAGGAGGGTTGTGAAGGCTGGTGATGACTCGAGGGCGTTGCCGTGCAGGAGAACGCCGCGGTTGCCAACGCGCGAACATTCCTGGAGCAATCCGCTGATGGTGCCGCGGCCTTGCAGGGTCTTCTCCGGAAGGATGAGGGTGGCGGGGAGGATGGGTTCAGGCATAGCACATGATCACAGCGATGATTTCGAGGTCGGTTGTGCCGGTGTTGGCGATGGCATGCGACTCGCCTTTGCCGGTCAGGATGGCGTCGCCGGTGTTCACCTGGGTTTGGGTGAGGCCATCGTCAAGGAGGCCGGAGCCCTTGGTGACGATGTACACTTCGTCCTCGCCGGAATGCTGGTGCGTGCCGATGCTGGCGCCGGGCGGGAGGGTGAGCCGGGCGCAGAGGCGCGACTTGGCGGTGATTTCGTCCGGCTTAAACAGGTGTTGGACGGTGACGCTGCCGGTGCCGCCGCGCATGGCGTTGCGGACTTCGGTTTCCATTTGATTTGTTTTTCTGATCATGGTTTCTCCACGGTTATACGGTAAAAGCGGGCGGGAATATTTTCCACCTGATCGGTGCAGATCATGGTTCCGGCGACGCCGGGGATTCGTATCCAATTTGTCATGAGGGTCCAGTTTGTGCCTTGGGGAAGGAGTGTATCCGCCTGGGCGAGGGTGTAAAGGCGATTGGTGAGTGAGGGCCAGCGGAGTATGAAGATGCCGCTGTTACCGGAGGATTGGAGGTTGAGCAGGAAGAGGCTGCCGGGTTTGGCGGGATCGGTGCCGGCGGTGTTTTCGGAAGCGTTGAGCATGCCGTCGGCGTCCCAGTCCCCGTTGGGGCTCAAGGCCAGGAAGGGCATGCTGGCGGCGGTGCCGACGAGGCCGAGGTTATCCACCGCCCAGACGGAGAGGACGTTGGTGGCGTCAGGGCGGATGCCGGTGAGGGTGGCGGAGGGGGTGAGTGTGCATTGGCTGTTGGTGGATGGAGACCTATTGGTCAGGGCGCAGATATAGCGGGCGATTCCGGAACCGGCGTCGGAGAAACCGGTCCATGATCCGGTGATGCTGTTGGTGCCGATGAGATAGGTGCCGGCGGGGTCGAGGGAGAGGGTGATGACGGCGCCGGTGGACGAGGGCGGACGGGTGTCGATTCGGAACGGGCCGAGGGTTTGGACTGGGCTGGAGTTGCCGTAGCGATCGCGGGCGTAGAGGGAGGCCCAGCAGTTTGAACTGTCGGGGAGCGGGGGGCTGCGGCCGGAGGTGTGGGTTGTGAATCCGCTGGATGAGTAGCCCGGGGTATTATTTGAGAACGAGAAATAATAACCGTCCAAGCCTACGCCGGTGTCGTGGACTCCGCGCCATTCGAGAGCCATGGTGCAATTGGTGGACCAGGAGTTGATGGCATGGGTGATGTTGGTGAACTCAGGCGGGGGTGGTGGCGGGATGTTGTCCACCGTGAAGGTCTGGCTGGTCGACCAGGGGCTCCACAGCAGGCCGTCCCAGAGGCGGGCGCGCAGGCGGGTGGTTGTGGAGTAACCCAGACCGTTGCCGGAGGCGGAGGAGTCCCAGCATGTGGTCAGGCGGTTCGTGAAGGTGAGGGCATTGGTGAGAGTGGTGATGGAAACGACCTGGGGAGTGGAGGTGTTGTTGACGGTGGGGATTCCTGTGGAGGTGATGGCGGACCGGACCCAGGCGGCGGTCCAGGAGGCTCCATCGGTACTCCAGTTGAGTTCGAGGCCGCAGAGGTCGCCATCGGCGTCGAACACGGTGTTTGAGAGGGTCACGCTGCCTGTGCCATTGGTTGCGGGTCGGGCGTTGGTGATCCAGGAGAGGATGGGGGAGGAGCGAACCCGCATGGTCTGGGGAACGATCGTGAGAGGAGCGGTTGGGTCGTTACAGGCAACCTGTACCGCCGCTTCGCGGTTCCCGGTGGGGATGTTGCCGCTGGCGAAGGAGACGGTCACGGTGGCGGTGGAGGATGGGGCGACAACGACGTTGGTTGGATCGCACGAAAGCCATGGTTCAAGGGTGGGTTCATGAGTGATCATCAGGTCGTCGAGATACCAGCCTTCCTCCTCGGTGTTGGAGTCGGATCCGAAATGGAAGCGGATGATGACGAGGCGACTGGCAAAGGGGGAGAGGTCAAAGGTGGCCTGATTCCATCCGCCGGTGCCGGCGAAGCAGGGGGTTCCCTCCGGCCATGGGGATTCGCTCCAGCCGCTGATGGCGTAGGGATAGCCGCCGGTTGGGGCGATCTGTGCAAAGGCGATTCCGCCGTTGGTGGAGATTTCCACGATGCCGCCATCCCACGCGTGTCCGGGTTTCCATCCGTAACGTGTGTACTGGGTGTCGAGTTCACATTTGATCCAGTGTCTGAAGGTCATTTGTGAAGTGGAACCCAGGTAGAGGGGCGGGGTGTCGAGGCAGGCGTGCATACTGCTGGAGTAGAGGCGGGTGGCGGGATTTCCGGCATACCAGGCCGAGGGTGCGGAGAAAGCGCGGTTGGTGGTCAGGGTCCAGGGGTCGCCGGCGCCGGAGGGGGACCAGCCGCTGAAGGGGGCATCGAAGGTGTTGGAGTATCCGTCCGGGAGAATGGTGATGTTGGCCAGCAGGTTGGTGTTGCCGGTGTTGGTGAGGAGGAGCGGGAGATTGGTGGTGGAGTGGGGGGGGATGATTGGAGAGAGGGAGGCGGGGGAGAGGTTCAGGAGCGGGTAGTTGACGTGAACGAGGTTCGGGCCATTGGTGGAGGTCAGGCCAAGCGGGTCGCGGGCGATGATGCAATAGGTGAAGACGTCGCCATTGGTGCCTGGAGCGGGGAGTTCGGCGGAATAGAGGCCGGCCGTTTCTCCGGGAAGCAGAAGTGAGGAGTGGATGGGGCCCCCGGATTTTGACCATTCAAAGGTGACTTGTGCCACGGTGAAATTATCGGTGACGATGGCCGAGAGCGGGAATGGTGCCGGGTGATCCTGGGGGTCGGGCATGGGGGTGTGCTGAATGACGGGCGGGACGGGGAAGTCGGTGAGTTGGCGAGGTGAAGTGCGGTCCCGGAACTCGGCGAGGTTGAGGAAGCCGTCGCCGTCGGTATCGGCGTCAGGGGCGGTGTTGGTGGAACCGAAAACGCGGTATTCCCACCAATCGTTCATTCCATCGCCGTCGGCGTCGAGGGTTTCGGGAAGATAGAAGGCGACGGCGTGATGGGGCGCGTCCATGAGGATGCCGGTGACGGGGTTGACGGCGGGGAGGGAGGGGTCAGGTTGGCGGGACTCATCGAGCGACCAGTGGGTGAATACGTAATTGGTGCCACCCATCAACCGGGTGTCGGTGGCGGTCAGGGTGGTGCCGGTGGTGTTGGCGGACCACCAGGTGGTGGTGGCCAGAATTCCGGGAATGGAGGAGGTTTGGGGCAGGGCGTATTCACGGGACCAGATCCATTCGATGGAGGAGGGTTGCGAAAGGGTGAAGGAGGTGGTGTTCGAGTTTCCGGTGGCGGGGGTACTGCCGGAGCCGGTCCAGCCGAGGCAGGCCCAGCGGGCGTTATTGGAGGGGGTGCTGTAGGGAGAGGCGGTTGCCGTGATCATCATGTTGGACGGGAAGGGGTGTGATCCATAGTCAGGGGTGACCGTTCCCTGGGGGGCGGGCGTCCCTGAGACGGTGAGATCAAGGGCGGGCATGATGGTGAAGTGGTGGATGACGGCGGGGGCATTGGTGGGATGGGTGACGATGGCGCCGGTAGAGGAAACGGCTTTCAACCAGTACCCAATGGCGGTTCCTTCCGGCTGAACGGGGATGGTTCCCGTGAAGCGGTTGGTAGCATCATGCGTCAGTGAAGATGCTGTGAAATTGGTCGAGTCATCGGTATTCCAGAAAAGCCACAGTTGGTTGGTGTCGACAAGGGCGAGGGGTGCGATGGATGCGGTGATCGGGTAGGGGGCCCCGGTGTTGAAGGTGTTTTGCCGGGGGGCGTGGGCGATGTGGAAGAGGTTAAGCAGGGCTTTATGGGCATTCAGGCGGCCGCCGGTCACGGTTCTGCCTGCCAGTGAAGGGATCGGGTCGGTGCCGTTGAGAATCGCATTGCGAATGTCGGAGCAGTCGGCATCCGGCCATTCACTCCAGAGCAGGGCGGCAACGCCGGTGACGTGGGGGGTGGCCATGGAGGTGCCGTTCTTGAGTCCGTAGCCGCCGGGGATGGTGCTGTAGATTTCCGAGCCGGGAGCGGCGAGGTCCACGGAGGTGGCGCCGTAGCAGGAGAAACTGGAGAGATTATCGCGGCGATCGGTTGAGGCTACCGCGATGATGTTATCCCACGGATAACTGGCGGGGAGAAAGGGGTTGGCGTCGTTATTTCCGGAGGAATTGCCGGCGGCGGCGATGAAGAGGATGCCGGCATCGCCGTTTTCCCTGATGGCATCGGAAAGCGCCTGGTCTCCGCCGCCGCCCCAACTATTGTTGGTTGCGCGGATGTTGACGCCGCGCCGGCGCATGGAGGAGGCGTAGTGGAGTGCATCGAGGGCATCGGAGGTGGAGCCGTTGCCGGCGGCGTCGAGGAAGCGGAGCGGCATGATGCGACAGCGCCAGGTGACGCCGACGATGCCCTGGAAATTGTTGCCGGTGGCGGCGATGGTGCCGGCAACGTGAGTGCCGTGCGAATTGGCGTCGGAGGGGTCATTGTCGTTGGCGACAAAGTCCCATCCGTGGATGTCGTCAATGTAGCCGTTGCCATCGTCATCAAGTCCGTTCAGGGTTTCCATGGGGTTGACCCAGATGTTCGAGGCCAGGTCCGGGTGGGTGAGGTCAGTGCCGGAGTCGACGATGCCGACAACGACAGTGGGGGAGCCGGTGGAGATGTCCCAGGCTTCCGGGGCGTCGATATCGGCATCCGCGGTGCCGCCGGATTGGCCGGTATTATGGAGGCCCCACAGGTTGGCGACGTTGGGGTCGTTGGGAAGGGTGCCGGTGGTGTGCAGGATGTGATCCGGTTCGGCGTAGCGGAGGGTATTGGTTTCGGCGGAGAGGTTGGCGATCAGGCTCGGGAGGGTGTTGGGGTCGGAGGTGGAGAGGAGGTAGTAGCCGGGGGAGGCGAGGGTTTTGCGGATCTGGACGTGGTGCCGGGCGCAGAGCGAGCGCAGTCTGGCGGTTGACACGTTGGGTTGGGTTCTGATGAGGACATGGTCGGCCACCATGATGGCGCGGTTAATGACAACGGCAGGGCTGGAGGGGGCGTCCTGGCGCTGCAATTCCTCGATGCGTACGAGGGGATACTTGAAGTTGGTGCGGAGGATCCGGGTGACGCGGACCAGGTTGGAGGAGGAAGGGGCGGCGGTGGTCGTGGTGCTGAGGGGGGTACCGGTGATTGTGAGATCGCAGGGGGGAGGGGATGCGGATGGGGTGCCGGGTGCGGCGGAGGCGGGGGTCGGGGTTGGCAGGGGCTGGGTTGGGGAAAGGGGAGGGGGTGTTGGGACTGTAGGATTGACTTGGGGGTGTGGGTGGTTTGCCGTGGCGGTTGGGGATTTGGGTGGTGGATGCTGTAGGTAAACGGCCCGCAGTCCGGTGAGGAGCCACAGGCAGAGTCCGCCAATTGCAAGCATACGCCACTTATTCACCGTAACATATTAGTGAAATACTGGTTTTGATGCCATCTTAAAGGGGTTCTCATCGAGAGACCTTGTTTGACGTTGGGCGCTCGGATTCTGAGCATGACAGTGCCAAAACTCGGAGATGCGCCTGTGTTGTGAAGGCGCTTGTTTCAAGCGTTGCATTTCATATACTGAACAGAGGCGATATGCGACAGACTTTGCGTATCCAGGAGGTACAGGATGATAGGGTTTTCAAAAACTTCTTCCGGGCTCGTTTTACCGGCGGTTGTGTTTCTGATGATGTGGGTGTGGACGGGAGATGGGGCGGAAAAGCGTATTCTAACCAGTTTCTATCCTATTCACATTGCCACGCTGAATGTGACGGCCGGCGTGCCTGGAGTTCAGGTGGCCATGATGACACCGGTGAGTGCGGGGTGCCTCCATGATTATCAGTTTACGACTGACGACATGGTCAAGTTGTCCAGTGTGGACATTCTTATTGTGAACGGGATGGGGGCGGAGTCCTTTCTCGATGCCGCCGTCAAGCGGTTGAACAAACTCACGGTGATCAACGCCAGTGAAGGGATTGATCCGATTGTCGTGAACGGGGAAACCAATGTGCATGTCTGGCTGAGTGTGAAACTGCACATTCGGCAGGTGAATCGCATTGCCGAGGGGTTGGCGTTGGCAGATCCCGACCACGCGAACGGGTATCGCACAAATGCGGCGGCGTATTCGAGGAGGCTGGTGGATCTGCAATCGCGGTTGGAGGCGGGGTTCAAGACGGAAGGGGCACGGGCGGTTGTGACCTTCCACGACGCATTCCCCTATTTTGCCCGCGACTACGGGTTTACGGTGGTTACGGTGGTGGAGCGGCATCCTGGATCGCAACCCAATGCCCGGGAGTTGCGGGATGCCATTCAAGTCATCCGGCAGCGGGGAGTCGGGTTTGTGTTTGCCGAGCCGCAATACCCGTCCAGTTCGGCGGAATTGATTGCGAGGGAGACGGGGGCCAGGGTGTTGTTGCTGGATCCGGTGGTGAGCGGGGCCCCACGGGCAGACGCCTACGTCGAAATCATGGATCGCAATCTGGCGACGCTCCAGCGGGCCTTTGGCCGTCCGGCGCAAGTGACGGGAAGGGAATAGGGGGCCGGAGACGGGCGGGTCACATGGAGGAGATGCCTTCGCGGATGGCGAATTTTGTGAGCATCGCGATGTTGTCGATGCCCAGTTTACGCATCAGGTTTTCCCGGTGAGTGAAGACGGTCTTTTCGTTGATGGACAGTTCCTCGGCAATGGCCCTGGTATCGTGGCCGTCGGCCGTCAGTCGCAGGACGTCCTTCTCCCGGTCGGACAGGCGGTCGTAGAGGGTATTTCTCGGTTTGGCGGCCTCGGCGGCTCCGGCAAGGGCGGCCTTGATATCATCGGACAAATAGGGTTCGCCGCCCGCCACGGTTCGAATGGCGGTGATCAATTCACTGCCCTTGCAGGTTTTGGTGATATAACCGGACGCCCCCGCGGTGAGTATGGTTGTGATTAGATGCGGGTTGGTGTGCATGGAGAGGCAGAGGATCCTGGTGTGGCGCAGGGAGTCCTTGATGAGGCGGGTTGCTTCGATCCCGCCCATGCCGGGCATGGTCACATCCATAACGATGATGTCCGGTTGCAGGGCGTTGGCGGTCTGAACGGCCTGCAGTCCGTCGGCGGCTTCCGCGATCACTTTGATGTCGGGTGCCCGTCCGAGGAGTGCCCGGTAACTTTCGCGGAGCAGTTGGTGGTCGTCAACCAGCATCACGGTGATGACGTTTGCGGTATTCATTCGGTGATGGGTGCCGGCGGGTTGTGACATGAGCGACATCATAACCTTCCCCGCGTTATCCGCAAGGTAGATTTGGGGTTTAAGGCCCGCTCCGTGGCGAATCCGGATACCAGGGCCTTGGCGGAGGCGCTAGAATTCCCATCCTGCATTGAGAAAGACCTGGGCTTTGGGTGACTCATCGGTGAGGCCGATGAGCGGGGCGACGTTCATGGTCATTTGCGGGAAGGGGCGGTACTGGAGGCTGGGGCCCAACAGGATACTGTTCTCGAACGTTCCCCGGTCTTGTTTGGTGTCCGTGAAGGCCGCCTTGCATTCGGCGCCGAGGGCCAGTTTGTAATCCCGCACGGCATAACTCAGGCCACTGCAGACTTGGTATTCGCGTTCCAGGTCGCCGCCGGTCTGGCATTCGGCGACGAGATTGACGCCCCAGTGCCAGCGCCTGGCCAGTTCGCCGCCGAACAGGAGTTTGGGTTCGATCTGGTCGGGTTGATCCCGTTGGTCGTGCCGGATCCATTCCAGGTAGACGGCCGGGTTTCCGGGGAGTTTACCCCAGTCGGCGAGGGCGTAACGGAGTTCGATTTGCTCGCTGGTGAAGATTGCGCCATCACCGCCCGACTGGTCGGTGCGGTGGTAGATATCCAACTGGAAGCGATGTGGCAGGCCGAACTCGACTTCATAGAGGCTCCGGTAACTCGTGGTGCCGTCCTTGTTGAAGGTGGTGCGGAGCCAGTATTCGACTTCCATTTTGCCTTCCGGCACGACATAGACGCGGGTGGTTGGGAAGCGGCGGGTGGCGGTCCAGAGGGGTTGAGCGTAGGAGCCAATCAGGTCTTCCTCGCGCAGGGGCCGGGGTGCGGAGACCTGGATGACCGGGTATTCCCAGGTGCGGTAGCGTGTTTCCGCAGGGGGTGGCTGGGTGGCGGGGGTTTGGTTGCGCATGGCATCGGCGGGGTTGGCGATCTGGGCGAAGGCGGAGGAAGCCGTCACGAGTAGTGAACCCGCGAGTTTTACGATTCGAGAGGTTGTGTAGGTGTGTTTCATGAGACCTTTTTTTGTTAGTTTAGCCGTACAAGCGTGGCCGGAGTAGAAAAGGTTCAGTGGAACGCATGATTCCCTCATACCGAGGGAATCCGTGATTGACAAAACGCGGTGGCGGGTGCAGGTTTTTGATCATTGACTCTTGATACAGCAATACTGGGATTGGCGCGTAAACATTTGATGAAGATATACTTGGACAATTGTTGCTTCAATCGCCCTTTTGACGACCAGAGTCATGTGCGGGTTAGGCTTGAAACTGAGGCTAAACTTGAAATCCAAGCGCGAATTTTGAGAGGTGAACTGGCTCTGGTTTGGTCTTACATCATCGAGTTTGAGAATCAGGCCAATCCATTCGACGAACGGCGACTAGCGGTGTGCGGGTGGAAGGGGCGTGCCTTGGTCGATATTGCCGAAAGTCCCGGAATTGTGATTCGGGCGAAGGAGTTCGTCAAGGAGGGGTTGCGTCCGAAGGATGCCCTTCATTTGGCGTGTGCCGTCGATGCGAAAAGCGATGTGTTTCTGACGACCGACGACGGTTTGTTGCGGTTTGGGAAGGGGCGAGAGGGGGTACGGGTGATGAATCCAGTGGATTTTGTTGTGGAGGCCAAGACATGAGTACCGATGCGGAAATCCGGATTGAGGGGTTTCGAGTCTTGAGTGGGGCGATGGGTGATGTGAACGCCGAGCGTTTTATCACGCTAATTCTCCGCGAGCCATTTGATTATACGCAATGGCAGTCAAAGTTATGGGCGGGAGCGAGTGTCGAGGAAATCAGCAAGGCCGCGATGGTTCACCGGGCGGGTGGCGTTGCGAAAGTGGCAGAGGGTGGAGCGAGGTATGGGGTGTGAAATCCCCATGATGGTAGCGGACATTCCATAGACCAATAGCCAGAAGGAATCGACAAGTTGAAGTCAAGATAACCCAATCCAAATAGATTTTGCGGGGTGCATGACCGATTTTTGATCCGATGCCAAAAAGCGCTTGTACTTTCGATGAAAAAGCCTAGGATGATAGGCCATGACAACAAAAACACCTTCAGACCGCTGTCGTGCCATTCTTAACGAGA
>CAZHRU010000045.1:0-21922 GCA_964535015.1 uncultured Verrucomicrobiota bacterium | reverse complement strand
TTCGCGGCCAATCGGTCATCCTTGATGCCGATCTCGCCGCCCTCTACGGCGTGCCAGTCAAGCGCCTTAACCAGCAGATAACCCGCAACCAGGATCGCTTCCCGGATGACTTCTGTTTTCAACTTACCGAATCGGAGTGGCGTTCTTTGAGGTTGCAAAATGCAACCTCAAACGGACGCGGCGGTCGACGCTACATGCCCTACGCCAGGAACGAACAGACGTACTCACAAATGCCGTCTTTGACCTCAATATCAAATCCGGATTTGGCGGAGACCTCAAAAGCCTGATTCGCAGCATAGGAAGTCAGCACTGTCTGGCCATCCAGTTTTACCTCGCATTGGCCGGCGATGATTTCCATCCGTTCCGCCTTGTCAGTACCAAAGTGGTATTTGCCGGGATAAATCAGACCCAGGGTCTTCTTGCTCCCATCCCGGAAGAGGATACTGTGGCTGACCACCTTGCCCCCAAAATACACATTCGCCTTGGCAACCGCCGTCACATCACAAAATTCAATGGGTGTCTTATTCATGCCGATCAGTTTCCCCAGTCCGGACAAAATGTCAAGACCCGCCGCCCCCTGCTCTCCGCCGATGCCGCCTCAACATCCCGAAAAATCGCACCGTATCCCTGACCGGGCGAATCTTGCTCTTCTCCGTCCCGTAAATCGTCGCCACAGGAACACTGCCAATCCTGATCCCCCGCTGACTCAAATCCAGCAGGATTTCCGACTCCGCCGCAAACCCACCTGACCCCACCTGAACCCCTGCAATCACTTTCACCGCATACAACCGGTATCCGCACTGGGTGTCCGGCACCCGTTGCCCCATCTTCCGACTCAATAACCAACTCATGAATCGGTTCGTCAGCAAACGCACCATCGGCATCCCCTTTGCCTCCTCCATCCGATTCCCCACCACTACGGACACCCCCCCCTCACGGTAGGCCCGCACAAACGCCGGAATGTCCGCCGGATCATGTTGTCCATCGCCATCCATGGCGATGACGTATGCATACCCACCTTCCCTCGCCCTGCGAAACCCGGTCTCCAACGCCGCGCCCTTTCCCATGTTCCGCGCATGACGAATCACAATCGCCCCTGCCGCTTCCGCCTCACCCGCCGTGGCATCGGCCGACCCGTCATCCACAACAATCACATCCCCGATCCACCGTTTGATGCCACTCACCACAGCGCCAATTCGACCGGCCTCATGATACGCAGGCACCACCACGCACCCCCGCAGGCCATTCTGTCGTTCTTCACCATTCACAATTCACCACCCTACCCTCTCCCATATCCATGCCCGTCCCACACCTTCTCAAACATGAACCACTGCGACGGATTCCCGCAAACCCCGTCTTCCAGAACCTCGCCAATCTTCTGTTGGATCGCCTCGCGTCCCAACTCCGGCCCCGGCACGATCGGCGGATATAATCGCAGGACAAACGTGTCATCCGCCCTACGCAACATGAATCCCGGCACCACGGGCGCTCCCGTCCGTTCTGCCATCCACGCCGGTCCACGAGGCAGACAGGCTGGCGCCCCGCAAAACTCAACGAAATCGTTCCGCATCGAGTAGTCCCGGTCCGCCAGCAACGCCACCAGTTCATTGCGTTGCAGGGCGCTAACCATGGCGCTTGCCGCATGTCCAACCGGAATAATCGTCATGCCGCGCTGCCGCCGGTGTTTCTGGAAAAACTCGTTGAGTTTGACCGAGGGCTGTTTCAACACCACCGCATTGATCGGATACCCCATACTGGCCAGTACCGCCCCACCCAGTTCCCAATTCCCCAGATGCGCCGTAACCAGGATAACTCCCTTGCCCAACGCCCTCGCCTGCTCAACATATTCCGGATGCTCAACCACCACCAGTCTTCGAATATCATCCTCCGATAGCCGCGAAAATCGGAAGAAATCAACAAGGTACTTCCCGAAATACTGGAATGCCGCCCGCGCGACCAATCCAAGCTCCCGCTCCGTTACGCTTTCACGTTTGAAGGCGTAGACTCGCCTGAGGTTATCCACCACCGCCTCGCGACCCCGCCGATCCAGGAAGAAATACAGGTCGGCGATTCGCAGACTCAACCAATAGGCAAAATGCCGCGGCGGGGTACGACTGAGCCACTCCGCGAGTTTATAGGCAAGGTATTGCAGCACAAGGTGTCCTAGGTTAGGTCTTACCACCCATTAACAAAGCCTGTCCCCGGAATAAAGGAAAATGGAATCCGCATGATAACTCGACCGCACCATCGGCGCCGACGCCACACCGGCAAATCCCGCCGCCACACCCCATTTCGCATACTCCTGAAACTGCTCCGGCGGCACGTACCGCTCCACCGGATGATGCTGCACCGAAGGCGCCAGGTACTGCCCGATCGTCAGCAATTCACAACCAGCCCTCCGCAAATCAAGTATCGCCTCGCGCACTTCCTCATCCGTTTCCCCTAACCCGACCATCAACCCCGACTTCACCATCGTCCTGCGATGGTCAGCCTGTAGTCCATGGTCCATAGTCCGTCGTCCGTCGTCCGTCGTCCGCACTCCCTTTCCCGCCGCATACCGCAACACCCCCAACGACCGCTCATAGTCGGCCGCCGGCCGGATCACACGCTGAAGCCGCCGTACGGTCTCCAGATTATGATTGAACACATCCGGCCCCGCCGCCAGCACCCTGTCAATATCCGCCTCCCTTCCCAGGAAGTCCGGCACCAACACCTCCACCCGCGCCTCCGGCAACCGCTCCTGCACCGCCCGGATCGTCGCCGCAAACACCCCCGCGCCACCATCCGCCAAATCATCCCGCGTCACACTGGTGACCACCACATACTTCAACTGCAAGCGCCCCGCCGCTTCCGCCACCCGGCGCGATTCATCCTCATCCACCGGCAACGGCACCCCGGCCTTGACCGCACAGAACCGGCAATCCCTCGTACAGGTGTCCCCCAGAATCATGAACGTGGCCGTACCCCGGCTGAAACACTCGTGCTTGTTGGGACATTGGGCGCCTGAACACACTGTGTTTAACGCAAACTCGCCCAGCAACCCGTCCACAGCGTCGAAGGTTCCATTCCCGGAAATCCGAACCCTGATCCAGGGCGGCAGACGCCCCTTTTTCAGGGCCTCAATCCCCGCCTCTGTCGCAGAACGGGTCGGCGTAACGGGTTCTTCCCCGCTCTTTTTTTGCTCCGTTTCCATACGTACTGTGGTATATTATCAAACATGTCTTGCGGAGACCAGCACTGCATCCCGCATCGTCCACGGCCTTGTCCGGCATGGATCACCACAGGCTTGCTTCTGGCATCCCTCACCGTCTCCCTTGCCGCTGACCCCACCCTCCTTGATTTGCAGCGCGAACTCAAATCCCTTTTCCCGCCGACCGCCTCCGCCACACATGCCCTCCCCCTTTTCGAGCACGAACCAAACAACCCGTTCGCCATCGTTGAACAGGAATTCCTCCTCGCGCGTTCTCCTGACCTCGAGACGGCATCCGTCCGCCTTTCCCTCCGCCAACTCCGCCAATCCCCGCCCGCCATCAGAACCGCCCATGCCGCCTGCGTCAAGGTTATCACCCCCTACTGGCACGGCGCCGGCGTCCTGATCTCCGCGAATGGCGACATCCTGACCAGCCACCACCTTGTCGCCGGAGTCCCCTGCGCATCCGTGCAGACCATGGACGGCCGTATCCACACCGTCACCAACATCTCCGCCTCTTCTGCCATCCACGACCTCGCCCTCCTGCATATCGACGGCGGCCCATTCCCGTTCCTGACCGTCGACTCGGCCGCCACACCGCCCGACCGCACCACCCTCCATATCGTCGGCCATCCCGGCAATAGTGCCTGGAAACTCAGCCACGGCTCCACCGTTCGCTGCATCCCCGACCGCGGCACCCAGGTGCTGCATTTCGAGGCCGACGTCTCGCGCGGCAACTCCGGGGGACCGATTGTGGATGACTCCGGACGCCTCCAGGCTATCACCGCCTGCGCCGCCGAACTGGCCGATGGCTCCTCCGTCAAGATCGGCATTGCCGCCCCCGCCATCCGCACCTTCCTGACCGAGCCCCGCCACCCCATGAATTTTGCCGCCCTTGCCCGCTACGAACGAAACCGCCGCCTCGCTGACTTCCTCCGGCAACTTTATATCGTTATGGACACCTGGATCGCCGAATGGCTCTCCTCCATGGCGCAGGTCACCTTGGAACCGGTGGAGGGCCTCCCGGGAATGACCGCCTCCCAAAAGACCCGCTTTACCAATACCCGCCAGGCCACCGACATAACCGCCCGCCTCCTCCTCGTGAAGGCTCTGATGTTGCGTTGCGCACTCCTGCAAGAGATGGACCCGGCACTGGCCTCCAGCCTTGCGGACGGCACCGCCACCTTGGACGCCATCATGGATGGCGCCCTGTTACTCGGCAGGCGGTCCGGCGGCACCCCACAGGAAACCGCCGTCATCATCGACCGGTTGCGCCAATGCCGCCAGGATGCGGAACAGCGGTTCGACAAGGCCCTCGCCGGAGTTCAATCCGTCTCGTCGCAATTCAAACTGGATCTCACCGACCCGCAACAATCCAAACGACTTTCATCCATACACTCCCGCTACAACCTCCCCGGTTGCCGGGTGGAGCACTAATGCAAAACAACACCAAAACCAAAAGAACACCCGTGTCGCCAAGAAGAAATGTCGCCCGCAGTTCCGTCTATAGAATCAAACCGCAGGACCTGTCGGACCTGCACATCTTCCGACACGTAGCCCTCGACGAGATATGGGACCTCATCAAGGATACCCCCGCTCTCAGACTCAAGAAAGGCGACGTGCTCATCGCCAAGGGACAACACAACACAACCCTGTATCTCATCGCCCGCGGCAAACTGAACGTCAGCCTCGACTCGGTAAAAAGCAAAGCCGTGGCCTCCATCGAAACGGGTCAGACCGTGGGCGAACTCTCGGTCATTGACCACCGCCCCACGTCGGCATTTGTGGTCGCCGCCAAGCCAACCCTTGCGTTCGCGATTGACGAGGAGACCTTCTGGCGCCTGATCGCGGCATCGCACCAGTTTTCCAAGAACATGCTGATGCTCCTGACGGCGCGCCTGCGCGCCAGCAACTTCACCATCGCGGAAAACCTCCGCCTGCGCAAACTGCTCGAATACGATGTAACCTTCGATGGACTTACAGGCCTCAGGAACCGGCGGTGGCTCGACGAAAACCTGCCCCGCCTCGCAACCCGGCACCAGAAATCGGGAACCCCCATGGCCCTCATCATGCTCGATATCGATCACTTCAAGAAGTTCAACGACACCTTCGGCCATGGCGCCGGCGACCGGGTTCTCACCACCCTGGGCCGTGCCATCGAAACGCAACTGCGCCCGTCTGACTTCGGCGTGCGGTACGGCGGCGAGGAGTTCACGATCATCCTACCCCACACCGACCTGGCCGGCGGGTTCGTAACGGCCGAGCGCCTCCGCCAGGAAGTGGCGGCCATGCCCCTGCCTCCCTTTGACGATGTCGATCTGCCGCCAATCAACATTTCACTCGGGGTGGGGCAACTGACCGGAAAAGAGACCCCCGCAAAACTGCTCAAACGGGTAGACGAAGCGCTCTACCGGGCAAAGAAGCGGGGACGTAACTGCACCGAACCGGCCTGAGACAAACAGACGGAACCTGCTAGACGACCCCCGCTGGCGCAAACCCAATCGCGCACGCATGGCCGTTCAAATCCCACTCCGTGGCGCCATCCGGTTTCCCGGAAACCGGCTCACACGTCAGACTCAGGGTTTCGGTCTTGATGTAATCCTGATACCGGACCACGGCCGCCCGCACCGCCTCGTCGCCCGAGAACCGGACATTGATGCGCTGCGTAACCTCCAAATCCGCCGTCTTGCGCATGTTCTGCAGTTTGCTGACAAACTCCCGGGCCAACCCCTCCTCGATCAACTCCGGCGTCAGGGCCTTGTCGAGCGCCACCACAATTCCGCCTTCCGCCGCCACCACACTGCCTTCGTGCGGCAGATGCTCGATCACCACGTCATCCGGCGTCAATACCACGCCCTGACCGGCAATCTCCACGTCCAGCGTCTCACCGCCCGCCAGAGTCTCCACCTGTTCGCAGGAAAGCCCGGCAATCACACCGGCCGCCTTCTTTACCTGGGGCCCCAACCGCGGCCCAAGCCGCGCAAAATTGGCCTTGGCCTTCACCGTCGCAAAGGCGGACTCATGCGCCCGGAATTCCGCCCGCTTCACATTCAACTCATCCAGGATGATGTCCTTGAGTTCCGCGATCCCCGCCAGCAGTTCTGGGTTCCGGCAGGCCACATGCAACTGCAGGAGCGGCTGCCGCACCTTGAGATCATGCGCCGCCCGCAAAGTCCTCCCCAGCGACACCACCGTCATCACCGCCGCCATCTGCCGCTCCAGGGCCTCATCACGCTGCGTGGCATCCCCCTTCGGGAAATCACACAAATGGACCGATTCCGGCATGCCCGCCATCCTTAGATTCCGGTAGATGGCGTCACTCATGAACGGAATGAACGGCGCCGCGATTTGCGAAAGCTGTAACAGCACGTAGTGCAGCGTCTCGTACGCATCCGCCTTGTCGCCATCATCCTGCGACTTCCAGAACCGGCGTCGGCTCCGGCGAATGTACCAGTTGGTCAAATCTTCGATGAACCGGACAAACGGTCGCACCGACCCCTGCAGGTCGTACCCATCCATGGCCGTCGTGACGCCCATCGATAGACTTTCCATGGAACTCCGGATCCACCGGTCCAGCAGGTTGGTACTCGGCCTGCCCGTCCGCTTGGCCGCCGTCCACCCGTCCACCGTGGCATAGGTCACGAAGAAACCGTACGCGTTCCACAACGGGATCAACAGGTTCCGCATCAACTCCTGCACCCCTGTCTCCGAGAACCTCAGATCCTCGGCCCGGACCACCGGCGAATTGATCAAGTACAAGCGCAAAGCATCCGCCCCGTAGGTGTCGATCAGCAGGGACGGGTCGGGATAGTTCTTGAGCCGCTTGCTCATCTTCCGCCCATCCTCCGCCAACACCAGACCGTTGACCACCACGTTTCGGAAGGCTGGCCGGTCAAACAGCGCCGTCGATAGCACCATCAGTGTGTAGAACCAGCCGCGCGTCTGGTCCAACCCCTCGGCAATAAAGTCCGCCGGAAAATGCGTCTCAAACTGTTCCCGGTTCTCGAAGGGATAATGGGCCTGCGCATAAGGCATCGCCCCGCTCTCAAACCAGCAGTCCAACACCTCGGGAATGCGGCGCAGAGGCCCCCGCCCCTCCTTCGAGGGGATCTCAATCTTGTCGGCAAAGTGCTTGTGCAGGTCGTCCACCTTGACCCCCGAGAGCCTCTCCAACTCCGCGCGGGAGCCGACACAAACCACTTCCTTGCCGTCCTCGCTGCGCCAGACCGGGAGCGGTGTGCCCCAGTACCGGTTACGGGAGATATTCCAGTCCCGGGCCTGCTCAAGCCATTTCCCGAACCGCCCATCCCTCAGGTGCGCCGGCATCCACGTCGTCTGGCGGTTGGCCTCAAGAATGCGGTCGCGAATCTGCTCCACCCTGACGTACCAGGCGGCAATCGCCCGATAGATCAAGGGATTGTCACAACGCCAGCAGTGCGGATAACTGTGGTTGATGACACCCTGATGAACCAGTTTGCCCTCCTGTTTCAGACGCCGAATGATATCGGCATCCGCCTCCTTCACCGCCCGCCCCGCATAGTCCGCCACCTCCGCCGTGAAACGCCCCTCCTCGTCCACCGGACAGGGCGCCGGCAGTCCCTCCGTCTTCCCCACCCGGTAATCGTCCTCACCAAACCCCGGCGCCACATGCACCACACCCGTCCCGTCCTCGGTCGACACAAAGTCCCCCGCGATAACCCGAAACGCCCCTCGGGCCCGCAGGCCGGCAAAGAAAGGGAATAACGGCTCGTACCGCATCCCCACCAGCCTCGACCCCGCCACCTCCTCGATCACTTCATAGGCCGCGCCCTTCTTGTAGTAGGCCGCCAGCCGGTCCTTCGCCAGGTAATACGTGTCCCCGCCATCCCGGATCTTGGCATAGGCGATTTCACTCCCCACCGCCAGCGCCATGTTGGAAGGTAGCGTCCAGGGCGTGGTTGTCCAGGCCAGCACATATGTGTCAGCCGCCCCCTCCACCTTGAACCGGATCGTAATCGCCGGATCCTGGACATCCGCATACCCCTGATTGGTTTCAAAATTCGAAAGCGGCGTCGTACAGCGCGGACAGTACGGCACAATCCGGTGCCCTTCGTAAATCAGCCCCTTCGTCCACAACTCCTGGAACACCCACCAGATGGACTCCATGTAAGCGGGATCCATCGTCTTGTAATCATGGTCGAAATCCACCCATCGCCCCATGCGGGTCACAATCTCGCGCCATTCCTTCGTGTAACGTAATACGATGCTGCGACACCGCTCGTTGAATACGTCCACTCCCAGCGTCTCAATATCCCGCTTCCCGCTGATCTTCAAATCCTGCTCGACTTCATACTCCACCGGCAGTCCGTGACAGTCCCAGCCAAACCGCCGTTTCACATAATGCCCGCGCATGGTCTGGTATCGGGGGACAATGTCCTTGATGGTGCCCGCCAGCAAGTGCCCGTAATGGGGCAACCCTGTGGCGAACGGAGGCCCGTCATAAAACACATACTCCGGGGCCCCCTCCCGCTGCCGCAACGAGCGCTCGAACACACTCGCCTGCTTCCAGAAATCCAGAATCTCCCGCTCCATCGCCGGAAAGTCAACTTTTCGCGCCACCGGGTCAAACGTCATGCCCTTACCCCTGTCCTTGCTGCTTCACCGCCCGCCGGATTGCCTTGCGGAACCCCTTGGGACCATACTTCAATTCATGGGACCCGCGCGTGATCTTGCACAAACTGACACCCAGTTCGACCGCGATCGTGCGCTGGGCCACCCCCCGTTCAAGGAGTTCCACCAATCGCCACCTCAACGCAATCTTCTCGCGCTCCCGCGCCGTCAATAACGCATACAGCACCTCGTACACCTCCGAAGCGCTGTCCAACCGGCTCAAGACCCGCGCCAACTCGCGCAACGCGGCTTCACTGGGACCCGGACGCTTCATCCTCGCTCCCGTCCCGCCTGCCGTTGTTCTGTTGCAAACTTCATTAGGCCGCGAATCATAGGACAATCCCCGCCGCCAATCAAATCTCGTTTCAGCCAATAAAAAGGGAGATGACCCTCAGGCCATCTCCCCGAAAACGCCCTGCCTCGGCTCAAAGCGCGAAACTGATGTAAGCCACGCCTTCGATGTCACCCGCGTCAAAATCGCCCAAATCACCCCATGACTCAAACACATAACTGGCATTGACCTGCAGCGACATCGCCTTGCTGAGATCCAACCGTACACCCAACAGGAGTTGCCAGTAGAGATCCATCCAGTCGCTTTCCCCCACCGTCTTACTCAGGTAGGAAGACATGACGCCAACCCCGCCCTGGAAGATGCGATCCTGCATCAACAGATTGAGTTCAGGCGTGACGGCATAGTCAAGCGTGTCGTTCTCCTTGAACTCCGGGGTCATCGAACACCCGATCTGCAACACACTCGTGCCCTTCTCAAGTGCCTCGTACAGCAGACCATACGACAGATCGCCTTCCGCATAAGGCAAGGCGATAAAGGCTGAATGTTGCTGATGATAACGCCCGCCGACTCCCAGCATACTACTCTGGGCACCCGCCTGCATCACCGCCGCCAACACCAACCCGCACACCAATCCCGCAACCATGGAACTTCTTTTAGTATTCATGTCGGCCATGATAAGCGCACCCGGCCATCAGGCAAGTCTTTTCTACACCACGTTGCTTTTCCGCCCCATGTGCGCTATGGTTCCCACCCTTGTGGAGAAATTCATGTATAAATGGAACCTGGAACGACCGTTGGTGGTTTTTGATATCGAGGCGACGGGCACTAACCCGCGCGCCGACCGCATCATTGAACTTTCCCTGATCAAACTCCTCCCCCCGAAGGGCGAACGGGAAATCCATACCTTCCTCATCAACCCTGGCATCCCCATCCCCGCCGAAGCCATCGCCATCCACGGCATCACCAACGAAAAAGTCGCTGGGGCCCCCCCCTTCAAAGAACTCTCCGCCAAAATCCTCCAACTCATCGAAGGGTGCGACCTCGCTGGCTACAATGTCATCCGCTTCGATATCCCCATGCTCATCGAGGAGTTCCTCCGCGCCGGCGTCGCCTTCGATGTCTCCAGCCGTCGCGTCATTGACGCCCAGCGGATCTACCACAAACGGGAACCGCGCGACCTCAAGGCCGCCCTCGCCTTCTACTGCAATGAACTCTTCCTGGACGGACATCAGGCCGAGGCCGACGCCCTCGCCACTGTCCGCGTCCTCGAAGGCCAGTTGGAACGCTATAGCGACTTGCCCGCCACCATGGATGAACTGGCCAAGTACTGCGACTTGCGCGACCCCAGTTGGGTCGACCGCGACGGTAAACTGCGCTGGATCGACGGCGAAATCGCCATCAACTTCGGCAAGAAAAAGGGCGAGAAACTAAGCACCCTCGCCCGTAATGACCCGGGATTCCTGAAATGGATACTCCGCGGCGACTTCGCCAGCGATACCAAGGCCATCGTCACCAAAATCCTGGAAGGCAAAAAGATCGACCCCATCGGCGCCGCCCTGACCGACCAATTAGGCGTACTGAAGGAAGCCGACAGCGATTGACCAACCCTCTCGCCCTTGAGACCGCAACCATGACACCAATGGATAATCTCGATGATCCGGTCATGCAGCACGCCCGGACGGATTTCATGGCGCTTCACGCCAACCAGACCGTCCAGGAGGCGCTCGACAGCATCCGTACGGCCGCCAAGGATGGTTCCCTCGTCTATTTCTATGTCGTCGATGAGGCCGGTCTCCTGATCGGCGTGCTGCAAACCAGAAAACTGCTGACTTCACCACTGGATTCACCGGTCCGCTCGATTATGACGGAGAACGTGGTCGCCATCCCGGATTCCTTTTCATTGCTCGATGCCTGCGAGTTCTTTGTCCTTCACAAGTTCCTGGCCTTCCCCGTCGTGGACAGCCAGAAACGCGTCGTGGGCGTCGTTGATGTCGGCCTGTTTGCCCAGGAAATGTTCGACATCGAGGAACGGGAACAACTCCACAGCATCTTTGAAACCCTAGGCGTCCAAGTCGCCGAGGCCCGGAGCAAGTCCGCTTGGAGCGTCTTCCGCTTCCGATTCCCCTGGCTCCTCGCAACCATCATCAGCGGAACGGTGTGCGCCGTCATGGTCGGACTGTTTGATGTCACCCTGGCCAAGAGTCTCATCCTCGCTTTCTTCCTGACGCCGGTACTGGCCCTCGGGGAAAGCGTATCCATGCAAACCATGGCATTGACCGCCCATTCAATTCATCACGAAAACCCCGGCGGCGCCTGGTATTGGAAGACGCTGAAACGCGAACTGAGCCGCACGTTCCTCCTGGGTGTCGCCTCCGGTGCCATTGTCGGAAGCATCGCCGTGGCATGGAAACACAACCCGGCGGCCGGCATCGTGATTGCCGGCGGTATTCTGACCTCGCTGTTGACAGCCTCGTTTCTCGGGGTCAGCATTCCCGTTCTCCTGCACCGCCTGCGCCTCGATCTCCGGGTGGCCTCCGGTCCCGTCACCCTTGCCGTGGCGGATGTATTCACCATCGCCATCTACTTCTCCCTCGCCGGCCTGATCCTCGGCCAATAGTCCCCCGGTCTCGGCCAGCCCAACTCACCATTCACCATTCACACCCCGTCACGCCCGCCCCCGCATCCCCCACATCCGCATGGCCGCCATCAGCAACCCCAGCACCGCCAACCCGGCCGCCACCGACACCAACAACCGACCCCAGCGTCCACTGGATGCCTTGAAGTCAATGGCCATCTCGCTATCCGGATGAATCTGCAGTTCCCGGTAGAACGCCAGATGCTGACCGAGAACCGGCATCGTGATCCGGATCGGGTTCGCCCGGACTTGGGCCGCCGCCTGCTGCTCCAGCAACTTGTCCGCCACCAGGTTCAGACTGCCAATGTCTTTCGCATCCATCTGCCGTTCCACCTGCCGCCCATAGTCCGCCGTCCATTGCCCCTGCTGGACCTGCTGGGCAGCGGGCTGGGCTTCCTCATTCACCGGCGCCGCCGCATTATTGACGTCATCCTCCTGCACGTTGCGCGCTTTCTTGAGCGCCGAACGCCTGCTGGCAAACCCAACCACCGCCTGCTGGCGCATCAGGTTCCGGTACTGGATCCGGGCATCCTCATTGAGCCCCTGCTGCCCTTGCGAGAACACCACGGCCTCCTTCAACGCCTGCTTGGCCTGCGCCTGCTTGCCTTCCTTCCAGAGACTCTCCCCCTTCTTGAGCACTTCCTCCGCCCGCGCATTGTACTTGAAGAGCGCATTGCGGGTCTCCTGCTCGTAGTTGTAGGCCACCACCCCATCCTGATGCCACTCCGGCTTGTGCAACAACGTCCCCCCAAACCCGTGGTACCGGTAACCCGACGGCAGATACACATCCCACCTCACATCCGTCAGCGGCACATTGAACTGCGGACCCGCCAGGCGTTGCCGGCCAAACCACTGATCCTTGCCCGCCCGCGTCGCATACGTCAACTCCACTCCCGCCTCACTGGACATCCTCGCCGATTCCAGGGGAACCAGCAACTTCCCGTCAGTCTTGAGCGGCATCACCGCGGCGCCGTTGACAAACACCGACCACACCACCGACCCTTCCGGCAACCGCGCCTCCAACGCCCTCAGACTCCCGGTCTTCATCTGGAGTTCAACCCGCGTCACCCGCTGCCCGTCTTCCGATTCGACCGTGGTCAACCGCACCGAATTCACCTGCGCCGGCAGCATATCGGCGGAGTCGTGCCGCACCACCGACAGGTTCAGCACGTAATCCTCCCGCGTTGTCCGGTAACACAGGATCGCATCCGAAAGGTCGCCCGCCCCGAACACCGCCGGCACACTCCGCGCATCGTCCGGATACAACCCGTTGGGCACCTCCGTCGGCTTCACCTGCAACCGCCCCGCCGCAAACACCACCATGTATCCCTTCTGCGAGTCAGCCCCTACCGTCTGCACCGGAACCACCATCATCTTGGCCGCCTTCGGATCCACCGGCTGCTGATAACTCACGTCCAGCAGATACCGGTTTTCCACTTTCCCCTGTAACTCCACCTCCCATAACCCCTGCGCCTTGTCCACCTCGCTCACCTTGGCAATGTTCCGCCCCGCCACCGTCAACGAGACCCCCTTGGCCGGACTCTTGAACCGGAACACCTTCACTCCCGCCTGATCAATCTTGTACTGCACAAAACACCGCCCGTGGATCATCCCTTCGGAAATCTCCACCCGCTGGAGCACATCCGCGCGCACCACCGGCGCCAGCGTCTCGGTCTTGAGCGTCACCGACCAGTCCGGCCTCAACATCCGGTACGCCAGATACCCCGCCTGCTCAATCCCCAGTTCCTTCGGATGCACTTCGCTTACCCCGTCCCGCTCTTGCGTCAGGAACCGCACCCCCCGCTCGCCCGACACCGCCAACGTCCCCACGTGCTTGACCGCGTCACGCACCCCGATCCGCGGCACTTTGATCAACGTTTCAACCCCCTTCTCCATCCGCCCCAGAACCACATTGATGTTCCGCACTCCCAAGGCCTGCTTGTTGAAGTGGATGATTACGCCGCGCCCGCCTTCCTTAACTTCGTCCCAGTGGCTCACATCATCACCCGTCAGCGTCTCGATGTCGAAACGTTCAGGCAGATCAAGCCGCAGATCGAACACGCCGGCACGGTTGATCGTCACCGCCAACCGCGACGTCAACACCAGCCGCTCATCGGAAATATCAAGGCCAGCGTCTTCCGACACACGTACTTCCGGCAGCACTTGCTCCGCCCTCACCGGCACCGCTACCGGCAAATCATGGTACCGGTACGCCATCTTGATCTCAGGCACCCCGCCGGGCGGCCGCCGCTGCAGTACCGGCGCGCTGTCCTTCGAGAAGTCGCTCACATTCATCCGGCTGACGCCCTTCAACGTCGCCTCGTCAACACGCAACTGGACCCCATTCCCCGACGACAACGCGAGACTGCCGCGCTGCCGGGCGCATCCCTCCACTCCGGGCACCATGATCACCACGTCGTATGGCAACCCTTCCCGCGCCATTTGCGTGGTCAGCGTCACCGTCAGATCGCCGCTCACGGGTTTGTCCAGCAACGCCTCGACCATTCGCGTATCCCCGTCAAACCGCCACGTCACCAGCCCCGGCGCCTCTACCGCCGTCACACTGCTCCCTTCCGGGATCCGGTAGCGTAACGACTGGATTTCACCCTGCGCAATCTGGTAACGCGCCACGTGGGTCATGCTGACCAGGCCGGGCGAAACGGCGGCGTGCGTCTGCAAATCGCAATAGAATAACACCCGCTCCAACTTGGTCGCGCGTTCACGCGGTTGCCACAGGATTTCAGTATCACGCCCGTCATACAGCATCATCGTGGCCGTGGTCCGCCCGTCACGATCGCTCACTTCAAACCGCGCCGCCTCCCGCGCACTCACAACCCATCCGCCGACGGGAACCGTCACTTTCACCGCGTTCTTCAAGTGCGGCGGCAACGCAAGCGGCAACCGCCAGACCCCGCTGCTTCCATTCACCGTCGCAATCCCCGAGAACTTGAGGTCACGCCGCCCCGCCGTCAGCAACGACACCGTATACCCGTTCGTGTCCGCCACCAGACTGGACCAGCGCGAATCCAACGATGAGGCCGTTAACACAATGGTCGGCGGAAACACCCGGAAACTTACCGGCCGGTCCGCTTCGACTTTCACCGTGAGGTCTATCCTGGCTATCCCCTCGCGTTCGCGCAACGGATCCGGCGCCTCAACCTGCATCTCCACGGACCGGATCTCACTCGCCGTCGCCGGCATCACCTCCGTCACCGTCCGCCCCCATGGCCAGGCCAGGCACGGCACCGCCGTCAGCGCCGCCAGCATCATCAGCATCCCCACCCGGATTCCTCCCTCCGTCCCGCCCGCCTGTTCACTTCCCGACCCTGCGGACGCCGCCGAAAAAGGCGGCGGCAGACGATCGTCTTCCTCCCTGGCCTTGCGCCCAACCCGTTCCGCAACCTGCGAACGACTCGCCAGACCCTTGCGGTAGACACCTCGTAACAACGCCAGCCAGTATACCAGTGGCACCCCGACCAATAACCCCGCCGCCGCCACATTGACCACCACCGGAATGACCGCCAACCCCCACAACGTCACCGTCAATCCCAACGCCACCCATAACGGCCTCTGCTTCCGCAACAACGCGCCAACCGTGATCAATGCCCCGGCAATCCCCCCCAGCAGTAACCGCACCATCCCGCCGCTTCCTCCCATCCAATCGGGTACCACACGCACCTGAACCGCCAACTCGCGGTCGGACAAACTCACCGACTTGGTGAACTCAACCTGCCGCGACACGCCCCCGCCCCCCTGCGTAACGTCATGAACCGCCCTGACCACCCGATGGAATTCACCCAACGCCACCAGGCAGGCGATCGCCCCAATGGCCAATGCCAGCACGACCAACCCCCATCCCGTCACCGACCCCATGCCTTTGCGCCCGATCCCGTACGCACACCCGATCGTCACCAAAACAAATATAACCCCGACGACCACCGTGCCCGTTGCCCGATGCCACATCGCCGCCAGCATGCGCCACGACGCCTGGCACACCGCCGTCAACCCAACCCCCCCCATCGCGGGCGGTGCCATGTTCCCGCCCGACGGCAACAACGAAAGTTTCTCCGGCCCCGTCAACACCCAACGCGCAAATACCGACTGCGCCAGCGAGACAGGCGAACGGAACGTGTGCGACGAGAACCACTTCATCTTCGGATACCCCTCGGCATACGTCAGATTCACGCGTAATGGCGTATTGGCATCCAGCAACCGCTTCATCGGAACCAGCAACATCCCCTTCCCGTCATCCAACACCCGCACAACTTCTCCATCCACCTTGGCCGACCACAACGCCGCCTTCCCGGGCAACGTCACCCCCAGGAATTGCTGCGCCGTATTCTTCACATAGTACGTGGCCTCGGTCACCGCCTCGCCATCCCGGCTGATCCGGGTCTGGAATACAATGTGGTCCGCCACATGATCCAGCAACGCCTGCGTCCCGATACGCCGCACCGCCATCTTGACCACATGCGGCGCCCCCACACTCTTGTACGCCTTGAGCACCGGATCGTTGACCAGCAACGCATACTCCCGCGGCAACTCCTCCGCCGCAATCGGAATGACAACGGGATCCCGCTGCGACTCCGGCTGGAACGATAGACTGGCCGGTCCCGCAATGGCCACATAACCGACTTCACTGGCGGCATTCACCGCCTCCACCCCGCCCGCCGTCAACTCCGCCCCCTCATAGGCAAACGGCTGGTCATAGGTCATCAGCAATGTATAGTCGCCCAGCACCTTCTCCTGCAACGACACCGTCACCAGATCACCCTCCCGTTCCCACCCCCGGATATCCCGCCCCGTGAAATCCACGTTCTGGTAGGCGGTCGGCACCTTGATCACAAAACGCCGCACCGGGGCCCCCTCAATCCGGCACGTCAGCGTCACACTGCCATAAAGCGCCCCCTCGCCCACCGACACCAGGTGGAACATCTCCGCATGGATCGCCGCATCCGCCTGCTCGACCAGGACCTGCAAATCCCAACCCGGATCCTTGAACCGGTAGGCCCGTTGCGCATCCGGCGTCCGGAACGGCACCGACGCCGTGTGAACATCCGTCAACCCCTCGGTCTTGTTCTCGCGCAGCCGGACTCCCTTTTCAGCCCGCAACACCACATACCCGCGCTCCGACCTCGCACCCCGCACCTTCAACCGCGGCACCGTGAATGCCGCACACCCGTCGTTCCAGGTCCGCTCCATCCGCACCGTCAGCAACGTATGCCCCAATGCCGCCTCCTTGAGCGTCACAAGTATCTGCCGGTTCGTCGCGGTGTCGCGCACATCGTAATCCGCCACCGCCACCCCCTGCACCTGCGCCACCGACCATCCCGTCGTTGTCTCCAGAACCAGGTCCCGCGTCGGCGCCTCGCGCACATCCACATCAAGGGCCGTCTCCACCGTCACCCCGTTATCCTCATAGGCAACCATCACCCGGTCGTCGGACGTAAGCACCGTTACCACATCCTCAGCCGCCATTCGCATCTGGAACGGCAGATGCGCGTATTGATACGCCAGCACCGACCGCGTCGGCACCGCCACCGAAAACTCGGAAATCTTCGGGAAGGACGCCGCGTCGATCTGGTTCAACCCCGCCGATTTGTCGACCAGCAACTTGATGGCGCTGTCCGTCCCCATCATCAGGAACCCGCTCGCCCGGATGACGTCGCGCGGCACGATCACCGGCATATCGAACCCGCAGGGAAACGCCGCCAGCACCCGTTCACCCTCGATGCGCAACGTGTAAACCTTCTCCTTCGGCCGGCTGAGACTCACCTTCAGCAACCGCTCCCCCGTCGCCGTGGTCTCCGTCCGCCATTCCCGGATATCCTCTCCCGTCACCTGTGTCACGTTCAGTTGCTCCGGCAACGCCAGCGTGGCCGAATCCATCACCCCCTGGATGATCCGGTAACTGAACACTGTGTTCATCTTCAACGCACCCACCCCCGCCACCGCCACCGTCCGCCCGTCGCAGGCCACCGCCAGTTCGCCTTCCAACTTCTGGACCTGCGGTTTCCACCGCACATCTACCGGTGAACCCGGCGCCAGAAAAACATCAACTTCAACCCCGCCTCCCGCCACCGGTTGCTTCGTCACCTGCACGGCATTCCCAAAATGCATCTCAAGATCGGCACGGTCGGATACCATCTTCAGACGACGGATGACGCTCCCCGGCGCCGTAAAGTACGCCTTGCGCCATTCCCCCTGCCGCTCGGCGGTCACCGCAAAGGAAAACGTGACCTCCTGCTCACCCCGTGTTGCGAATTTTGCGGAATACGTGTGTCCATCCCGAACCAACGACACCCCACGCGGCAAACCGCCATCGGCAAACACCACCTTGCCCTCGGCCAACTCAAGAACCGCCCCCGCTTCCTCGACAACCACGCGTGCCACCAGCGTAAAGGAAACATTCTCGCCCTTGACGTCTCCCGAAAGGCCAAGCGACTTGACCGTGATTGCCGGCTTCGACTCTGCCAGCCCGTTCACCGCCACCATCAGAATTGCCACGAACCCAAGCAGTATCTTCTTCATGCCGATTCCCTTCCTCTTTGTCTACTTCAGCAACCGCATTGCCGCCGTCACCATCTTCACCAAGTCCTCTACCTGCCGGTCCAGTGACAATTCCATCCCCACCGACCTCAGCACCGCTGCAATATCACCCAGTCCCGTCGCCTTGGAAATCGGGTCACCCCGCAGGACCCCCGCCAGTTCCGCCGCCCCCGCCGTCAACCGGAACCGCGACGGCGCCGCCCCGAAGTCCGGATAACAGTCTCCAGCCCGGATCCCTTCGGCCAACTCCTGCACCTGCCCGGTCGCCACATCCATCCACCGGACCCTGACCGTTCCCAACGCATCCCCACCCCCCCCGGCAAGTTCCACCTCATAGAGCGCCGTCGCACTTTGCCCCGATCCAACCTCCCCGGCATCCACTGTGTCATCACGGAATTGCTCCCGGGTAAGCCGCCGGTTCTCGTATCCGAGTTGCCGGTACGCCTTCACCCGCTTGGAATCAAATTCCACCTGGATTTTCACATCCCGCGCAATCACCTGGAACGAGGCCGAGAGATCATCCACAAACGCCCGCTTCACTTCCCCCGCCGAATCAATGAACCGGTACACGCCATCCCCCTTGTCCGCCAACGACTCCAACATCGCGTCATTGTACGTCCCCTGCCCAAACCCGTAGACCGAACAGTAAATGCCCTGCTTCCGGGAATTCTCCACCTGCTTCAGAATCTCACCCGCCGTCGCCGCCCCCAGATTGGCCACCCCGTCCGACATCAAAATCACCCGGTTCAGACACCCACTCCCGAAATGCCGCGCCGCCATCTCATAGCCCAACCTCAGCCCGCCCTCCAGATGCGTGGCCCCCTGCGTCTCCATCCCCTCCACCGCCGCCAGAATCGCCTTCTTTTCCGTCGCCATCGTCATGTCGAGCACCAGCGACGCCTTCGCCCCAAACGCCACAATCGCCAGACGATCGTTCGGCCCAAGCCCATCCACCAGCATCCGGATCCCCCGCTTCATCAACCCGATCCGATCCGGCGTGTTCATCGAACCGGATGTATCCACCACCAGCGTCAGAACCGACGGCTTCTGCTGGTCCCGCCCCAGCACCTTGCCGCGTACCCCGATCCTCAGCAATTCCAACCCCGGCCGGAACGGCGACCGGGCCCGGTCCGTGTACACCGCAAATGTCCGCTTCTCCGGCGGACGATAGTCCTGGTCGAACGCATTGATGAATTCCTCCACCCGCACCGAGGAGGCGGACGGCAACCTCCCGCTCAACAACGCCCGCCGCGCCATCGTGAACGAGGCCGTATCCACATCAATCGCAAAGGTCGAGAACTTGTTGGCCACCGCATCCATGATCGTGTTGTACTCGACAGGTTCCTCCTTGATCTCAACCACAACATCTGCGTCTGCGAAAACCGGTTCCGGAGCGGGAACAACACCTAACACAATCGTTTTCGCACCCTCAGGAACCGATGCAAGCCTCTTGGCAACTAATCGATCAACCTCACCACCCCCTCCTTCCCGCTCTCGCTTGAAGTCCTCCTGCTCCTTGGGCGTCTGTATCTTAGGTTTCGCCTCGTGACGTCCGCCCTCCCGCGAGGCATACACCCCTTTCATGACCACCGGTGACTTGAAGGATGTGGCCTTCGACGGTTCCACCTTTGAATCCAATGCCCAATTGAGTTGGGCATGTTCTCCCGGTGCCGCCTCAGTTAACATCGGCGTCTCCGCAACCATCTTATCTTTCAATCCACCGGCAGACCCACTTCCCATCCCTAGGCCACCAACCTCAGCAGCATCCCCTCCGTATACGCGTATGGAACTCTTCCGCCCACCGGTTGTCCGCACCACGAGTTCGTCCGCTTTCGCCTCGCCGTCGTCATGCCCGGAATCAAAGGGCGAGTCCACCCGAGTACCGGCGTCTCTGGCATCCCGTCGAACAACTCCCGGCGCAGCCGATGCCTTCGCCCTTCGAGAAATTTCCTTCACTTCGACAGGGCCTGGCGTCCCTGCCGAATCGTCTGCGCTTGGACTTGGGAGGGGCGACAGTCTAGCGACACCCGAAGGCCCTCGGGCTCCATCACTGGACGCAGTCCCCGAGAAGTTCTTGCCGCTCAACGCCTCCTCGGGTTTGCTGATGTCGAGTCTCCCATTCGCCTCGTACCGGTCAACCGTCACATCCGCTGGAGCACTTGCCTGCGGAGTCGCTACTTCAGAACAGGACAACATCATCGCCTGACCCCGCGCCGAAACCCGTGCCATCTTCTTGGCTGAACTCATCGCTGGCATCAACATCCCCGCCAATCCGCCCAGCACGACCACCAGCGCCGCCGCCCTCAGCAACCATCGCCCCACCCCGACCTGCCGTTTCCGCGACAACATGATTCGCCCGCGATGCAAATCATCCAACCGCACCGTCCGCCGCCGCCCTTCACCAAACCCTTCCGCCAGCACCCCCAGCGTCCCGGCAAACTCCTCGCGCAGACCCCGGCAGGCCGCGCACTGCTCCACATGCGCCTTCACGTCCGCCGCCCTGGCGGCATCCAGTTCCCCGCGCACGTCGTCCACCAGCAACAGTTCCACATCAGCACATTTCATGGCCGATCCCCCCCATTCTGAACAACGTCCGGACGCTTCACCCACTGCCCGAGTTTCCTCACCGCATGATGAAGCAGGCACCCGACATTCCCCTCGCTCCGTCCTGTGATCCGGCTGATCTCCTGATACGATAACCCCTCCTGCAACCGCAACAACACCACCTGCCGTTCCGCCTCCGACAACCGTTCCACCGCCGCCATCACCATCTCCAGACGGCCATCCGGTGCCCCGGGCGGATCGCTGTCAGCGCCCTCCGCCGATCGCGCATGCAGGAACATCAACCGCTTTTCACGCCGCAAGTGATCCACCGCCTCATTATGCGTCACTCGGTAGAGCCAGGATCGAATGGAGGCCGACGGCTTCACCCCCGGTTGCCATTGCTTGAACAACTTGATGAAGACATTCTGGACCACATCCTGGGCCGTATGGGCATCGCCAACGATCCCGATGGCGTACCGCAAAAGGCAACTTTCATGAGTGGTAATGATCTGTTCCATTTCCTGCTCCGCCGATTCAAGAGCATCCGGCCTTATCGAGCTTTTCCGAAGTTCTTGCACGTGCCCGGTCCTCTAGTAATTGAAGCGTTTCTATGGATACAACGTTTGCCAACCCGGCGATCTTCAGAAAACAAATCGCCACCTTATATACCACCCCGCAGACCCGCGGGGAGACTCAACCATAACCCCTTGCCAACTAACAAGAAAGCACAAAAGCACCTTCGCATCCGCCGCCCACCGGGCTCGTCCCGGTGGAGGCAAACGTTGAACATCCCCAGCAACACGACATCCGCCGCCCACCGGGCTCGTCCCGGTGGAGGCAAACGTTGAACATCCGCAGCAACACGACATCCGCCGCCCACCGGGCTCGTCCCGGTGGAGGCAAACGTTGAACGCCCGCGGCGGATCACCTACCCATCACCCCACCTTTCTGCACCCTCGACACATGCCCGCTGGACTCGCCAAAACTCGCAGATACACCCGATTCGGGCGCATCTCTGAGTTTTGGCATACTCGACCCTGTCTCCCCGAGGACGCCGTGGCGT
>CAZHRU010000044.1:0-22071 GCA_964535015.1 uncultured Verrucomicrobiota bacterium | reverse complement strand
ATTCATTCCACTCGAAAACAAACAACAAAAAGCTTCCCGTCTGCCTTTGCCTTTCTGAAGGAAAAACAGACAGAACAGCCTTTCGTCTAAACTATTAACACCAACCTGACTGACTCAATCGCCAATAAACAGACCGTGAAAAATACCAGAAGCCCGATGAGTGTCAACACCTTTGTATATTATTTTTTCCATTTTTTCAAAATGCCTTAGCCATATATCCAATAGAAGAGCCGATGAACCGCCCGCCCCTCAATTCCTATGGGGCACCAAGGATTCCAACGGGGCCGTTTCTTTACCGGACAACCGGCGTTGATTACTCAACAATTCGAAAGGGCACCGCCGCCAATGTAACCTCCACGGGGCGGGTCACCCTCACCGGTTTGTCATCACTGACATCCACCACGGGCGGAAGATTCGTGGAAACCGTTCCCTCCACCAGGGCATTGGTTCCAACCGCCGCCGCCTTGGCTTCCCTTTCCTGGGCGGCTTTCACCGCCATGCGGGCCTTCTCCTCCGGTGTAGCATCGCGTTCGACCTGCATGGTCGCTGTGATGATGAGATTCCCCTGCAGATTCGTCGCCACGCCGCTGTCCACCCGCAGGTTGACCATTGCAGATGCCGTGTTGGCGGTAATCCAGGCCTTGCGAAAACTCATCCCCTTCGGCGGATCAACCAGTTGCAGCCGGATGCCCCCGGGATATCCCTCACTCCGGATCGCCCTGACGGCAACCCCTGTTTCCTTGCCCCGCGCCAGATTCAGAACACCCTCCGCAGGCAGTCGCGGAACCACATAAAACGGAACGGGAGGCACCGTCACCACCACCGTCTCTTCCTGAAACGGCAACAGGTGCCGATAGAGAAAGGCCTGCATGAGATTCTCAGCCGGAACAACCTCCCGAACCATGGTTCTTCCGTCCACCACCGCCATCCCCGAAACCCTGGGAGTGAAGGTCCCCGAAATCGGCGGCGACGCCGACAAGGTCACCGGAATACTATCCACGCCGGGAGGGATGCGTGCTCCATCAAGCGTAATCCCCTTCAGGGCGGCATCAAGGCTTAACTGGATCTCACCGGCAAAACCATCCCGGCGGATGACATGCATCGTCAACGGCGCCGAACCGCCTTGCGGGATTCGCACGGCCGCTGGCGTCACTCGCAAATCAAAGTCCGGCACCGGAATACCAATGCGCAACCGGTAGGCATAGTCATCCCCGCCCCGGCCCTGCACATCCTGAATCATCACGGTGTAATCACCACTCCCGGGAAGCACGCACGTCATCCCTGAATCGGCATGGTGGGTCATGAATCCTTCCCGCGGATCCTTCAGATCATCATTGGCGGCAATCTTCCTGCCCTCGCCATTCAGCAATACGAGCAAGGAATCAAGGGAGGACCCCATCCGCCGCGCCTGAACCTCCAGACTCACGGTCTGCCCCTTCTTTCCCTGAAAGCGGTAGAAGTGCTTCTCGCCCGTCAACCGGATACAACCATTCACCACAACCGGGACAACTACCGCTCGGGCATGCTTGGCGTCGGGCGCCGGCCCGGTCTCCACCCTCTCGGGAAGGTCGCTCCCCGCGAACCGGACCCGGTTGGAGAGCAGTCCCTTGTTCGTCACCGCAAGGTAACGGAAGGGTATCGCCCCCTCGCCCATGTCAACAGCCATGGCATCGCATGGCAGGTTCACCCCCAACAGGCGTACCGGCACCGGGTTCGTCTCCACAGGGCCTCCAAGGGGAAATACGCCCGTGATATACGGCAGTTCGCCTATGCGTAGCCGGTAACCAAAATCCTCACGCCCACGGTAGATCGTGTCCCGAATCGACAGCGCATACTCGCCGTCCTCCGGAATAGTGCATATCAGCACAGGATCCTGACTGAATCGAAAACTGTCAGCCACCACCATTTCGCGATTCCTGGCATCACGAAGGGTCACCATCGCCTGAAACCACCCCGGCACGCCGTCCGCAATGTACGGCGATAGGCTCCGCGCCACCACATCCACCACCAAACACTGCCCTTTCCCCGCCTTGAATTGGAACCAATCCACATCGCCGGGCATGATCTGACCATTGACCACCACAGGCAGCGAAGTGATCGCCATTGCCGTCTTTCTCTGGTTATTGGGCTCGACTTCGGCGGCTTCCATCAACTGTCCCACCTGGAAAATCAACTTATTGGAAATCATGTTCGTCATCACCAGGCAGATATCGCGATTCCCGTGTTCCGCGTCAGGAGCCAGCGTGACCTTTAGGGTGATGATTTCATCGATGACCGCCGCTTTCTTCTTTTTGTTTTTCTTCTTCACCTCACGCTGCCCGCCGTTGGGATCGCGTGAATCCAAAACCTCCGCAACCACACCCACTCCGGAAACAAGGGCCGTGGTGGCACCATAGACATTCTCACCGCCAATCTTGACGCTCACAACGTCACCCTGACGTGCGCCGGCCGGATACACATACCCGATATGCGCCGCATTCGCCGGCCGGGCCACAACCCGGGAAAACCCGCCGGCCATCACCATAATAGCGCAACACAGGATCAGGGGCGTCGGCTTCACATGATCTCCTTGAGTAAACCGCCCGTCTTCTTTCCCGGAATCTCATGACTGGCCAATGGCGACACCGTGACCTCAACACCCTGGGGCGTCACCAGTTTCGCCGCAGGGTCGATCCCCAGGAGTTCCATCATGCTGCCAAGAAGATCCCACGGGTAAATGGGACGTTCAACCACGACCTCCCCGTGCTCATCAGTCTTTCCAACCACTGCGCCACCGCGGAATCCACCGCCCGCCACCAAGGCGGAAAAGGCTTTGGAGTAATGACCGCGCCCCCCATCCCAAGGCGCCTCCCATTGAACCTTCGGTGTGCGTCCAAATTCACCGCTCACCCACACCAGCGTACTATCCAACAGGCCACGCTCATGCAACTCCTGCAGCAGGGAGGATAATCCGCGATCCAACTCCGGAAGTTTCTGGTTCATGGCCTGGAAATGCTTTTTATGCGTATCCCATCCCTGATGATTGATCGTTACATAGGGAACGCCCTGCTCAACCAACCGTCGCGCCAACAGGCAGGACTGCCCGAATTTCGTCCGCCCATAACGGTCGCGTGTCTGCGGATTCTCATCCACCAGCGCGAATGCCTTGCTCGCCGGACCAAGAATCATCTCATAGGCCTGCTCACGACTGGCCTTGATGGCCTGCACCGTTGGGTCCCCGCCCGCGCCCATGGCCAAACTATCAAGTTCGCCCAACAGTTCACACCTGTCATGCTGACGATCAACACCGAGGGTTTCGGAGACAATGCCTTCCACGGCAAAAGGCTCCTTTGCCGGATCACCCCCGGTTGAGAATGGCTTGTACTTCGACCCGAGAAACCCGGATTCGGAAAAACGCCCCTGCGGGGTGGTCACCGTGATGTAGGGCGGTAACACCCCTTTATACCCGCCGTTGTATCCCTTGTAGTAGGAGACAATGGAACCTAACCCCGGGCACACTGGACCACCATCGGAGTTCCTCCCGGCCTGCACCATGTATGCCGCCGTCTCGTGCCCGTTATTGCCATGCGTCATTCCGCGCAGAAGGGCGTACTTGTCGGCCATCTTCGCCAATAACGGAAGCAACTGGCAGATCTGAACACCATCGACATTGGTCGCAACCGGCCTGTTGAGCGGACCGCAATAGTCGTTCCCTATGCCAGGTTTCGGATCGAAGGTGTCCAAATGGGACGCCCCTCCCCAGAGCCAGATCTGGATGACCGATTTTGCCTTCCTTTTGCCTGAAACTAGCGCCGGCTCGCCCCCCCGTACCCGGGAAACAAACCCACCCCCCAGGAAGAACCCTGCCATCCCTAACGCCCCCAATTCCAGCAAGGCACGCCGGGATATCACATTGCCTGCATGTCCATCCGTGCTGCTCATGTCGACCCCTAGTGTTTCAACGAGAATTCCACCGTGTTGATTAACGCCCATGCCAGATCGCCCACCGAGTCCGCCAACTGGCGTTTCGTAGATCTCAAATACTCATCCGCCACCCGCACCTCCCGCTCCGTCGGAAATCGTGACAGGATCATGAGATAAAGCGCCTCAATCAGTTTGTCCGGTTTCTTCTGTGCCACCAACCGCTTCAATACCACACTCTGCGCGATCTTCCTCTGAATATGGCTTGAGTTCAATAAATGCTGGGCCTGATACACCGACGGCGCCTGGGAACGCTCCGATTCGTACGACGTATTGCGGGAAGGCCGGCCGAAGAGTTCCAGAAACGGCGACTCAATACTTCCATCCACCAGTTCAATGGCACGCTGGTCATCCGGGAGAAACGTGAACGGCTCCGGAATACTGCTACTATACTTCTCACTGGCACCCGTGATCTGGTTGATGGCATCCAACAGCGGCTCCGCATCAAGACGACGGATGCGGTAATGCGAGAACCCATCCTGATCCCCCCTGTTCCCGTCCTTGGGTGCCGATGAACGCTGGTAGGTTTCCGAGTTCAAAATCAGGCGGTACATGTGCTTGAGGTCAAACCCATGGCCACCCAGTTCCTTTTCCAAATAGGCCAGAAGTTCGGGACTCCAGGCGGGATTGGAGGCGCGCATGTCATCCGGTTCGTGCACCAACCCCCGCCCCATCAGCCAATACCAGAGACGGTTGACGATGCTTCGCGCAAACCACGGATTCTGCGGCACCGTCAGCCATTCGGCAAACGCCACCCGGGGATCCTGATCGGCTGCCAGCGCAAATACCCGCCCGTCCGGCGTACGGGGCACCACCGAGGCTCCGCCAGCAGCCGAATTGGTCAACCGCCCGTCGGGATTGAAGAACACAATCTCTTCTTTCCATTCATCGGTGCCTTTGTAGCCGACGTTGGCAAAGAACGCCGAGAAGCCGAGAATCTGGTCTTCCGATAACCCCGAATTCTCCAGCCGTAATCCCATAAACAGGAGCGCTACATTGCCGGCAATCTGCCGGGGCGCCCGCCCCTGAAATGCCCGATAGAAATTGGAGGGCGGCGCGCGGAAATTGCTGCCGGACGCCGTAAGTAACTCCCGCACAAACTGATCGTAAGGTTTATTCTGCCGCAGACTTTCCCGAACCCACCGATCATACGCCTGGACCGCATTGGGCCAGAGATTACTGGGGAACTCCGCCTTGATGCGAAGCAAGTCTCCCCACTTGAGCCCCCAATACGCCGCAAATTCGTCTCGCTCAAGCAAGGCATCAATCAGACAGGCCCGTTTCGCCGGACGTTCGTCCGCCAGGAACTGGCGGACTTCCGGCACCGTGGGCAAGGTTCCAATGACATCGAGGAAGATACGCCGTATGAAGACTTCATCGGTACACCGTTCCGACGAAGGAATACCCTTCTTTGCCAAGGTCGATAGGACCATCTCGTCGATCCGGCCGGAAGCCTTCGTCACATAGGCATCTTCAGCACACGACAGGGGGAGCGCCCCGAAAACCATCACCCCGCTCCCGTAGAACCACAGCAAGCAGCAGGTCACTGAGGTCGACATGGCGATGATGGTAGGCTTACGACTCATCCCCCTCCAGACGCTTCTCCAACCGCTGCCTACAAAACGCACGAGACCGTCGTTTTATTGCAGGAGACTCAATTCTCGTGCCGGACCATCTGCAGCAGGCGCTTCTTGAGCAACTCCACTCCTTCGCCGGTTACCGTGGAAAACCGCAGGGCTTTGACACGCGCCTTCTTCTCAAACACCTTGAGATACTCCTCCGCTTCGGGAAGATCCATCTTGTTGGCCACCACGATGAACGGCCGGGTCAGCAAATCGGCCCGGTAGAATTTCAGTTCGCGGCGGATCACCTCGTAATCGTCCACTGGGTCACGCCCCTCGCTGCCCGCCATGTCGATCACAAACGCCAGACACGCCGCCCGCTCGATGTGCTTCAGGAAATAATCCCCAAGCCCCACCCCTTTGTGCGCATCCTTGACCAAACCCGGGATATCCGCCACCGTATAACTGCGTTCTTCAAAATCCTGCCCGACCTTGACCGTCCCGATAATGGGATTGATCGTTGTGAACGCATAAGGCGCGATCTTTGGATGGGCATTGCTGATCGAACTCAACAGCGAGGATTTTCCGGCATTCGGAAACCCGACCAACCCGACATCTGCCAGCAACTTGAGTTCAAGCCGCACACTGAATTGCTCGCCTTCCTCGCCGTCCGTGTGCTCAAACGGCGTCTGATGGGTCGCCGTCTGCCAGTGGGGATTACCCAGTCCACCCTTGCCGCCCTTGGCAACCATGACCTCCTGACCCGGATCCGTCAAATCGGCCAGCACTCGCCCGGAGTCCACATCCAGAATCTCCGTGCCGCACGGCACCGGGACAACCAAGTCCGCACCGTTTCGACCATGCATCTGCGACCCTTTACCATGCCCGCCATTCGGGGCATGCTGCTGCGGATTGAAGAAAAGCGAAATCAAACTGTCCGTATTCCGATCCGCCCGAAACACCACATGCCCGCCACGCCCACCATCCCCGCCGTTCGGCCCACCCTTGGGAACATACTTTTCGCGCCGGAAACTGACACACCCGTTGCCTCCATTGCCTCCAGCCACATGGATCACCACGGAATCAACGAATTTCCTGACTTTCATGGCAATGTTAACCCACAAAAAAAGAGTGGTTGCGAACACCCCCCGACCACTTGCGGCGCCAGGGAACACTCGCAACCACTCTCAAACCTTCCACCATCCGGAAAATCAAGCCGTGGCTTCTTGCGCCACAATGGTAACGCGACGGCCTTCCTTCTCGAACTTCACCTTGCCGGCAACCAGCGCAAACAGACTGTCATCGCGCCCCTGCTTCACATTCCGGCCCGCATGGACCTTGGTGCCCCGCTGACGGACAATGATGCTGCCGCTGGTAACCGTTTCACCGTCATACACCTTCACACCCAGCCGCTGTCCAGGGCTGTTGCGACCGTTGACTCCGCTACCTGTCTTCCTGTGCGCCATAAATCCTCACTCCTCTTAAGCAATCTTCTCCACGCGCAACACGGTCAACGGCTGACGATGCCCGACTTTCCGCTTGTATCCCTTGCGCCGTTTCTTCTTGAACGCCACGACTTTCGGGGCCTTCATGTGTTCCACGATGCTCGCACTGACCTTGGCACCCTTGACAACCGGCTTGCCAACCGTCAACGTCGTTCCATCGGACACCGCCAACACGGCGAGTTCCACCGTGCCGCCCGCCTCGCCCTCTAAAAGTTCAACTTTGAAGGTGTCGCCAGCCTTGACGCGGTACTGTTTGCCCCCGGTTTCAACAACTGCATACGCTTCCATAGTTATTCATCCTCGCCATCGCCCGTCCGGTTGTTCCGGACAGGGTCTCAAAAGGGGGGTTATGCTAGGGATCAACCCCATAAAAGTCAATACCCTCTTTTTTTAAAATTACAACATCCCCTTCAGCCGATCCTTGAGCGCCGTCCGCCTCCCCGCCACATGATCGTTGCGCGTTGCAATCCCCACCGCCTTGTGCGACCCCACCAGACATACCAGTTTGCGCCCGCGGGTCATGGCTGTGTACAACAGGTTTCGCTGCAACAACTTGTAATGCTGGGTGGTCATCAGCAGCACCACGGCGGGATACTCACTCCCCTGCGATTTGTGAACCGAACAGGCATAGGCCAGATCCAACTCGTCCAACTCGTCCAGTTCGTATTCCACCAACCGCCCCTCATAATTGACTGTCACCCGCTGGTCTTCTATCTCAATGCGCTCCACAATACCAATATCGCCGTTGAATACATCCTTGTCATAATTGTTCCGGATCTGCAGCACACGGTCTCCCTCCCTGTATTGCCGCCCAAACCGCTTGACCGACTGCCCGCCCGGATTGAGCGCCTCCTGCAGAATCACGTTGAGATTCTCGCATCCCAGTTGATTCCGGCGCATTGGCGTCAACACCTGGATTTCCCGCATCGGGTCAAAATGAAACTTCTTCGGTATCCGGCGCGTCACCAAATCCACCATCTTCGAGATGACCTCCTCCGGCGTCACCGCTTCGATAAAGAAGAAATCGCAGTCCTGCCGACCATCCTCCGGCAACTCGAAGGGCATCCCCTGGTTGACCAGATGTGCATTACGCACAATCCAACTTTGCGCCTCCTGACGGAAAATCGTATCCAGATGTGTCACCGGCATCGCATGGCTTTCAATCATGTCCCGGAGTACATTCCCGGGCCCTACACTGGGCAACTGGTCGGCATCCCCCACCAACACGAGCACCGCCGTTCCAGGCAATGCCCCCAGCAGGGCGTGCATCAACCGGATATCCACCATCGAGACTTCATCCAGAATGAACACGTCGCCCTCTATCGTGTTCCCCGGCCCATGCTCAAAGTGATGAGTCTGCGGATTGTATTTCAAAAGCCGGTGAATCGTCTTGGCCGGCAACCGCGTGGCCTCCTCCATCCGCTTGGCGGCCCGCCCTGTCGGAGCGGCCAGACATACCTTCTGCTTCCGGGCCCGGAAGATATCCACCAGTGCCCTGACAATGGTGGTCTTACCGACGCCGGGACCGCCGGTGATGATCGACACCTTGTTCTCCAACGCCATCTCCAGCGCCGCGCGCTGGGCGGCGGCAAACTGGATCGCCATGCGCCCCTGCGCCCACTCCACCGCCTTGCCCACCTGAATGGACGGCCCGGACACCGCCCCCTTCATCAGTCGCTCCATCGCCGCCGCCACCCCTCGCTCTGCCTCATACAACGGCATCAGGAACACGTTGCCCCGTTCATCCACCAGGAGTCCCTCCTGCACACCGTGCAGGATCGCCTCCTTGAGAACTTCGGAGGGAATCTCCAGCATCTGTTCGGCCGTCGCCAACAAGTCCTCCCGCGGACAATAGCAGTGCCCTTCCTCGGATAACGTCTCCAGCAGATACATCAATCCTGCCCGCGCCCGTAACTCCGACTGGGGCGGCACCCCCAGACTCATCGCAATGCGATCCGCCGTCTTGAATCCAATGCCCCACACCTCATTGCATAATCGGTAGGGATTGTTGCGCACCGCCGAAACCGCCTGATTCCCGTACTGCTTGTAAATCCGCATGGCATGCGCCGTCCCCACACCATGGGATTGCAGGAATACCATGATGTCTCGGATCGCCTTGCGCTCAATCCACGACTCCTTGATCATCTCGCGCCGCACCGGGCCAATACCATCCACTTCCTCCAACCGCCGCGATTCCCGATCAATAATTTCAAGCGTCTTGTCCCCGAACTTCTCCACCAACCGCTCCGCCATCACCTTGCCAATCCCCCGGATCATCCCGCTCCCCAGAAACCGCTGAATCCCCGCACGGCTGGCCGGCGGATGACACTCAATCCGCACCGCCTGGAACTGCATCCCGTGCTGTTTGTGCCGCACCCACTTCCCCTCGGCCACCATTAATTCCCCCTCACTGACGGAAGGACAAACCCCCACCACCACCAACTCGTCCTCGCCTTTTCCCTTCGACAGTATTCCGCAAACCGTATACCCGCTGTCCTCGGAGTGATAGACCACGCGGTTCACCACCCCTTCAATACGCTCCAGCGGCTCCACCGCACCCTCACGTGGAGGCGCGTCTGACCGGGATTGTGTAAAATCAATCTGCTGCTGCATGGCGTCGCTATCGGTTGCGGTATCTTTTTCCGGCGATGCTAGCGGTTTACACCAGCCCCGTCAAACCGCGCATTGCCCTGTTGACATCACAGCCACCGTGAATTACAGTACGACTATAAGTGATAGTCTTATAGCAGATATACACCTACTCCGGACCGAAACCGGGACCGTCAGGAGCATACCGATGCAGTGGCAACGCGAGGCGCTGGGAGAAACACTGGGGACATTCATTCTCGTCCTGTTCGGGTGCGGTTCCGTCGCCATCACCATCCTCTTCAAGGCGCACCAGGGATTGATGCAGGTGGCCCTGGCCTGGGGCATTGGCGTCACGCTGGCCATCTATGCCACCAGACACCTTTCATGCGCCCATCTCAACCCGTCCGTCAGTATGGCCATGGCACTGGGCGGACGAATGACATTCCGTAAACTACCCCTCTATCTGGCCGCCCAGTTCGCGGGAGCCGTCGTGGCCGCCCTGACCCTCTATGCCCTCTTCGCCCCTTCCATCGCGGCCTACGAAAACGCCCACGCCATCGTCCGCGGTACTCCGGCCTCCATCCAGACCGCCATGATGTTCGGCGAGTACTACCCCAACCCCGGAACTAACGCGATCGTCTCCCTCCCCCTGGCCATCGGCGCCGAGGCCTTCGGAACATTCCTGCTGGTCCTGATGGTCTTTTCATTGACCTCGGGATGCAACGTGGGACGACCCGACGACACCCTCGCCCCTGTCTTTGTCGGCCTGTCAGTCACCTCCATCATCGCCCTCATCGCACCGCTAACACAGGCGGGCCTGAACCCCGCCCGCGATTTCGGCCCCCGCCTCGTGGCCTGGCTGGCCGGTTGGGGCGACGCCGCCTTCCCCGATCATCGCGGCGGATTTCTGTACGTGTACATCCTCGCGCCCCTCCTCGGCGGCATCTTCGCCTCCCTCGTCTTCGACCACCTACTGGCGCCCCTGATGCAGAACCACTCCACGGAACCCTGTTGCGGCCCCCGTAGCAATCCCTGACCCGAAAGGACTCCCCATGCTCAACCTGAATGAATGCCCCTGTTCCGGAAAAACCCTGGCCCGCCTGATCCAGCCGGCCGTGATGGCAATCCTGACCGACGAACCCCTCCATGGCTATGTCATCCTGCAGCGCCTCTCCTCCATGACGATGTTCCAAGACCATGGACCCGACATCACCGGCATCTATCGCCTCCTGAAGACCATGGAGAAGAAGGGTCTCGTCATCTCCTCCTGGGAACTTGCCCACAGCGGCCCCGCCAAACGGCGTTACGCCCTGACACAGGAAGGCAAGGCCTGCCTCGCCCGTTGGATCACAACCCTGCACACCTACCGGACCGCCGTGAGCGACCTGCTCGACATCGCGACCTCCTGCACAACCAGGAAACCCCGGTCCGCCAAAACTTGCCAACCCATGTCCCCAGGGAGTAAACCCCGTGCACGCTGATGACGCAGACCGCTACTTTGATTACGCCGCCTCGGCCCCGCCCCTCGCGGAAGCGCTTGCCGCTCAAACCGAAGCGGCGCTCCAGTGGCCCGGCAACCCTTCGTCGGCACATCGGCCCGGCACCGCCGCCCGCACGGAGTTGGAACGTCTTCGTACCACCCTCGCTGGCATGTGCAACTTCATGGATGGCCGGGTAGTGCTGACCTCGGGCGCCACCGAGGCGAACAACTGCGTCATTCAAGGCGTCCTCGGCACCACGGGTCCGGACCGTGTCCTCGTGGCCGCCGACGTTCACGCCTCGATCTGGAACCCCTGTCGTCGTTACCCCGGCCGCATGGATGTGCTCCCGCTGGATTCAAAAGGCCGCATCCGGCTGGCCGCCCTCACCACGGCACTCCGCCCCGAAACGCGTCTGGTCTGCCTGTCTCATGTGGCCAGCGAAACCGGCCTCATCCAGGATGTCGGCGCCATTGCCTCCATCTGCGAGCGCCGGGGCATCCTGTGCCATGTCGATGGCGCCCAAGCCCTCGGACGCATCCCCGTCAACCTCTCCACCATCGCCTGCGATTTCTACACCTTTTCAAGCCACAAATTCGGCGGACCGCGCGGCTGCGGCGGAATCTTCGCCCGGTCTCCGGGCCTCACCCCCTTGATGGCGGGCGGCGCCCAGGAAGGCGGACTACGACCTGGAACAGAAAACCTCCCCGGCATCGCCGGCACCGTAGTCGCCCTCAACCATGCACTCACGCTTATGCCATCCGAAACACCACGCCTGCGCGCCCTGACACAGGCACTGCTGTCTGAACTCGAGCAGGCGCGGGTTCTCTTCCTCGTGAACGGGGATCCGGACGTAACCGCACCGGGATTCGTGTCGGTAACGTTCCCGACTCTGGATGGCCACTCGCTCGCGGCGGATCTCGCCGTACAGGGGTTCGCCATCGCCACGGGTTCGGCGTGTAGCGCCAACCGCCCGGAACCGTCCCGCACCATCCTCGCCCTCGGACGTTCGCCCGCCGACGCCCTGGGCACCATCCGTATTTCCTTCGGTCGAACCACCCGCCCGGAGGCCGTGGCGACCTTCACCCAGACGCTCATACAAACCGTTCGGCGACATACCGGACAGAGAGGTTAATCCCATGCCATCCCATCTCCCCGATCCCGCTTCCTTCTTGACCCATACCGTGGCCCTGTCTCATCCGGAAACCGCCGCCATCCGCGATGCCTTCATACGCCTGCCCAAGCGAGGCTCCATCGAGGTGCAGTGCCGCTGGGACCGCCGACTGGAGGCCGCGCAAACCCTGGCAGACGCGGGCGCCTTCGCTATCAACATCCGCCCTCTGCCTGAATTTAGCAACGTGACCATCACCGCATTGAAAGGCAAAGTCGGCGCCTGTTTTGAAACCGGACGCCACGCCACCTACACAGGCGCGGCGGCAGGCGTCATGGATGACGATCACCACCTGATCGCCCCCTCGATCCGCGTCTGTGAGAAGACAGGCGGCCTCTACACCCTGCCACCCTACCGGTTCCTGCTGACCGTCACCGAGGGCGACCCCACCCTGTTGGAACGTTTGGAAACCAATCCGGTTTCATTCGACTGCAACACGTTTGAACAGGATGCCGACCATCTTGCCGCACGGGCCTTCACCTCCCTGTGTTGCGCCACTCCGGTCCCCGTGTTCTATCCCGGCCCCTTCAGCCTGCTGGTCCTCCAGGATGGCACCATCCTGCGCCGCGGTCATTGCTCAACCATCGCAGAACCTCTCGTCAAGGACCTCCAAACCCGCGATGGCCTCCTGATCCTTCCTCCCCACCGTGCGGGCGAGGCAACCCCGCCCGCCAACTACCCGTCGGCCTACTGCGGCCAAGGAGCCGCCTGCCTGCTACTCGCCATCCCCTCAGCCCCGGCTTCCCAACCCTGCGCCTGTACCTGCACCGCCACACCCTTCCCCCCCGCTGAACCACTCCCGCCGTCACAGGCCCTGACCCTGCTCGCCCGGAGTTCAGAGGCCCTTCGACAACGCCTCCTCCGACTGATTGAAGCCAACGAACCTTACTTCATCCTGACCGGCAGCGACCCGGATGACTGCCAGGGCTGCTGCCCCAACACACAAGTCGGAGAAGCCAACCACTTGGTCCAACTGGGACTGCTATCTCGGTATCAGGAAACTGCCGGCCCCGACAGTTGCACCGCCACCCTCTACGCCTTCGCCGACGAAATCACCATCGTCAATCACCGCCCCGAATTCTCCATCAACAAGGCAAACCGCGACTCGGCGACCGCCGCGCTGAAGCACCAACCCTGAACAGGAAATCCACATGGATCCAACCGTCATTTCCGCCACCGCCATCCGCAAAACCTATGGCACATTCACCGCCGTCGACGGCATCACCTTCAGCGTCCCCCGCGGCGAACTCTTCGGCATCCTCGGCCCCAATGGCGCCGGGAAGACCTCGACCATCCGTATGATCTACGGGTTTTCCCCGTTGAGCGGCGGCTCCCTCCAGGTCTTTGGTCGGGATATCGTCAGCGACTGGCGCGACATCCGCGCCCGCCTGGGCGTCTGCCATCAGGAGGACAACCTCGACACCGAGATGACGGTCCGCCAGAATCTGGAAGTCTTCGCAGGATTCTTCGGCATTCCCCGCGCCGAAGCGGCAGAACGCGCCACACGCCTCCTGACCTTCTTCGGCCTGAACCACAAGGAGAGCGCCCAGGTCAACGAACTCTCCGGCGGCATGATGCGCCGTCTGGTCATCGCCCGCGCCCTCATCAATAACCCCGAACTCCTCATCCTCGACGAACCCACCACCGGCCTCGACCCTCAGACCCGGCATCAATTGTGGGATAAACTGGCCGAGCTCAAACAGAACGGCGTCACCATCCTGCTGACCACTCATTACATGGAGGAAGCCGCCCGCCTCTGCGACCGGTTGATCATCATTGACCATGGCCGGATCCTCGTGGAGGGCCGCCCGCGCGACCTCATCGACCAGTTCGTCGGAAGCCGGGTCATCGAGGGTAGCCCCGTCTGTGACGGATTGCGCGACTTCGTCCGCGCCCGAAAACTGGACCATGAAGATCTCGGCCACCGCATCATCATCTACTGCAAGAATGACGATGAGATTTACCGGGAAATAACAAAGTCCTATTGCCACGAGGACTGCATCCTCCGCATGGGAACCTTAGAGGATGTGTTCCTCAAACTAACCGGCCGGGAACTCCGGGACTGATCCCTGACCTCAGCCGCCCACCGGGCTCGTCCCGGTGGAGGCAAACGTTGAACGTTCGCGGCGAACCTGCCCATCACCCCAACTTTCTTCACCCGCGGCACATCCTCCTTCGCCCTTCGCGACCTTGAGCGCCATAACTCGCAGAAGCGCCCACCCGTTTCCCCCAGTCCGCATTTCCGGTTGACAAAACTCTCCGAAACCGCCTGAATGTCGCGCTTTCCGGCAGAAGACTTGCGGAAAACGTTGTGGGCCGGAACGGTCTCCCGGCGCGCCCAACATGGAGGACTACGCGATGAGCAGCACTGAACAGGCGATCGGCAGCAAAGGGTGGCTTTCCTACCGCCCCGAAATCAAGGTGTTGGACGTCACAATCCGCGATGGCGGCTTGATGAACGACCACCAATTCGACATCGCTCTCGTCAGCGCCGTCTATAAGGCCGTCTGTGATGCCGGCATCGACTACATGGAACTCGGCTACAAAGGTTCAAAACGTATCTTTTCCGCCACCGAAAACGGACCCTGGAAATTCTGCGACGAGGACGTCATCCGGCGCGCCATTGGCGAAAAGAATCCCGCCGTCAAACTCTCCGTCATGGCCGACGCCGAACGCACCGACTACCACACCGACATCTTGCCCCGCGAAAAAAGCGTCCTGGACATGGTCCGCGTCGCCACCTACATCCACCAAATCCCCACCGCATTGGACATGATCAAGGATGCGCGGGACAAAGGTTACGAAACCTGTGTCAACCTGATGGCCATCTCCACTGTGCCGGAATACGAACTGGACGGCGCACTGGAAGTCCTCGGCCAGTCGGACGCCGATGTGATCTACCTGGTGGATAGTTTCGGAACCCTCTACAGCGAGCAGATCCGGGCGCTCATGCATAAGTTCCAGAAATTCACCAGACCCAGCGGCAAACAGGTCGGTATCCATACCCATAACAACTGCCAATTGGCCTACGCCAACACCATCGAGGCCATCGTGTGTGGCGCCAACTACCTCGACGCCAGCCTCGCCGGTCTCGGACGTGGTGCCGGCAATTGCCAGGCGGAACTGCTCCTCAGTTTCCTCCACAACCCGAAGTACCGCCTGCGCCCCCTCCTGCAATGCATTCGTGACCACATCGAACCGCTGCGCAAGCAGTTCTTCTGGGGCTATAGCATTCCCCACATGATCAGCGGCATCCTCAACCAACACCCGCGCGACTCCATCAATTTCATGGAAAGCGGCAAGAGTGACGACATCGTCAAGTTCTACGACGATATGACCGAAAAAGAGTAACCCGACTTACCTGCAAAGTCTCCTTTTCGGGTCTTTCGCGACTTTCGCAATTAGAACTTCGTTCGCAAGACCGCCATGCTCGATCAACAACACGCCCATTACATGCAACTCGCCTTGCGCGAGGCACAGAAATCGGCGGATAACGACGAAGTTCCCGTCGGCGCCATCATCGTCCGCAACGGCCAGGTCATCGGCAGGGCCCATAACCAGACCGAACTGCTCAAGGACCCCACCGCTCATGCCGAAATGATCGCCATCACCCAGGCCGCGTCCGCCGTGGGCGATTGGCGCCTCACCGAGACTACCCTCTACGTGACCAAGGAACCTTGCCCGATGTGTGCAGGCGCCATTGTCCTGGCGCGTATCCCCGCCGTGGTGTTTGGAGTGGCCGACCCGCTCCGCGGCGGCGCCGTCTCTGTCTTCAATATCCTGGGGCACCCCCAACTGAACCACCGCCCCACCGTCATCACCGGGATTCTGGAGGACGAATGCCGCAGCATGATCCAGTCCTTCTTCAAAACCAAACGCCGCAAATCCGCGGATTCGGAATAACCGGCGGTTCTCCCTATTTCCCCAACTTCGCCTTCAACGCGGATAGCAAGATCTGGGGATTGACCGGCTTCTGTAGCACCCCCGACAGTCCCATCGCCGTGTAATCCACACTGGAGTTCAACCCGTCCCCTACTGAACTCAACATATACACCGGCGGAATGCGACCCAGGGCCTTGATCTCCTTGACGAAATTGACGCCGGAATCCACCTCTTCCATCATAAGGTCCACCAGCACCAGATCCGGCTTCAACGCCTTGTACTTCCGCACCCCGTCCTCAGCGCTTCCGGCGGTTTCCACCGCATACTCACCGCTCTCAACAATCGTCCGCATTGAGTCAAGAAACTCAGGGTCATCGTCAACACAAAGAACCAGGGGTTTTTCCCGCTTCATCGCCATGCTCCTTTCTCAATCCCTTCACAAACTCCACCGCCGCCTTCAAATTCTCTTCCGCCTTCCCCGACAACCCCTCCCCGAATTCGTTGAATTCGTACCCGCGAATCCCCAGCACATACCCTCGCGGCGTCTTTCCAAACAACGTCTTGGCCAGCATCAATACCTCTTCGGGTTCCACACTGTGACTGCTGAACCCCGGCGCCCCGCCTGCTTCAATCAACCTGAACTCATAAGGTGCCGGCCCGTTGAACGACGCATCGGCAAAAACAACCATATCATAACGCGACACCGCTTCCGCATCCTCAACCGTCAACTGGTAGTCCGAATCCACATCCCACCCCGCCACCCCAGCCTCCTCCACCGCCTGAGCCAACCTGGGCCCCAATCCGTCATCCCTCCGCCCCGGATTCCCGAAACCAATTAGCAACACACTCATTCAAATCCACCCTTCACCATGCCCCATTCTCCACGAACCATCAACCATTACTCTCCCCCCTACTTCTCCCGCCGCTCCACCAGGTTCCCTTCATGGTCGAAAAGTTCCACCACCAGCGGCATACGCCCCAGCGCATGGGTCGCGCACGACAGGCACGGGTCGTACGCACGAATCGCCACCTCAATGTGGTTCAACAACCCCTCGGTAATCTTCGCCTGCCCCGAAATGTGATCCGCCGCCACCTTCTGTACCGCCAGGTTCATCGGCGTGTTGTTGTGCGTCGTCGAAACAATCAAATTCGCCATCACCACCTGATCCTTGTCGTCTACCTTGTAATGATGGAACAACGTTCCCCGCGGCGCCTCGATCAATCCAACCCCCTCAGTCCGGCGCTCGCCGGTCACCACCAGATCCGTGCCCTGCAGATCCTTGTCATGCAACAGATCCCGGATCTTCTCAATCGAATGCAACGTCTCGATCATGCGCGCCCAGTGATACGCCATCGTGATGTTGTTCGGCTTCCCGTTCGTGACCGCCATGAACCCCTGCCGCTCCTGCTCCGCCTCGGGCGTGTCAATGAACTTGGCGGTATTCAACCTCGACAACGGTCCCACCCGATACCATCCCTTCTCCGGGCCCAGACTCTTGATGAACGGAAACTTCATGTATGACCAGTCCCGCACCTCCTCCGCAATGTAGTCCGTGTATTTCTGGTAGTTGACCTGGTCAAAAATGACCCCGCCCTTGGCGTCAATCGCCCGCAGATTCCCGTGATAGAGATCCATCGCCCCGTCGGCCCGGACCAGGGATAGATGGCTGGAATCGAATGATCCAAACGGCGCTAACTTTGCAAGGTTCTCCACCGTGTAGTCCTTGGCCAACTTCAAAGCGCTCCGCGCCCACGCCAGCATCTGGTCAATGTCCTTCAGGAACACATCCCGCTCGGCAATGGAAAGGTTCTTGTTCACGCCGCCAGGCACCGCTCCCGTTCCATGAATCTTCTTGCCGGCGGTGGCCTTGATGATCTCCTGCCCGTACTTGCGCATCATGACGCCCTGCACGGCCAGTTCCGGATACTTGCGCGCCACACCAATCACGTTCCGGATCGCCACATCGGCGTCAAACCCGAACAGCAAGTCGGGCGAACACAGATGAAAGAAATGCAGACTGTGCGACTGGAACATCTGCCCATAGTGCATCAACCGCCGCATCTTCTCCGCCGTGGGCGTCAGCGTGTCGGCACCCACAATCACATCCATCGCCTTTGCCGCCGCCAGATGATGGCTCACCGGGCAGATTCCACACAGGCGCTGAACCAGCACCGGGATCTCCCAGTAGGGCCGCCCCTGAATGAACCGCTCAAATCCACGAAACTCCACAATGTGAAGACGCGCCTGCTTCACCTGGTTCTTATCATCCAGCAACAGGGAAACTTTGCCATGCCCCTCCACGCGGGTCACAGGTTCAATAATCACCCTCTTCAATGTTTTCGTGCTCATATCACACCTTCTCAATCATACTTGATCAACTCATACGGCAATTCCAACGGCTTGTTGGTCAGCAACGCCACCAACGCCTGCCAGATCGTATCCGCCGGCGGCGGACATCCCGGCAGATAGTAGTCAATCTTCACCACACTCTGGAGTGGATACACCTTGTCCAACAACAGCGGCAGTTCCTTGTCGCTGGGTATCTTGCCCGTCGGGTTGTACACCGTCGGCCCTCCGATATAAGCCTCCTGCAAACACTCCTTGAGCGGCACCGTATTGCGCAACGCCGGCAACCCGCCCATCATCGCACATTCGCCCACCGCGATCAGAATGTCGCAGTGCTTCCGGAAATCGCGCAGAACCCGCACGTTTTCCTCATTGCAGCACCCGCCCTCAATCAACCCCACCGCACAACGATCCGTGAACTCCTTGATATCGTCGATCGGTGATTTGTTGAAATCCACCAGGTCGATCAACTGGAGAATCCGGTCGTCAATATCCAGAATCGACATGTGGCATCCGAAACATCCCGCCAATGACGCCGTTGCAACCTTGGGTTTCACTGTAGACATTGCTCTCTCCTAAACTAGCATCCCGCCTCAATTTCCGACCCGATCGGAACCTTGTCGTACTTCCTCTGTCCATACGGAATGGCATACCCCACCCGCTTCTTGATGATACATCCCACAGGACAGGACTCCGCCGCCTTGTCCAACACGTCCGCCCCCGTCGCCCCCAACCCGTCCCTGGCATCCACCGCGATGCTCTTGTGCCCGCCCCGTCCCACAAACTCAAATGCCGTCTTGCCATCCACATCCCGCGACGCATTCACACAGCGACCGCACAAAATACAACGGTTCCGATCAATCATCAGGTCAGGATGCGTCGCATCCATCTCCCGTTTCGGGAACATATAGGGATACCGCGGCGCCATGATCCCCAACCGGTAGGCCAGCGCCTGCAGTTCACAGTTGCCGCTCTTCTCACAGAAGGGACAATAGTGATTACCCTCCACAAAAAGCATTTCCACCAGGTTGCGCCGGAACTCCACCATGGCGGGCGTTTCGTTCTCGACCACCATTCCCTCCGCCGCCGGCTGGGTGCAGGCCGCCTGCGGTCGCCCGTTGACCATCACCGTGCACACCCGGCAACTGCCGCGCGGCTTCAACCCCGGCCCCTTGCAAAGCCGCGGTATATAAACCCCGCTGCTGTCAGCCGCCTCCAATATGGTCATCCCCGGCTTCCCGTGCACTGTCTTACCATCAATGCTAAAGGTGATCTTCTCACTCATAACCCCTCCCATTCATTCTTGCCTTCCTGAACCCGACCCCTTCCACTCCCCATACCCGTGTAGTCTGAATTCCGCCTTCTTCTCAAAAATGCTCCGACGGCCTCCCCGCTATCCCTTCCGCCGTGGCAAGCGCCGCCTTGATGTCAAACCCCGGCTTGAACCCATCCTTGTCCTTCTTGACCCGCTGATCGTAGACCGCCCGGAAGTTCTTCAACGTGCTCAACACCGGATTGCACGCCGTCTGCCCCAACCCGCACCGGCTCGTCACTTTCATGCTCTGCGCCAACGACTCCATGGCGGCCAGATCCGAGGGCTCCCCCTTGCCGCCGGCAATCCGGCCAAGCGCCTCCTTGATCAACTGGTTCCCCACCCTGCAAGGCGTGCAGTACCCGCAACTTTCCTCAACAAAGAAATCGTTGAACCGCCTGACAACATCAAGAATGTCCCGGCTGGCATTGAATACCACGACGGAACCCCCGGTCGGCAGATCGTCATAACAGATCGTGCGATCGAACTCCGCCGGACCGATCATCTGGCCGGACGGTCCGCCCACCTGCACGGCGGCCGCCTTTTCCCCGCCCACCATCTTGAGCAGGTCCTTGACCTTGATCCCGAATGGGACCTCATAAACCCCCGGCCGACTGCAATCGCCGGAAACACTTAGCAACTTGGTCCCGGGACTCCCCTTCGACCCCATCTGCGCAAACCAACCCGGCCCCTTGTCCAGAATCCGCGCCACACAACAGAACGTCTCCACGTTGTTGACGTCCGTCGGCCTCCCCAAATAACCTTTCTGGGCCGGGAACGGCGGACGGTTCTTCGGGTCGCCGCGCAACCCCTCGCAGGAACTGATCATCGCCGTTTCTTCACCGCAAATGTAGGCGCCCGCCCCCATCTGGATGCGGATATCAAACGAGAACCCCGCCTTGCCGCACACATCCTTGCCCAGCAACCCCTTCCGGCGTCGTTCCGCCAACACATGCTCCAAGTAGGATTGCAGGTAGGCGTACTCGCCGCGCAGATAAAGGATCCCCGTGGCCGCCCCAATCGCGTACCCCGCAATGGTCATACCCTCGATCATCAGGTCCGCACATTCGGTCAGCACCACACGATCCTTGAACGTCCCCGGTTCACCCTCATCGGCATTGCAAATCACATAACGATCCGCCCCATTGGCCTGTCGCGTAAAATCCCACTTCATCCCCGCCGGGAATCCCGCCCCGCCCCGCCCGCGCAGGCGCGAGGTCTTGACGTCCCGGATCACCTCCGCCGGCGTCATCGCCACCGCCTTGGCCAGTGCCACACCCGGCTCAAACGCCTCAAAAATCACCGGCCCCTTGACGCGAATGTTGTTCTGCACCATCGCCTTGACCAGGTCATGCCCGTTGTTTCCATCGCCCAACGTCCGTACCAGTTCCGCCGCACTTCCCTTTTCCTTGATCTGCCGGGCCATCAAGCGCGCCTTGTCACAATCGAGGTTCGTCACCACCACATCGTTCACCAGTGCCGCTGGCGCCTGGTCGGACATCCCGATGCACGCCGTCCATTCCAAACTGATCTTGCCATCCGCCGTCGTCTCACCGGGCTGGATCCCCAACTCCTCGCTAAGTACCGACGCCACCGCCTCGACGCCATACATCACGTCCACCACGTCATTGCACAGGCGGATTACCGTCTTGCCCTTGGGGGTGGATGAAAGAAAAGCATAAAAGGAGACGTGACTCTCCACTTCAACGCGGTGCATGGCCAATTCACCTGCTATCAGATCCAGGCTTTCGTCACCGATACACCCGTACTCCGCCTGGACCGCGCGCGCCACATCCATGAGACGGGTACGATCATTCCCGGCCATGCGGCAGACTTGTTTGATGAACTCTCGCTGCTTCTTCTCCATGTTGCACTCCCTCTCTCAAAATCACTGTCGTGATTGCTGGCTGCCCCTGGGCGGCGAAACCCGGCGGGGCCCTTGATTTCTCCCATGTCGAACCGGAACCAAAGCGGCTGAAAAATATCTTTGGCCTTCATACTCCTTGCCCAAAAACCGCACAAGGAAATTGCCCCAAAATACCGTTAATCCGTTAACGTTTCGGTTTTGACGACATGACCTCAGCAGCCCACCGGGCTCGTCCCGGTGGAGGCAAACGTTGAACGTTCGCGGCGTCCCCCCCCCCCCATCACCCCAACTTTCTTCCCCCGCAGCACATCCTCCTTCGCCCTTCGCGACCTTCGTGCCTTGACGTGCCCTCCGTAGCCTTTGGCGAAGGAGGGTACTCCAGGCTCCGAGTAGAGACA
>CAZHRU010000043.1:0-22463 GCA_964535015.1 uncultured Verrucomicrobiota bacterium | reverse complement strand
TAGAAACCGCCCTGTTTTATGCCGCCGGATGAGACGCCCAGGGCCAAACTCCAGTGACGGGCTAATGCCCGCCCTCAACGGTGTTGTCCCGTTGGAAGCACTCGGTTCCGCGTTCATCCAGGATTTCGCGGAGATTGGTGCTACGCGTTCCGCACCCGGCCAGACGCAGCGAAAGCAATGTGTTGTCATGGGCGTTAACAACGCGGTAAGTATGTATTCCGATCTATTGGATGACGCCACGGGCTACTTTCTTGAGAACGAAGTGCAGCAGCCGAACCCTGGGGGAAACATTGAAGTCGTTCCCCCTTTCCAGTCATTCCCTTGTGGTCGGTTGGTTGTCGGTAACTGTCTCCATGACACTTTCAAGAACTTTTTGAAGACACAGAAGGTGCAAACTGACAACGGAAACCTCATTGAACTGCCTGTTTCTTGGTTGAAAGTTGGTCATGTCGATGAAGTGATGACGATAGTGCCTGCTGGTTCCGGGTTTAAGGTGCTGGTGGCTGATCTTCAATTGGCAATAAACCTGCTTCGCAACAATCCAAATGAAGAAACGTGGGGTGGCTATCAGACACGCGCACAACTTCTTGCCGCATACGACGACCCGAACAATGCGGCGACGATCACGTTCATCAATAACAACTTGGTTTCCATCAGGACGGCCTTGGCCCAAGGACTTGGTGTCAACACGAATGACTTGATCAAGGTTCCTGTTGCTTTTGAGATAAATGCGGCTGGCTTGATTGGGACGAAGCTTCCCAACATGGTCAACATGATAGTTGTCAAGAATGCGTCTGGAACCCGCCGACTCGTGGTGGCTGAGCCCTTTTTTGTTCCGTTTTCGGACGCGCTCCTTGGCGAACTTGGCCCGCTCGGATATCAGACTGGTGAGGCATGGTTTGTTGATACGAGTGGACCGCACAGTGTCGGCGGAGAGGCACACTGTGCAAGCAATATGCGGCGCGAGTTACCCTGAATGTGGAGGTGATAAATGAATATTCGATCTATTCTTTCTGCCATGGTGTTCGTTCCTGTTGTGGTTGCAGTTGCCGCAGAACCCGCCTTGCCGTCGGGCATCGGCGATGCCGTCGCAAAAACCGGCAAGCCGTATCGTGAGGTTATCGCAGTTGTTACCAATGACGCGAATGCGGCAAAGTACCTTCGGGGGGAACTCGTTAAGGAACCCCCAGACAGCGTGAATGCCAGGTGTGCTCGCATCTTGCTTGCGCGCATTGAACACCCTGCAGTCTTCGCTAACTTTGCCAGCGAAATCCAGAAGTGGCAGAAACCGAGCAGCGAACGTCCCGGTTTCCTTTCAGGCATGTTGATGCAGTTTGTCAATCGTGGGCCAGAGAGCAAATACGTCGAAGAGTGTGTTCGCGATAGAGACGGTAAGGTTGTCTTCGAGCCAAGCGGATCATCGAATGGAAAGATCACGCTCAAGGGTATGCGTCCTAGGTTTATGAAGTTCGAAAAGTACACGGACGCCGAAGTCCAAGCGGGCATTGCCCGCAACACGGCAGCCCGGCAAGCGGTACTTGAGCACTTTCTGAAGTTTTTGGACGAAGGTGACGCCTATGAGCAGAGTGAAATGGTGGAGTTGGTTAGTCACCTATGGGGACGTGAAAGGATCACTCGCGCAGGTGACCATACGGTTATCGATTATGTTCAAGATGCAGATGCACTCATTGCAGGAGTTTTTCACGATGTTACACGCCCAACTGCAGCGCGAATGCGTGCCGCCTTCTACCTTACAGATGTCAAGCGGGTTGAAGTTCGGGCATTTATGCTGAATGTAGTAACCAATGCCCCTCCTGACGATGTGTGTCACCAGAGCGAGGACGTGGTGAATCGAGCACTAGCCTATCTGGAATCCTCGGCAGATGCGAACACGCTTGCCGTAATGAAGAACCAGACGAACGGTCCCGCATGGAAACGCGAGAAGATCGAGAAGGCGAGTCACGCTATCGAGGGTCGTCTGTCTGCGTCCCCGAAGGACAAGTAACCTACAAGATCAGTAGTCGTTCGGGCAATCTGGTGACCCTGTGCTATCCCTCCGCCGCTGTCACGTAAGCGTCCGATCCCGCACCCCATAGGCACTGAGGCCATGATCCGATAGAGTGGCGGGATTTTCCTGGGGGACGGTCAATCTTTGGGCATTTTGGGCGGCATGTGGATGATCAAGGTTTCGATTGTCGCCAGATCGTCGGGCGAGATCATCTGATAGTCGTCCCAAGTCTTGATGGGGTGTCTGTGGGAGTCAAAGGGGTCATCCAGTGTTATTTCCCGCGAATAGCATGAACATCCGTCCTGCGTTTAGGTTGATCAACGGGGAATGGTTGGTTAGAGTACGGCGTTTCACGATAGAGTTCAGTCGATGGCAAACGAAACTACATCACAGGGAGGGCGGCGTGCGGCGGGCATTGTGAGCCTGGCTGTGATGGGGTCCCGTGTACTGGGTCTGGTGCGGGAACTGGTGTTTGCGGCCATGTTTGGCGCGGGCAAGTATCTGGATGCGTTTCTGGCGGCCTTTCAGATTCCGAATCTGCTGCGCGATTTGTTTGCCGAGGGGGCGCTTTCCACAGCCTTCACCACGACCTTCACCAAAACGCTGGAGAAGGAGGGGGCGGCACCGGCGTGGCGCTTGGCGAATCTTCTGTTCACCGCCATGATTATCCTGATGGGCGGGGTTTGCGTGCTCGGGATTCTGCTCAGTCCGGTGCTGGTACAGATCACGAACTTTGGGTTTCATGCTGTCGAGGGCAAGTTTGAACTCACGGTGCAACTGACGCGGCTACTATTTCCGTTCATTCTTCTGGTGTCGTTGGCGGCGATTGTGATGGGGATACTTAATGCCCGTTTTGTTTTCGGTTTGCCCGCCTCGGCGTCGACGGTATTCAATCTGGTGTCGGTGGTGGCGGGAGTGGGGCTGGCCTTTGTCTTTGACCCGCAGTCCGACTGGAGGCATCCGGACTTCACGGTGCGGGCGTTGTACGGGGTCAGTCTGGGGGTGTTATTGGGTGGGCTGGCGCAGTTGTGCATGCAGTTGCCATCACTCTGGAGTCATGGGTTTCGTTTTCAGTGGCGGTTTGACCTGAGGGACGCGAAGTTGCGCCAGGTGTGGGCACTGGCCTGGCCCAGTATGATTGCGGGCGCGGCGGTGCAGGTCAATGTGCTGGTGAACGGGATGTTTGCGTCTGAAATTGATGGAGCGCGGTCCTGGTTGAATTGCGCGTTTCGCCTGATGCAATTTCCGATCGGTGTCTTTGGCGTGGCGATTGCGACGGTGACTTTGCCGTCGGTGGCGCGGCATCACGCCCGGGCGGACTTGGCGGCGGTGGGGCGGACCGTGGAGGAGTCCTTGCGGTTGGCCTTCTTTCTGACCATCCCTGCGACGGCGGGGTTGGTGGTCCTTGCCCCGGATATCATCGGGTTGATTTACGAGCACGGAAAATTCTCGGCATCGGACACGATGCAGACGGCGAATGCCTTGAGGGCGTATGCGGTGGGCCTATCGGGGTATGCGGCCATCAAGGTATTGGCGCCCTGTTTCTATGCCCTGGACCGGCCGCGGACGCCGTTGAACGTCAGTTTGGTTGGGATCGGGATCAATGTGGTGCTGAATATGGTGCTGGTCAAGGGGTTCAGTATGGGGCACGTGGGGTTAGCGGCGACCACCGGCATTCTGGCGTTGGTGAACTTTGTGCAACTGGTTTGTTACCTGAGGCGGGATGTGGCCTTTGGCGGCATGAGGATGTGGTTAAAGTATGGGGTATCCGTTCTGCTGGCGGCGGCGGTGTGCGGGTGGGTGGCGGGCCGTGTGGCGGGGTCCCTGCCTGCGCATCCGGGGTCGCTGGTGTGGACTATGATCCGGGTCGGATGTGCCATTGGTGCGGGTGGGGCGGGGTATATGGCCGTTGCCTACCTGCTGCGGATAAATGAACTGAGTCATCTGATGCGGGTGGTGGCAGGGCGGATGGGGCGAGGCGTCATTCCGGGCGGTAACGGTTCCTGAGTTGGCAGAACAAATGCTTGATTGGGTGGGGGAGACTGGCTAGAGTGTGGCCGTTTTTGCTCGGGTGGTGGAATGGCAGACACATCAGTTTGAGGGGCTGATGATCGCAAGATCGTGGGGGTTCAAGTCCCCCCCCGAGCACCATGCTTATGAAAGTGCTTATCGCCACCGGGAATCGCCACAAGTTTCAGGAAATCCAGGCGATCCTTGGGGTGCTTCCTTTGCGACTGATTCCACTTTCGGAGTTACCGGGGGCACCCGGGGTCGAGGAAGACGGCGACACCTTTGAGGCCAATGCATCCAAGAAGGCGTTCACGTTGGCGCGATTTGCGGGATGCTGGACGTTGGCGGATGATTCCGGTCTTGAAGTCGAAGTCCTGGGCGGGGCGCCTGGAGTGTGGTCGGCCCGGTACGCGGGACTGCCCTCCAATGACCAGGCGAACAATATGAAATTGTTATCCGCGATGGATGGGAAGACGGATCGGCGCGCCCGGTTTCGGTGTGTTATTGCGCTTGCCGATCCGGCGGGAAATGTGCGGACGGTAGCGGGGGCCTGTCCGGGGAAACTATTGTTGGGTCCCCGGGGTGGCGCCGGGTTTGGTTATGACCCCCTGTTTGTCCCCGACGGGCATGATGTGACGTTTGCGGAGTTGGATTCCGCGACCAAGAATCGGATTTCGCACAGGGCGCAGGCGTTGGGCGCGGCGATGAGGGCGTGGGGATCATTCCTGGCGGGTGAGCCGGAGCAGTGGGGTGATACATGAAGTTGAAGATCAGGATTGCGGGCCTATGTCTTATCGCCGCCTTGAGTTTTGGACAGGGGGATGCCGGGTTTGTTGGAGGGATGCTGCCGCAAATCGAACAGGGGCCCCTGCTTCCGGCGGATCGTATCAGTGCGAGGCGCATTATCGTTCAGGCGTTGGATCAGGCGTGGCGGCGCGGGGATCGGGACGAGGTGGCGCAACTCAATGCCATACTGGCGCAGGAGGCGTTGCAGCGATCGTACTGGACGCTGAAAGCCTGGGACGGGGTGCGAGATGCGAAGACCGGTTTGATCCCGCGGGATCCCTTAAAAATGGTTTGGAACGCGAAAGACTGCGGGGCGGATTGTTTTCCGTTTCTAATGTTGGCCGCCTATGAGTTGGACCCGGCAGGCGGGCCTCAGTGGGTGGACGCCATGCGTGAGGCCCGGCGGTTGGGAGGCGTTTTGCCCAAGACGATCCGGTTGGACCCGACTGAGGTTCTGGAGGATTCCTTGAGGGATCAGATTTTCGGGGCGGCGGAATATGCCAAGGATGGGTTGCTGTCGATCCAGGATCGTCTGGGAGCGGGGCCGTGGTTGCCGCTGATGGAGGAAATGATGGGGGCGGTGATTGACCAGGCGCCGGTGGAGACGAAGCGGGGACGGATCCCTGCGGGTGGCGCGGAGGCGAACGGGGACTTATTGCAGGTTCTGCCAAGGTTGTACTGGTTGACCGGCAAGGCGAAGTATCTGGAGATGGCGGAGCGCATTGCCGATGTGTACCTGTTCGATATCATGCCGGCGAACAACGGGTTTCCGGCGGCAGGGTGGGATTTTGCGAAGAACGAGCCCCGGCTTCCGACGTTTCGCATCCGCGATCACGGCAATGAACTGATTCCCGGGCTCACGGAGTTGTACTATCTGGAGAAGCGAAAAGGGTTGCCCAAGGCGGCGACGTACCGCGGGCCGATCAAGGACTTCCTGGACCGTCTTCTGACGGTATGCAGGACGGAAGACGGCATGTGGATGGATGAATTCGACACGCAGACGCTCAAGCCCAGGACCAAGGAAGTGGTGGATAATTGGGGTTATGTGCTGAATGCGTACCGGACGTTTGACCTTGCGGAAGGCACCACGAACTATAGTGCCGAGTGTTTCCGCGTGATGCAGGCGGCGGTACGGCGCAAGTCGATTCAGTGGGAGGGGGTCAAGCACGACGGGTATGCGGACACCCTGGAGTCCATGTTGTATCAACTGCCGTATGTTAGCGATGCGGCGTGTCGGGAATGGGTGGATGATGAGATGGAAGTGATGTTTGACCGGCAGAAGACCTGGGGTTTTATCGGGGGAACCTATCTGGACGGGAACTTCATCCGGACCGCCTTGATGTATGCCGACTACAAAACGGGCGGAGTCAAGGGTGTGCCATGGAGGAAGGACTTGAGGATTGGAGCATCGGTGGGTGAGGGGTGCGGTTCGATTCGCCTGTATGTGTCATCGTTGACGGCGTGGAAAGGGGTTCTGCGGTTCGACCGGTTGCGGCACCGTGAGTATTGGAATCTTCCGCAGAACTATCCGCGGTTGAATGCGTGGCCGGAATGGTATGCGGTGGCACCGGAGGGTGAGTACACGTTGGCGTATTCGGGGTCTGGTGAGACGCGAGTGGTCAAAGGGAGCGAACTCATCAAAGGGTATCCGGTTGAGGTGGACGGCAAAACGCCGTTACGTCTTGAGGTCAAGGGCGACGGCGGGAGGTGATCGGCGATCCCCGCGGCCTTGTGCCGGGTGTGAAGGAAGTTGGGGTGATGGGCGGGTTCGTCGCGGACGTTCAACGTTTGCCTCCACCGACGCAAGGTCGGTGGGCGGCAGATGTCGCCATGACTCAGCGATGCGCCCACTGGCGGCGGCCGGCATTCATTCCGGCAGTGTTACGAGCCGGCCTTTTTTGCTTTCGTCTTGGCCGTGTGATTGGGGTAGAGGATCTGGACGCAATCCGGACACACGCCGTGAGTGAATTCCGCGATCGAGTGCTCCTTGCAGTAGGATTCGAGTTGTTGCCAGAACCCCTTGTCATCGCGGATCTTCTTGCAATTACAGCAGATGGGGATGAGGCCACCGAGTTTGTCGATGGTTTGCGCGGCGGCCCGTAGTTTCCGGTTGGCTTCCTCGAGTTCGATGTTCTTGCGGACCGCTGTTTCGAAAGAGGTAAGCAAGAGATCCAGAATCTGGATGCGGTCGGAGGTGAGGAGATACTGCTGTCCGCCGAAGGCAAGTTCAATGGTCATGTCGGAGGTGACGCCGTGGCGCAGTTTCTGGTTGGCCAGGATGTACTCGATGCGGGAGATGAGGTCGGAGGCTTCGTAAGGTTTCGTGATGAAGTTATCCGCGCCGCACTTCAGTCCCCGGAGAATATCCTCAGGGCAGGAAAGGGTGGTCAGGAGGATGACGGGTATGTGGCGGAGTTTCTCATCGTTCTTGATCCGGGAACATAACTCATAGCCGTCCATCAAGGGCATCATGATATCGGTGATGACGATATCGGGAGGCGTCTGGCGGACGAGTTGAAACCCCTCGGCCCCATCCTTGGCCAGGGTCACAGCGAATCCCTGTTCTTCAAGAACGTGTTGAAGTTTCAAGGCCTGGGTTGTGCTGTCTTCCACAAGCAGGATGTTCTTAGGTTTCATAAGACTCCGATACTCAGGGCGTGGTTGCCCGCATGGACTTTCGTTTCGCCTTTATTTTATACATTTCGGCATCCGCGCGGCGAATCAATTCATCCATGGTGCAGGGGGATTCGGGATTGTACTCGGCGATTCCGGTGCTGAAGGCCACATTGAAGGGTCTTTCCTGGCTGACATTCAGGGCTGAGGCGGCCTCTTCCAGGCGCGCCAAGAGGCGGTTGGCGTCGTCGGCTGACCCGTTGGGAATCAGGATCACGAATTCGTCGCCGCCCAACCGGGCTGTCACATCCGATTCGCGGGAGACCCGGCGAATGATGGCGGCCACATCCGTAATCAGTTGGTCCCCGTGGGCGTGGCCCAAGGTGTCGTTGACGGTCTTCAGGCCGTCAACGTCGATGAACAGCATCCACATATACTGTCCTTCGCGGTTGGCGATACGCAGAAGTTGGGAGGCGATGGTCATGAATCCGCGCCGGTTGTACAACGTGGAGAGGGCATCGGTGAGTGAAAGGGCGCGCAGTTCGTTGGCCTGGTCGCGGAGGCGCGCTTCGGCCTCCATCAACCGGTTGTTCGTCTCGGTCAATTCGATATTCTTCTGAACGGCGTTTTCAAAGGTGGACAGCAGGAGGTCGAGCATCTGGCTTCGTTGGGAAGTGAAGACGTGCTTCTTGCCGGCAAAGAACACCTCAATGCCCGGGGCGTTGGCTTCCTCCTGGCGGAGCGAGCGGTTGGTGAGGATGTAGCGGATACGTTCCAGCAGGAAGTCCTTGTTATAGGGTTTGACGACGAAACTGTCGGCCCCGCATTTCAACCCATTGATTACATTCAGGGGGTCGGAAAGGGTTGTCAGGAGAATGACGGGAATGGTGTGAAGTGCCGGGGTATTCTTGAGGGTTTGGCAGAGTTCGTAGCCATCCATCTCGGGCATGACGATGTCGGTGATCAACATTGCCGGGGGGTGTTGGCGCGCGGCGGCAAGGGCGGCCTTGCCGTTACGGGTCACCGTGACGTGGTAGCCGGCTCCCTCCAGGAGGAACTGCAGGTTGAGCGCCTGCGTGGCGCTGTCTTCGGCGATCAGAATCTCATTGCCATCATGTGTGTCCATGGTTCCCCCTAACGGGCTGGCTCACGAGCGAGACCAGCAGTCTTGCAATCTCAATAGGCGGTTTGACGTAGCAAGCCGCGCCAGCGGCGATGGCCTCGCCGGGCATGCCGTGGACCACGGAAGTTTCCTTATCCTGGGCAAACGTGATTCCGCCGGCCTTTCGGATGGAAAGCAGTTCATCGGCTCCATCCCGGCCCATTCCTGTTAACAGGACACCGGCGGCCTGAGGGCCGAACTCGTGGGCGACGGATCGAAAGAGAAAAGAGACCGAGGGTTTCAGGCTGTTCTCAGGAGGGGCGTTGCACAAGGTGATGGTGCCGTCGCGGCGCACACCCATCTGGCGTCCATCGGGCGCCAGATAGGCGCGGCCGGGCCGCATGGCATCGCCATCCTTGGGAATGCCAATGGGGAACGAGGTGGTTTTTTCGAGCCACTCCGCCATGCCGGAAAGAAAGCCGGGGGCAATGTGCTGGACGATGATGACGGGCAGCGGGAATTGGGGTGTCAGGCATTGCAGCAGGGTCTGCAAGACGGGGGGCCCCCCGGTTGAGGCGCCAACGGCCACAAGACGGATCGGTGACTTTTCAGGAGTGTACGGGATGGGGGAGGGCAGGACTGCTGGAGGGGCTGTTGGGGCTGGGGTGGTGGTCCATCGGCGGACGAGGGGCATGCCTGCCATGAGTTTCACGGTCCGGATGAGTTCGGTTGACAATGTGGGCGTGAGGGGATTCTTAAGGCCGGCGGGTTTTTCCATGACGGCGACGGCGCCGGCTTCCAAGGCTTGGAACGTCTTCTCCACATGTTCTTTGTCCCAACTGGCGCTGACGACAATGACGGGGACCGGGCGGGTGGCCATGATTCGCCGGGTCGCTTCGAGTCCATTCATGATCGGCATGTGGATATCCATCAGGACCACGTCGGCCTGATGGCGGGTCAGCCAGTCCAGTGCCTCCTGCCCGTTGCAGGCCATGCCGGCCACGCGGATACAGGCATCCGTCTGAATGACGTGGGCGAGAAACTCCCGTGCGACGGCGGAATCGTCCACGATCAGTGCGGTGATGATTTTGGACTTCTGCGGCGTCATGGTTAGATCAGTCGCCTGACGGTTTCAAGTAGGTTGCTCTGGTCGAAACTCGTCTTGATGATATAGGCGGAGGCACCGGCCTCGATCCCCCGTTCGCGATCCTCGCGGGAACCCAGTGAGGTCACGAGGATCACCGGGAGTTCGGCGAGGTCCTTGTCCTGACGGATGCGAGAGGTCAATTGATAGCCATCCATACGGGGCATCTGGACATCGGAGACCACGAGGTCGAACCGGTTGGTTTTCAGGGTGGTCAGTCCGTCCTGACCGTCCACTGCTGTTGTGACATGATAGCCGCCTGACTCGAGGATATTCTTGAGCAACATGCGGGAGGTGATGGAGTCCTCCACGACCAGGATGGATTTGGTCTCCGGGGTGGCACCGGCAGAGGACTCTGAAGTTCCGGATGGCGGGGTCAAGGTTCCTCCGGACTGGGTGACCGCCGATGCCAGCAGGTCGCGGATATTCAGGATTGGCACGACGCGCCCGTTGCCCAGAACCGTGGCGGCGGCGACATTGCGGACGCGAGCCAGTTGGCGGCCGAGGTTCTTCACGAGGACTTCCCGTTCGAACAGGACGCGGTCAATGGTAAAGGCGATCCGGCGATCTCCGGAAGCGACGACGACCACGGACAGTGAGGCGCCGGGGTCCTGGGACAAGGCGGCGGAAGGAAGGTGCAGCGCCTGATCGAGGCGGGCCAGCGAGACGGCTTTTCCATCCAGAATGATGCTTTCCCGGTTTTCCACGGTGGCGACATCCCCGACCTTGATGCGGAGTACCCGTTCGACGCTGATGGTGGGAATGACAAAGAGTTGCCCGCCGGTTTCCACGAGGGTTCCGCGGAACGTGGCCAGGCTCAGGGGGAGCACCATGCGGAATGTGGAGCCACCGCCCACGGTAGTGGTGACGGAAACCGATCCGCCCAGTTCCTCCACGCGTTCAAGGACAATGGCCAATCCCAGACCCCGCCCGGAGAGGTCGGTGATGATGGGGCTGGTGGATACGCCGGAGCGGAAGATGAGGCGTGTCAGGTCCTCTTCTCCAATCCGCGCGGTGTCATCCTGATTCAGGGCGCCGGCTTTGACGGCCGCCATCTTGACCTTGAGCACATCAATGCCGCGTCCGTCATCCGAGATGATGATCTCTACCTTGCTGCTTTCCACCTGGGCGATGGAAAGATGGATGGTGCCGCGGGCGGGTTTACCGAGGCGTTCGCGTTCAGCGGGGCGTTCGAGGCCATGATCAACGCTGTTACGGACGAGATGGATGAGGGGGGCCTTCAGTTGCTCCAAGATACGTTTATCAATCTCGACTTCCCCTCCTTGGACCTTGAGTTCGGCTTCCTTGCCCTGTTCGCGACAGAGACCACGGATCATTCTTGGCAAGGGATCCAGCACCGAGGAGAAGGGGAGCATCAGGACCTTCTTGGCGTCTTCCAGAAGGTTATCCACCATACGGTTGAGGTGGCGCTGGTCCTCCTGGCTTGCTTTGGCGATGGCGTTGGTTTTCTCGTTCAACGATTCGATGTCGGCCTGATCCTGGGCGAGGTATTCGAGGACCCGTTTCAGGCCGGCCAGGATTTGGGTATCCCGGGTCGAGTGTGTCTTCAGGGAATCGGCCAACGCCTGCAAAAGGGGTTGTTCGGCCACGATGGCGCGGGAGTTCCGCTTCACCTCGATCAGTTGCCGACGCAGCGCCAGGAGTTCCTCTGTCCGTTGGGTGGCGGCCAGTTTGGCGGAAAGCATTTCCTCAACTTGCAGAAGCAGGGCATCCAACCTTGCGGCGGGAATGCGAATGGTGGCCTCGGTGGAGGAGGGGGGCTGGGTACGTGGAGATGCCGGCGCCTGGTCCGGAACGGGACTGGGCAGTGAGGGATTCGGTGCTGGCGTCGGGCTTGGTGGTGGAGGCAGGTTTTTTCCGGCAGTTCTTTCCGGCTCCGGGGGATTGACTGACGGTGATCCGGTCATCATGCGGCCCAACTCATCGATCAACGCTCCGGTACCGGCTTCCGTCTGCGTGGGCGATGAGGTCAGCAGGTCCTCGATTTTGTCAACGCTTCGGATCAGGGTATCGAGGGTGGCGGGGGTGAGCGACAGGATGCCCTTCTTGGCACCGGCGAGGACGTTTTCCATGGCCTGGCAAACCGACTCGACCGAGCGCAGGTCAATGGCGCGGGCGGCTCCTTTCAGGCTGTGAGTGGCCCGAAAGACTGTCTCGATGCGGGAGATCCTTTCCGGGCCCTCCGGCAGTGATTGGAGCGCCAGGAAGTCGCTGGAAATCGCGCGGATATGCTCATCCGCCTCGACGCGAAACGTCTCCAGCAGACGGTTCATGAATTCTTCTTCACGGGTCATGAGTCACCCTTACACCTGGTATTTCGCCACAAGTTCCTTGAGCCGGCGGCCCAACGTGTCGAGATTACGGGCGGCCAGTTCCATCTGCCGGGTCCCTTCCACGTTTTGTTCACTGGCCTGCTTGATGTTTTCCATGGCAACGGTAACCTGATCCACGCCGGCGAACTGCTGTTGAGCCGACACGGCAATCTGGGACGAGGCCTCGGCGGCGCTCTGGATGTTGCGTGCGAGGGTTTGGATGGCCTCGCCCGTGCGACCGGATTGCGCGAACCCGCCATTGACGGCATTGCCGGCCTGCTCGGTGGCCATGACGGCGGTGCTGGTGGCCCGTTGGATATCATTCAGGATGGTGCGCACCTGGGCGGTGGCCTGCTTGGATTGTTCGGCGAGGTTCTTGACCTCCTGGGCGACCACGGAAAAGCCCTTGCCGTGTTCGCCGGCCTTGGCGGCCTCGATGGCCGCATTGACGGCCAGGAGGTTGGACTGTTCGGCGATATCGTCCACTGAGGCGATAATCATGGCGATGGCCTGACTTTGTTCGCTGAGTTTCACCATGCTGGCGGCGACGGAATCCACCTGCTCACGGATCCGGGTCATGCTTTCGCCGGTGGCGCGGACGGCGTCCTCGCCCGACTGGGCGATGCGTGCGGTTTCCCTTGCGCCTTCGGCGACGGTGCGCGACTTTTCGCGGGCGAGTTCGGCGGTTTTCTTCACTTCCTCCACGGTGGCGGTGGTTTCGCTGACGGAGGAGGCGGTTTCGGTGGCTGAGGCGGCCAGTTGGGAAACGGTGGTGGAGATTTCGCCGGCTGAGGAGGCGAGGACGCCCACTCCCTCAAGGATTTCGCGGATCTGGCCGCGCAGGTTGGTGATCATCAGGTTGAAGCTCCGGGTCAGTATGCCGAGTTCATCGTGTCGGCCGGTGTCCTTGGCGTCGAGGGTAAGATTACCGGCACCGGCGGCGTTGGCAATTTCCACAAGGGTCTTGACCGGGCGTGTGATATTCAAGGTGATGACGATTCCAAGGAGCGAAAGGATGATCAGAGCGGTCAGGGAGCCAAGGCGGATCACGCTGAGGGTTGTTGCATCGTCGCTGTGTGCCTCTTTTTCGAGGTTATCCAGTTCCTTGTTTTGAGCGGAGATGACGCCATCCACCAAGTCCCGCAGGTCATCCGAAGCCTTTTCGCCCTTGTAGTCCTTGAAGAAGGCCGCCATTGATTCGGAATTGGTGGACGACCTTAGTTTGAATTCCTCCCGCATCAGGGCGCACTTGGTGGCGGCGGCAGCGCGAATGGCGGTGACGGTAGACTGACTGGCCTCGCCTATGCTGTTGGTGACGTCGTCAATGTCTTTATCGACGGAGGCGAGCCAGTTGCTGTAGTGGTCGAGGTAGGATTCGTTCCCGGAGAGGATGTACCCCCGCAAGCCTGCGTCGGCCGCCTCCATGCGTCGCACGATGTGCTGGAGTTCAAAGATGGTGGTATGCGCGCGATCCACCAATTCTGCACTCGCGATGCCGTGATTGACGTTCTGGTAGGAGGTAACGCCCACCACAAGCAGCATGATCAGTGCGCAGGCGTAACCCAAACCGATTTTGGTTCCGATGGATATTTTCATGGCTATGCTCTCTCCTTAACTTCGTTGTGTTAACAGATTTACGATAGATGGCGGTTTACCAGGTCGCGCAACTCCCTGCCCATGGTGTTAAGGCTTCTGGCCGTTTCATCCAACTGTTTGGTCCCCTCGACATTTTGTCCGGTGGCCTGCTTGATGCTTTCCATGGCGACGGTGACCTGGTCCACACCGGCAAACTGCTGTTGAACCGAGACGGAGATTTGCGAGGATGCCTCGGCGGCCGACTCGATGTTCTGGGCCAGTGTCCGGATGGCTTCGCCCGCCCGGGTGGCCTGGGCGGCGCCGCTGGTGACGGCGTTGCCAGCCTGTTCGGTGGCCATGACGGCGGTGTTGGTAGCGCGCTGGATATCGTTCAGGATCACGCGCACCTGATTGGTGGCCTGCTTGGATTGTTCGGCGAGGTTCTTGACCTCCTGGGCGACGACCGAGAACCCCTTGCCATGTTCGCCGGCCTTGGCGGCCTCGATGGCGGCGTTGACGGCCAACAGGTTGGACTGCTCGGCAATGTCATCGACGGACGAGATGATCATGCCGATGGCCTGACTCTGTTCGCTCAGGCGGGTCATGCTGGCGGCCACGGAGTCCACATGTTCGCGGATCCGGCTCATGTTGTCGGCGGAGGCGCGCACGGCATCTTCACCCGATTGGGAGACCCGGACAGTTTCACGGGCGCCCTCGGCGACGCGTCGTGATTTTTCGAGGGCAATCTCGGCGGTCTTCTTGACTTCTTCCGCCGTCGTCGTGGTTTCGGTGACCGAGGCGGCGGTTTGGGTGGTGGAGGCCGCCAGTTGCGAGACGGTTGCGGAAATTTCGCTGGCCGCGGCCGAGACGTTGTTGGAGACGGCGATCACGCCGCGCATGGGGCGCGTGATGCTGAGGGTGATGGTGACGCCAGCCAGCAGCATCAGGAGGATGGCGGCGGAGACCCCATAGCGGATGGTGGTGATCGTCAGGGCGTTACCGGCAGTTTCAATAGCGGCGCTGGTGTCCAGAAGGCGGTTTTCCTCCTTGTTTATCTCGGCAATGACCGCCCTGAGTTCATCGGCGGCGGCTTCGCTTTTTCCGTTCTTCATGTCGGCGATGGCGACATCGGCCGTGCCGGACGAGCGGCTCTCAATCTCGGTCTTGAGCATGGCGCAGCGAGTGGCGACGAGGGTGCCAAGTTTCGTGAGCAGGTTTCGGATGGTGACTTCCGTTTCCCGATTGGTGACATCGGCCAGATCCTTGTCGATGTTGGCGACGAGATTGCTGTAATGGTCGAGATAAGCGATGTCGCCGGTGAGAAGGTACCCGCGTACCCCCGCCTCGGCTTCGCTGACCCTGAGGGCGATATGACTGGTTTCGATGATGGTTGTGTTCTCGCGGTCGGTGGCCTTGGAATTCTCGATGCCCTTGACCACGTTACGATAGGCGACGCCACTGACTGTCAACAACAGGATCAAGGCGATCAAGTAGCCGGCTCCGATACGGACTCCAATAGGCATTCTCATGTTCGGTCTCCTTACGAGTTGTCAAACTGACTCATTTACAACGACGGCAGGACTGGCGAGCAGGCGGCCTGCATCCAGAATGATCAAATGTTCGCCGGTGATTCCCTTCAGGTACTCCTCCCGGATTCCGGTCAGGGTGGGGAGGACCGGTTGGATGTCTTCAGCACTGATGCGGCGTGTTTCCGCGACGGAATCGGCCAGGATGCCAAACTCCATCTTGGAGGAGCGCAGGACGATGACCCGGCTACGGTCGGTCAATCCGGGGTTTGGCAGATCAAAGAAGGCATGCATATCCACGATGGAAAGGATTTCGCCGCGAAGGTTGGTCAAGCCGAGAACAAAGGGAGGGGTGCCGGGAAGTGGGGTGAGTGATTTCAGCGGATACACTTCGCGCACGTAGCCGGCCTCGATGGCGTAGGTTTCCTTGGCCAGTTTAAAAACAACGAGTTCGATAGTGTTCCGGGCGTCCTTCTCGGGGTGGAGTTCGCGGGCGAGGAGGCGGGCGCGTTCGCGCAGGATACGCTTTTCGTCCTCGGGGGTCATGAGGCGGGACGAGGCGGCTGGCGTGGTCGGCACAGGATTCATTACGAGGTTCCCTCCATTTCACCGAGGATGGACTCAACCAACTCCTTCAAGCGGGCCACCGTCAGTCCATCCGACTCCGGCAGCACGTCCGATTTGGCATGCTTTTTGAGCAGGCCGAGGGCATTCATGAAATGCCGGCGGGCCTCAACGGGTTTCCCCGCCACTCTCCATGCATTTCCCATGGAAAAATGCGCGATAACGAAGGTTTGGTCAAGAAACAATGTGCGTCGCAAGGCCTCGCGGGCGGCGTCCAGTTCGCCGCGTTCCTGATGGATGGTGGATTGCAGGTAGTGGTACCCGGCGTTGACCTTGTCGTGGGCGATCGCCTGCTGGCACCAGTTCAGGGAGTCGTTCAGGCGTCCGAGGTTAGCGTAAAGCCGTGCCAGCAGGGCCATGGCATGGGGGGCATGTTCTGGAGGGATGTGTTTGGGATCGTGTTTTGCGAAGTCGTTCAGCAGGAATGTGATGGCTTCCTCGTAATGGCCCTTCTGGTAAAGGGCGAGGGCGTGCTTCAAGGGGGCGTCCGCCGGCGCGGGGTGGGATGGGGGTGGGGTGGGCGGGTGGGCTGGCGGATGAGCCGGGGGATGGGTATGCAGGCGGGGTGGCGGCGGGGGTGGCGACTCGGCGGGAATGAAACTGGGTTTGTAGGCGGGAACGGGGTGACGGATTTTGGGTGAGCGGCGGCGATAACAGGTGATGCAGCCTTCCTCGGCGGGGCCGAATTCGGTCTCGTGATAGATGAACGTGTCGGTGGGGCCAACGAATAGCCATCCGGTTTCCAGCAGGGACCGATAGAACCCGGAAGCCACCCGCCTGGAATGGTGGGCATCGAAGTAGATCAAGACGTTCCGGCAGAAGATGATATCCATGGCGCTGGTGTTGTTGACCAGGGAGGGGTAGGGGTCTTCGGCCAGATTCAGGTGTTCGAAGGTAACCATGTCGCGGATCGAGGCATTGAGTTTCCAGTGTCCCTCGCCGTGGCGGCGGAAAAATCCGTCCTTGAGCCACGGGAGCGGGGTTCGGAAGGACCACTCGGAATAGCAGGCGTTTTCCGCCTGCCGCAGGAAGTGGCCGTTGATATCGGTGGCCAGGATGGTGATCTGCCAACTGGCGATATCGGGGATGACGCGTTTGAGGGAGATGGCCACGGAGTAGGGTTCCTCGCCGGTGCTGCACCCGGCGCACCAGATTCGCAATCGCTTTTCATCGTTGTTCTTGTGGCGGATCAGTTCGGGGATGACGCGTTGTTCCAGAATGGTGAATTGTTCGGGGTTCCGGAAGAAGTAGGTTTCCCCAATGGTCAGGAAGCCCGCCAGTTCTTCGATCTGGGGTTTGGAGAGCGGGGTGGACAGAAGCCAGGAGACGTAGTCCGCGACATGACGGCGGCCCGATTCCTTGGCGGCGGCATAAAGGCCCCGTTCGAGATCAGAGCGGCGGTCGAGCGGAAAATGCAACCCCATGCGTTCATTGACGAACGCGGTGACCTGGTGATACAGGGGGTCAGGAAGGGGTGGTACGGGAGCCGGATGGTGCAAGGGTGTTGTCAATGAGTTGTTCCTCGTCAAACGCGAGCAGGCTTGCCAGATCGTGGATCAGGAGTAAGCCATCGGGCAACTTGGCGACACCGCGGAACTTCTGGAGTGACGGCAGGATGGCTCTGGAGTCCGCAATGGTGGTTGAGGGAAGGTCAAAGAGTGTTTCCACCTCATCGGCCACCAGGGCGACGGAACGGGGGCCTGCGCGGGCGATGATGAACCGGTCGCTGAGTTGGACGGGTTTGTCGGTCAGGCGGAATTTCCGGCGCATGCTGATGACAGGTATGACTTGGCCCTGTACGTTGATCACGCCGAGGGCGCATTCCGGGAGTCCGGGGACCGGCGTGACCTCGACGGCCCGAGTGATCCGCAGGACTGAATCGACGGGAAGGCCGAACCGTTCCTCGCCAAGGCGATAACCCAGAACCCGTATGTTTGGACTTTCTGTGATCAGGCTCATTGTATCTTGCCCCCTTCGCGTATCAGGCTACCGCTATTCCATATTTTCGTCAAACGGGTTTCATGACGATTGTGCCGAAAGGTTTCGGGTATAGATGACTCGTGCATCGCCCGGGGCATAGAAGTCCCTGACACGGGCGGATTCCTGGTATCCCGATGCAAGATAGAAGCCGCGGGTTGAGTCATAAGTTTCCCTGCCGGACGTTTCTATTACAATAAGTCTTCCACCCGACTTGCGGATTCCTGCCTCGGCCCGCTGGAGAAGGGAGCGCCCGTAGCCGCGTCCCTGATGGAGTGGAGACACCCCGATCCAGTAGATGTCGAACGTGCCGTGAGTGCAAGGGGTGGGGCCGTAGCAGATCCATCCGACGGGTGTGTTCCGTTCGAGCAGGGTAAAGGATTGGTAGTGGCCGGTGGGGCCTCCCTTGATGGCTTCGTCGAGGACTTCGCGGGCAACGTCGAGTTCGCCATCGTGGAAAAAGCCTGTGGCCTTCATGAAGGCGAGGATGGGGGAGCGGTCTTCGGGGCGGGTTCGGCGAATGGCGACGGGGATGCTCTTGGATTTGCGGGGAGAAGAAGGTCTGGATATCTTTTCCGGAGGCAGGGCTTCCGATCTGGACCCGGCATTATCAAGCAGGGTCCGGACGAAGCGGCGGAAAGGGATGCCGGCGGCAGTCAGGGAGGCGGCAAAGCCGCTTTCGGGGGAGATATCAGGGTTGGGGTTGACTTCAAGAATGACGAAGTTGCCTTGGTCGTCCAGGCGGAAATCGACGCGGGCATAGTCGCGGCATCCCAGAACCTTCCAGGCGGAAAGGGCGGCAGCCCGAAGACGTTTCGCCACGGTGGCAGGGATGTTGGCTGGAACAACGCGAACGGTGTTCGTGTACTCAAACGACTTGTCATCCCATTTTGCCGTATAGTCGACAATTCTTGGGCGGTCGGGGGAGAAGTTTCTGAACTCGATTTCGGAAACGGGCAACACCTTGAGGCGGTTGCCCTGTTGCAGGATGGCCACATTGATTTCACGGGTCCCGAAGAAAGTCTCAATCAAGGCAGGTTGGTGGAAGACGGTATGGATTTTGCGGACAGCGAGGGCCAAGGCGGATGGGTTTACGCGGATTACCGAGCCAGGATGAATGCCCTCACTGGCATCGGTTGAGAGCGGTTTGACAATCCACGGGAGGGGCGGGAGTTCGCTGACAAGCGGAGTGGTGCCCGGGGGAACACGTTGGCCGTCGGGTACGGGGAGGTTGGCGGCTTTCAGGACGGCTTTGGTGCGCCACTTGTCGAGGCAGAGGGTTTGGGTGACGGTATCGTTTCCCGTGCACGGGTTGCGGAAGGCCTGGCAGAGGGTGGGGACCTGCATGGATTCTGCGGGGGCCCCGACGAAGTTTTCAACCAGGTTAACCACGGTGTGGCCGGGGAATCGGGCGAGAATGCGGGGGACATCAGCCAGGCTGGTGGCGGATTCGACCTGGAAAGGAATGGAAAGCGCTTTGAGGGACTCTGCCACCGATCGGACTTCATCCAGTACGCCGGCATCGCTTGCTGCGGAGGGGCCTGTTGCCTTGGATGGGATGGTTTGGTGAAGGATCAGAACGGAGTCGGGGTGGGGTTTCATGCGGGTGGGGGCAGACGGCGGAAGGCGCTATCGAGGATGGACCCGATCAGTTCCGCATAACTCAACCCTGCGTGGGTTGCGATCATGGGTAGATCCGAGTGGTACGGGTTGAGTCCGGGCAGTGGGTTAACCTCCATGAACGCCGGTTGGCCGTGGCGGTCCATGCGGATATCCACCCGGCCAGTGTCGCGCAGTTCGAGGGCGAGGTAGGAGTCCAGGGCGAGTTTTTCGACGGCGGCGATTTCGGGGGATTGGGCGGGGCGGCAGTAGTCCACAAAATCGTCACACTTCTCCTTGATTTCGAAGGTATAGATTGAGGTTTCGGCATTTGGCCGGATCATGACTTCCAAGGTTCCAAGCACCCGGGCGTCGGTGCCGGTGCCGAGGATGGCTACGGTGAATTCGCGACCGGGGAGGAACTCCTCGACCAGCACCGGTTGGTGATGTTTCTCCAAAAGGGAGGAGCAGACCCTGAGTAGCTGATCGGGTGACTCGAGTTTGGAGGTCTTATCGATGCCCTTGCCGGTTCCTTCTGCGATGGGTTTTGCGAAGAGCGGGTAGGGGAGGTTGACGTGGCGGCAATCGTCCGCTTGGCGCACCACATGGAAGCCCGGGGTGCGCAGGCCCGAGGCATGGACAATGCGTTTGGCCATGGCTTTGTCGAGGGTTACGGCGCAGACGAGCGGATCGGAGAAGGTGTAGGGGATTGCGTAGACATCCAGCATGCAGGGCACCTGGGCCTCACGGCTGCGTCCGCCGAACCCCTCGGCGATATTGAAGACCATGTCCCAGCGGGCCCCGGCGGCGAGTTGGGTGCACAAGGCGCGGGCATTGCCGATACGGACGGTTTCATAACCGAGACTGCGGATGGTTTCATCCAGGGCCTCGATGGTGACATCCGCGTCGAACTCCGCCACGTCTTCCTCCTTGAATCCCAAGGCGAGGTAGTCGCTGCGGAGATCATACGTCAGTCCGATTCTGGCTTTCATGTGAGTGGGTCCTTTGCGGGGCGGGGCCCCGTTCGCCTGACGTCCGGGGCCGGTGTTACTTATCCGCCTGTTTCCGACATGAGAGATTTCAGCAGGGCGCTGAATTCGGGGTGTGAGCCGCCCTCCTCGGAGCGGTGTCCCTTGCGTGAGGCGCGCCGTTTCTGGCGGTGCGCGCCTGAAGGGGTGATGGCCGAGGTATGGCCGGCGGCAAGTTCCCAGACGCCGGGAGAGGCGCTTCTTGCGTTCCCTTGATTCGTCGTGGGCGACTGACGATCCACGGGTTCCGGGTAATTGACGAGCATGCCCTCGTAATTACGCAGGACGGTGTGGGTCGGGCTCATGGAGACGACGTAATTCGGCAGGACGGGGATTTTGCCGCCGCCATGCGGAGCGTCGACCACATAGGCTGGAATTGCCAGACCGCTCAAGCGGCCGCGGAGGTACTCCATGATCTCGATACCGCGACTGATGGGGGTGCGGAAATGTTCCACGCCGCGCACCAGGTCGCATTGGAAGAGGTAGTAGGGTCTGACCCGGATCCGGACCAGTGCCCGGCACAGTTCCTCGATGATTTGCGGGGAATCGTTAATACCCTTCAGCAAGACGCTCTGGTTGCCGAGCGGGATGCCGGCATTGACGAGTTTGGCGCAAGCCGCCTGGGCTTCCGGTGTAATCTCGTTGGGATGGTTGAAATGCGTGTTGACCCAGACAGGATGGTATTTGGCCAGCATTTGGGTCAATTCGTTGGTGATCCGTTGGGGTAGTACCACCGGCACCCTGGTTCCGATCCGGATGATGTCGACGCTGGGCACCGATCTGACCGCCATCAGGATACGTTCGAGCAGGGAGGTGGACATGGTCAGGGGATCGCCGCCGGAGATGATGACATCCTTGATTTCGGGATGAGCCCGGAGATACGAAGTGATGTCGTTCAACTGGTTGATGGAGATTGAGGACTCCTGGTAGCCTGCCACCCGTTTGCGGGTGCAATGGCGGCAATACATGGAGCACATGGTGGTGCCCATGAGCAGGGCCCGGTCGCGGTAGCGGTGCACGAGTCCGGGAACCGGCATGTCCTCCTCTTCCTCCAGAGGATCAGCGTGGAGGAAGTCGGGGGCAAACATTTCCTGTCCTTGGGGGACACTCATCTGGAAGACGGGATCGGAAAGGTCGGCGGACTTGATTAGAGAGGCATAGTAAGGCGTGATGGCCATCGGGTATTTTTCGGCAACCTTGGCAATGGCGGAGTTTGCCTTTAGGGAGGGGATGACATCCACGAGATCCTGGAAGGATCGGATGCGGTTACGGATCTGCCAGCGCCAATCATTCCACTTGGGGTTCTGGTGGCGTGGTTCGGTGGGGGATTGAACGGCTGAGGCCGTTTTCGTACTCGCAGGGGGCTCTGTTTTCTCTTCTACAAGCGGAGGTTCGTCGTTGCCTACTAAAACTTCATTTCTTATTTCGCCATTCATAATTCAAGACTCCTGATCTTTGCGCCGTTTTGGCACCCATTCCCGATCGACAAATTCAAAACTGATACAGACGACTAACGATATGCGTCGGTCTACACAGCGCACCTCAGATGCTGGATGATCCCGGAAACAATGGTTTTGCCCAAGTCGTTCAATCGCGCCTCGATGGTTTCCGGCGGCATGGCGGCGAGGCTGGCCATGATGGCGCCGAAAAAGGATCCGGAGACTGTGGCGGCCAGTGCGTGCGGGTTTATGGGAGTTGCGCCGGGCGTTGGAGAGAAGGTGAGTTGGGTTTCCAGCAGGGTCCAGTAACGCGCAAAGGGCGCGTGCAACTCAGGGAGCGAGGCCTTGCGTGTGGCCATCATGGCCTGGGTTTGGAGGATGAGGAGAAAGAGGTCCCGTCGTTCCCTGTACATGGCGGCATGGGCTTGGATGATATGAGCGAGGCAAGTTTCAATCGGCGCGGCGGGGGTGGGAGTGGGTACGATGCGTTTTTCAAGGTCATCCAAAGCCCGTTCGATCAAGACGGCGAGGATGGCGTGTTTGTCATGGAAGTGCCGGTAGAAAGTACCTTTGCCGACATCGGCTTTCTCGGTGATGTCTTCAATGGCACAGCCATCGAATCCCATTTCGTTGAAAACAGAGAGTGCCGCCTGAAGGAGGCGTTGGTGGGTGTCGGAGGCCCGCCGGGCTGCTCGTCCA
>CAZHRU010000042.1:0-22507 GCA_964535015.1 uncultured Verrucomicrobiota bacterium | reverse complement strand
AAAAGTGTTACCCATTTTTCCGTAATTTAACGCTCATAATTAGGGTTGCACCACAAGTTTGGCGATGATTACGGGGACTTTGCCTCCAATGCGACTGCGGTGGCGATCGGGTCCAATGTGACGGGATGTATCGAGATTGATACGGATGAGGATTGGTTCCGGTTCCCGGTGTCGTCATTGAAGGAGTACGAGATTCAGGCGACGACGGGAACCCTGTGGGACACCACGGCGGCGGCGGTGGCGGGGGATGGGTTTTACAGTCTTGGCGCGACCGATTCGGTTGTCAGTGTGACCTCGAAGGTGGCGTGGACCCACTTCGGGGCGGCGGCGGTGGCGTATGCCCACGTGGGAGGGTTTGCGGACTTCACCACGGGAACCTATAGTTTCGTGGTTATGGAGCGGGACTTTACCGACAATGACCACGATGGGATGGCGGATGCATGGGAGAGGCTGGAGATGGGGTCCACCAATCCGCCGGCGACGGGGGTAAACGGGGATATGGACGGGGATGGGGTGGATAACCTGAGTGAATTCCTGGCGGGAACGGATCCGAGTAATGAGTTGTCACGACTGGAGATTACGGCCATTGCGCCGACGGGAACGGGGGCAAGGGTGGTTTGGCAGAGTGCTCCCTTGAGAACCTATCGGTTGATGATGTCCACCAATCTGATGGATGCGGCGGCGTGGCGTAGTCGGGGTGGAATCACGAATTATGCGTCGTCGTCGGTGAGTCTGATTGATTCCCAGGGAGGTGGAGGGACGGGTGTTGTGTATCGGGTGGAGTGTGTTCCTTGAATACGTTGAGTGAAACCGGTCCGGTCCAGGACGCGATTCTGGGCGCCTTGCAAACAGGGGCGGAGGTGGAAGTTGCCGCCGGGGGGATTAGTATGGGGGGGGCATTCGGGGACGGGGCGCGGTTGGTGGTGAAATCGGCGGACTTGGTGCGCTGGGGATGCGGGGATGTGGTGGTGTATGCGCGCGAAGGCCGGTGGATTGCGCACAGGGTGGTATGGCGGTTTCCGGCGTCAAACGGTGTTGGGGCGGCGTGTATTACCAAGGGGGATGGAGTTTCCGGTTTTGACCGGCCGTTCGTTCAACGGGGCGAACTGGTGGGGGTGGCGGTTGGAGTGATCCAAGGGGGGCTGCAGTTTGATCTTGCCGGCGCCGTCAGGCGTCTTCAAGGGGTTTGGATCATTGTTCGCGGTCTCATGGTGATGAGCGTGGCGAGAGTGTTTCCCGGACGAGGGCGACGGAGGAAGTGTCTGGTGTGAAGGCGAAGTCGTAGCAGGGGATTTGTTCGGCCACGACGCTCCAGAGGTCGAGTAAGCTTTGCACGGCATCGTGGAGAAACAGGGGGATGATGGAAAGGGTCATGAGCCGTGCGACAATTTCCGGTGGTCGCAGGGGGGTCAGGCGATTGCAGGTTCCGTGTCGGATAAAGAAAATGGCGCCGGGCGCCGCGCAAAGGGGGCTGACGCGGTTGTCTTCGCCGTGCCAGGGGGAGGAGCCCGCGCAGGGTTTCCCGTTGCGAAGGACGACGATACTACGTTCGTCATTCATCAGGGTGGCGCCGGCATGGTGCCATAGTCGCGCCATGGTGGTCTTCCCGGTTCCAGAGGCGCCTGCAAACAGCAGGGCCGTTCCGTTGTCCACCACTCCGCAGGCGTGCAGGATGGCGCCGCCCAGGTGTGCCAGTCGGCCGCTGACCAGGACGCGGTCATACGGGGCGTGAAAGCAGTGCAGGTGTCCGGCCAGTCCTGGGTGCATTCGGGATCGCAGGGTTCCCCTGGCCATGTCGGGGGATGTTTCGGCGACGGTGCGCCAGGTGCGGGACAGGACGTCGATGACATCCACCGTCAGGCGGGAATCCGTTTGTTGTCGAATGCTGATACCGGGTTCCTCCCAGAGGAGCGTTCCCTCATCGGGCGAGAGCAAGGCATCGGGGGTGCCGATGACATCGAAGGTGGCGTCGGCTGACGCGAGCGGGGTGGCGTGGATGAAGGGGGCGTAGGGGGCCGGGAGGGCAAGCGGTGATTCCGGAGGCGCGGAGAAGGTGAAGGTTACGCCGGCCAGGGAGATGGTGGTCAGGGTCACCGGGATCAGGACGGATCCGGGGTGAATCCGGCCTGTTGGTCGATGCTGCAGCAACTCTCGGACAGTTGATCGCCCTGGGTCGCCTTCCTGCAAATGCTGAAGGAGATCAGCGCCTTGTCGTTGAAGTTGACGCGTGTGACGACCGGTTTCTTGTAGGTTTTCTTAACTTTAGTTTTCATTGGGAAATCCCCCTGATCGTGTTTTGATTATCAGGCGGGGGTTATGGGGTTGGCAAGGACAAACTGCCGGCGGAGGCGGGCGAGGTCGCAATGGAAAGGAACGGCCTTTCCGGCATCTCCGACCTCCAGGAGGGAGATTGGGGCGCAACGGCCGCAGAAACCGCGATCCTTGCAGGCCGAGCAGTCGCCTTGGGGGGGTGGCAGGGATTGGAGGTGCTGGAGGTGATTGGCCCAGCCTGTGTGCAGGGACTGTCGGGTCAGGTCGTAGGGGTGTTTGCGCCAGATGACACAGGGATGGGCCTGGCCGAGGGCGTCAATATGGATGATCTGTTTTCCGGCGCCGCACTCGAAGAGATGGGTTTGGGGTGGGAGGTTGGCGATGCGGGCGGCATAGGTGAGGAACTGCATCTGATCCTGCGGATTCGACATTTGCAGGTCCAGTACATCCGGTGGAGGGATGCGTTCGCGGATGGGGGTGGTGTCTCCGGCGAGTGAGCAATGGATGAGGGGGTCGTAGCGGAACTGACAACCGAGTTCCGTCGCCCAGTCGCGCATGGCCATCAACTCGTGCCGATTGGCCTGCATGACGACGGTCTTGAGTTCCACGGACAACCCGTTGTTCAGGAGCAGGGCTAGGCCCTGTTGGAAGCGGTCAAATGAACCGGGAATGCCGGTGACGCGTTCATAGGTTTCGCGGGTGTGTCCGTAGATCGAGACCTCGATCCGCCGTGGCGGGTACTCGAGCAGGGTTTTGGCGAGTGAAGGGGAGACGAGAGTGGCATTGGTGAAGATGATGACGATGAAGCCGAGTTGGCGTGCCAGGCGGTAGAGTTCGGGAAAATCGGGGCGGAGCAGAGGCTCACCGCCGGTCAGCACCAGAAACAGGACTTCATGTCGGGCAAGGTCGGTGAAGATGGATTCAATCTGGTCCAGCGACAGGTCCCGGGAGCGGGTGGACGGGTCATTGATGTAGCAGTGGCGGCACCGGAGATTGCAGGCGCAGGTGAGTTCGATGCTGGCGGCCAGGGGGGCACGGGGTGTGGTTTCCTTAATATCGCGAAGGCGGTGCAGGAAATCGGAGGCGCTGATTTCGGGAAGTTGGCAGAGGTCGCAGTTCATGCGGTGCGGGTGATGGCGCCAATAGCGAGGAGTTCGCGGAGGACGTGTTGCACGTCGGTTAGGGCCGTGGCGGAGTCGACATCGTAAGCCTTTGTCAGGCGATCGGTTATTTGCGATTCCGTGAGGTCTTCGGCAAGCGCGGTCCAGATCAGGGCGGCGGTTTCGTTGAGGGTGTAGAGGCTGTCGAGGCGGCCTCTGTCGCCATGGAGAGGGACGAGGAGGTATTCATCACGGATCTTCCGTTCGACGATGGTGGGGCACCTGGCGTAACGCATACTCATGGTGGATAGTATAGAGGGAAGAGGGTGGTGGTGACAAGGGGGTCAGGGGCCTTCCATGAGGGTGAGGGCGTTGACGACGGCGACGGTCCTGTACCCGAGGCCGCGGAGTGAGGAGATGGCGCCTATGTCCGGGGTAGGGACTACGACAAAACGGACTTCGTGATTGCGGATGGCGGCATCCCGTTCCCGAACCCATTCGCCGCCCTTGAAGATGGTCATGGGTGGATACCAGGCGGGGTGGGCGGTTGGGGCCCGCAGGTCGGTCAGGACGTTTATATTGGGTTCGCGGTTGAGGCAGGAGAGACGATCGCCAGGGCGCGCGTGTTGGCGGATGAGGGAGGCGAGGGTTTCGGAATCCCGGGCGTTGAATTTCCAGTTAGAGCGGAAGATATCCAGGAATTGCGGGCGGGTGATGGTGCCGTCGGCATACCTGCCCCAGTGGTGCAGATACTGGAGGTAGTTGCGGTCGCCGGGAAACAGGAGGGCGGCTCCGGTCAGGAGTGAAAGGGCGATGGCGGCAAGTCGGTGTCGCCAGGCGAAAAGTTGAGCCACGCCCAAGGCGATGAGCGCCATGGTGAAAGGGAAAATGACGACCCAGTGGTAGGCAAAGAAGCGTCCCTGGATGACGACGGAGAGGAACGCGAGGGTAAAAAGCAGGCCAACTCCGGCGGCATAACGTATGCCCGATGCATCGCGTTGTTTGACAGACAGAAGGATCCCCGAAAGCGACAAAACTCCGGTGACCCAGGTCCAGAAGGCGGCGCGGGTGACGAAGAAATAATGAATCCGCCACCATTGTCCCGCGCGGGTCAGGTCTTTTTCCTGGGCGTAGAGCATGGTGTAGGCGGTGAGGGTTTCCCACATACTGCCGAGGGCTCCATGGGCGGCGAACCATGCAAGGGTGGGCAGGCCGATGGCGAGGCCGCCGAGGAGATAGAGTCCGGCGATGGTGGCGAGGAGGCGTGGAGAACGGTCCGTTTTCCACGCGCGCCAGCCGAGGAGGACGGCGATGCCCATGACGGGGATCAAACCCGGGGTCTTGAATCCGATGGCGATGGCACTGCAGACACCTGACCAGAAGGCGGCATGGCGGAGGTTACTGAGGCGGAGAATGCAGAACCAGCCTAGGAATAGAGAGAGTCCCATGAACGCTTCACACTGCGCGGCGCAGACAAAGTCGAAGAGTGAATAGTAAAGGAGGGTGCCGAACAGGACGACGGCACCCCGTTCGCCAGGGCGGGGGGTGGATCGGCGGGGGACAGACCAGGCGGCCAGTGTGGCGATGCCGAGGGTTGCGAGCATGTCGAGAAGGCGGATCCACCACTGTTGCACGCCGAACAGTGCGCAACCGATGGCGTGCAGACCGAAGATGAAGGGAGGTTTGAGATCAAACGCATCGCGGTAGGGTTGGAGTCCTTCGAGCCACCAGCGGCCGACATAGAAGTGATGGGCTTGATCGCGGAACAGGGGGTAGGCGAGGGCGGGCAAGGCGAGGAGCACCGCGATGAGAATAAGGGCAAGGTCCCAGGCATAGGTGCGGGTGAACGTGATGCATGAACCCGCTGTCTGCCCGAGTCGACGCTTCCATTTCGTTTGCTGTTGTTGATCGTTCATACGTCATCTCCATCCCGGAGTTAGTCAGTGTGGAGAAAGGTGCTCATTCCCACAATTAAATTGTGCAGTTATGCGCCATTTGGGCCAAGTATGCCAAGACTCAGAGATGCGCCCGGCGGCTGGGGTGTGGCTAGCGTTGATAGATGGGGAGTTGGCGGTAGGATATGCCCAGGGTCAGGATGGCCATACTGGTGCAATAGGCGGGATCCTTCGTTTTGGTGCCGTGTGGTGACCATGATCCATCATTGGTTTGATAGTTCAGGAGCGTATTGTATAGACGAGGCGCCAGGGTGTCCCATTCACGGCCACCGAGTTGGAACATGCTGTTTCCAATGTAGTACATGGAATAGTAGAAGCACTTTTCGCTTTTTCCTTCCGGATTCTTTTGGAACTGGGACAGGATATACTGTCCGCACTGGAGGGTGACTTCGTCGCGATGGTGGCCGGCCAGTTCGAGGCAAAGCAGAGCGATGCCGGTTCGTGCCATATTGGGATTATTGCTGTCGGGCATATACGTGAAGCCTGCGTCCGGGCCGCGGCACCGCATGACGTAGGCGATGGCCCTGTCAATGGTTTCCCTGGGGACGGGGGCCCCGTTGTTGCGGGCCGAGCGGAGGGCGGCCAGGGCCCAGCCGACATGGGAGATATCACTGTCATCCGAAGCAGGTTTATAACGCCAACCGCCGTCAGCCCCCGGTTTTTTTGGGGCCTGCTGGGCGGCAAGAATGATGCGGATGGCACGTGGCAGAATGCGGTCAATGCGGGTCTGGCGATCGGGATCCACCATGCCGGAGACCTCGGAGAGCATAAGGGTGGAGATGTTGTGATTGTACATTTCGCCCTTCTGTCCGTAGATGAGGCCCTCGGAGTCGGCGGAGGAGAGAATGAAGTCGATGCCGCGGTTGATCACATTGCCGTAGGGCGGTAGTCCCGGGGCATGCCCCTTGGTCAGGAATGCCATCACAGCCAGGGAGGTAATGGCGGGTGTATTGGTGTTACCGATGGCGCCATCCCGGGTCTGGACTCTGGCCAGGAAGGCCAATCCCTCATCCACGGCCAGATCGAGGCGTTGTTGGTCCCGGGTGGCGGCGAGATCCGTCGAGGTGGCGAAGCCGGGGGCCCCGGACAGGAGCGTTGCGGCTGTGAGTGCAAGCCATCGTCTGACCTTGAGCATGTTACCTTCCCTCTTCATGGCTGGAAATTTCGCGGAAGTAGCGTTGGATGATGGGGCGATATTCTTCCGGGCCTTCCGAGTTGGCGGCCTGCAAAACGTCATCCTTCAGTTCGCCATGCAGGCGGAGCCAGTCCTGAAGTTTGAGACCCAGGCGGCGGGTCAAGGCGGGGTTCTCCCCGGGTGCGTCGGGCGTGTCGAATCTCCTGCCGTTGCGACCGGGTGAACGCAGGGAGGAAGGGTTCGGGTTGGCGCCCTGGGTGCGGGCGTCCTCGGCGGCTTGTTGTGCCGCCTGGGCCAGTTGCTCGGCGGCTTTGGAGGCATCGGCGGCACTGGAACTTTGGGCAGCCTGCCGGGTGGCCTGGTAGGCCTGAGCAATGGCTTGCTGCGTTTTCGGCGAGGACGACTGGCCGGTCTGTGCCGGGGTGGCCGTTGACGGGGGCGTGGCGTTCCTGGCGATCTCCTGGAGCAGGGCGGCGGTTTGTTGCAAGGCCCGGGCGGCCGTTTGTTGTTGTTGCCGCGCCCGCCGGGCGGACTCTTGCTGTTGCGCTGAAGGGTTGGCGGATGGCCCGCCCTCCGGGTCAGACGCGTTCCGCAGGTTGGTGGCGGCATCGTTGGCGGACTGGATGGCTTGCTCAAGTTGGAGGGATGCCCGGGTTGCCCGGGCGGCAGACTGGGGCGGAAGGAGTCCATCACCAGCCTGTGATTGCAGGTTCTTGGTTGGTGGCGTGAGATCACTGATCTGCCGGCTGAGTTGCGCCTGTTCCGCCTGCAGGGCGTGGAAAGGACGGTCCTGGGGGAGGGAGGGCACGTTGTGGGCCAGTTGTTTTGCGTGGACGGATTTGGAGGTTGCCTGTTGATTGGCGAGGAGTGCCGCCGTTTCCTGCTGCAGTTGTTGCTGTTGCCGGGCAAGCGTTGACAGTTTTCCGGCGTCGGCCTGGCGTTGGGCCATGGCGGAGAAGCCGTCGGCTTTAATGGCGGCCTCGGCGGCCTCCGTGGCCTTGGCAATGGCTGTTTTCGCCGCCGCCAGGGTTGCGTTCAAGGCGTGTTCGGCGTTACGAGGGGAAGAAGGGGGTGCGGCTTTCGGGGCTTCTGTTCCCGCCTGTTGGGCGGCCTGCTGGGCCGCATATGCGGCTTGCCTGGCTTTTTGAGCCTGCTGGGCGGCGGCTTGAGCGGCTTGTGTGGCCTGTTTGGCGGCTTGGGCTTCGGGTTGGTTGCCTTGATTCGCGCTTTGCCTTGCCGCTGTGGTCTGTTGCTCGGACTGTTTGGCGGCCAGGTTGGCTTTTTCGGCTGATTGTTCGGCCTGTTTGGCGGCACGGTCGGCGAGCGCGTTGGCGTCCCTGGCCTGTTGCAGAGCCTTTTGCGCGGTATCCTTTGTTTGGGCGGCATCAGGTTTTGGAGGGAGAGTGGAGGTCTGATGGGTGGTTTTGAGGATTGCCGCGCGGTTCGCGAGGTCGCGTGAGGAATCGGGGTTGGCGGCGGCATCAGGAGGCGGGGTCGGCAGAGTGGTCTGGAGAAGATGTTTGGTTGAGCCGAGGAGGTTCTCGAGTATGTTGGATTGGGTTGTTATGGCCTCCTCGCCTCGGGCGGATTCCAGGTCTTGGGCGACGTTCCGCATGGATTCATCCTGCGAAGCGGCGAGGGGTTCCTTCCGTGCGAGAGAAGCCAGTTGGTCTTGTCGAAGGGCGAGTTCATGCCACTTGGGCGCCTGTTGTTGGAGGGCGGTCAACTGATCTTCCGTGAGTTCCGCGAGATCGGTCTGGCGTTTGGCCAGTTCAGAGGCCTGGGCGGATGCGGTGGCGGCGAGGTTGCTGTTGGCGGTGGTGATGGGATCGGTTGCGCCGGGGGTATGGCGGGCGATGCGTGCCAGTTCGGCGGCCACCTGGTTCTCGGCGTCTTGCCAGGCCGGTTGTTCGGCGGGCTCCGTTTCGGCACGGGTGGCGGCGAGGGCATTCTGTTCGGCGGCCAGTTGTTCCAATTGCACGGCGCGTTCCGCCGCGTCCATGGCGGCTTCATGGGCTTTCAGCGCTTGCTGGAGTGCGGCAAGTGAGGTTGTGATTTGCGCCGAAACATTGCTGTTGATGGTTGTGCGTTCGGCGGGGGTATCGACCAGTCTGAGCTGGCCGGCGAGATTTCCGGCTTTGCTGACATGGTCTTCGGCAAGGGAGGTGAGATTGGCGGCAAGGGTGTTGAAGAATCCATTGCGCAGGTCGGCGGCGGTGTTCAGGAGGGTCTTGTCGGCGGAGGCGAGCGTGTCCTGCAGGGAGTCGATTATCCGGGTTGTGTTATCGGTGAGGGATAATTCGGCGGCGAGGGGTCCGTTCAGGGTGTTGGCGTGGTCCCGGGCGGCGATGAGTTGTTTCTGCGCGTCCCTCAACCCGTCCATTACGCGTTGGTTCTGGGAGGAGAGGACCTGTTCGGCCCAGGAGTCCGCCTTATCGTCGAAGGTGATGGTGTAGGTTTCCGAGTCGGAATGTTGGGGGCCGTTGGCGGCATCAGGGAGGTTGTCGGTTGCCCGGATGCGGAAGGACATCCAGGGGACATTGGTGAAGACGGGGTCGGCAAGGGTGATGGGTATTTCGCCGCCGAGGGTGGTGCGGACGGTGTCACCGCTGGAGATCGGGAAGGGCAGGGTTCGAAGCAGGTCGTTGGTCAGTCCCGGCAGGGTGAAGACGAGGGTGGCGGCAGTCAGTCCGATGTCGTCGCTGGCGACGTAGGAGACGGGCAGGCAGGTGTTGCGGTTGAGGTGGAGTTCCCGCTGGAGCGGGTTGGCGATGGTGACGGTGGGCGGATTGTCTGCAATGGCTTGAATGGGGTGTTCATAGGGGGTGTTGACGAGATTGATGTCATCGCTGAAGCGGAGAGACCAGCGGCCATTCAGGCCGGTGGGAAGAGACAGGGTGAAGTCATAGATGGTGTCTTTTCCGGCGGCACGAGGAACCCCCGTGATGGAATTGGTGACGGTGGGGGTGGTGATGAAAAGTTGCGCGCGGCGCATGGGTTTGTTGACCTGGACCGAGGCGGTAACGGTGGTGCCGGCGAGGGCGCGGATGGTACGGGAGCCATCGCGTTCCATCTTCGTTCCGAGATGGGAGTATTCAGGATAGGCGTAGTTGATTTCCAGGTGTTGGATGACCGGGGGGAGGGCGACCCGCACGGTGAAGTAGCGGGAGAGGGCATCGCCGGCATGGATGCGGTATCGGAATTCGCCTTGGACGGCGGGAAGCGTGATGGCGAAGTGTCGTCCGGATTGATTCAGGGAAGCGATTAGCGGTATCGGGTGGGAGGTGGTCTCGCGGTTGTTCCTGTTTACGAGAAGAAGTTTGGCCGATTTAACAGCGGGGTTGGCGGTGTGCAGGGAGATCTGCAGGCTGGTGCCGGCGGCGACCATGGTATCGCCGGGTTCGATGATAAGGTCGGCGGCCTGAACGTTGGGGAGGTTCAGGAATGGGGCGGTGGCGCGGGCGAGCAGGAATCCGGTCTGGTGCGGACGCAGGAGGCAGAGGGTTGTGAGTATGGATATGAGGATCGCGGCAATGGCGACAAGGGGGATGACGGTGCGGAATGATATCTCCTGCCGGGGTTTGAGGGTGATGGCCCGGCGGAGGGCTTCTTCGGTGAGAGCGGCGATCAGGGTGTCGGAGCCTCGGATGGACGGGAGGTCTTTGCTGGCGAGGATCTGGACGGCGGAACTGATGCGTTCCTGGAATTCGGGGTGGTGAGTCTCGATGAGACGTGAGATGCCAGCCAGGGTGAACGTGCGAGTGAGCGGTCGGATGAGAAACCCGTAGGTTGTGCATGCCCATCCGGCATAAGCCAGTAATGTCAGAGTCCAGCGAGGCCAGGCCGCCAGCAAGGTGACGGTGGCATCGAGGAGCATGATGAGCAGGAAAGCGCCGATCCCGGCTACACAGGAAGCACAAAGTCCGCGAAGCAGAGTCAGGTGACGTGCGCGGCGGATCAGGTTGTTCAGGGCGGCAACGATGGGATCCGGCAGAGTGGCGGGTTTGTCGTGGCGGTAGGCATTCATCAGGGCAGCCTCACTTTCTTGCGCAGCAACCATTCGGCGGACATGAGGGTGACGATGAGGAGGAACCACGGCCATGAGTTCCAGAGGTCAAGTTGGCGCCGTTCAGTGGTCGTGATTCTGGCGGGGCCGAGGCGTTTTTCGATGGAGTCCAGATCGGTTGGTTCGAGGACGCTGCCGCCTGTCTGTTCGGCCAGGCGGGTAAGTTCGCCCCGGTCCGCGGTAAGATCAATGGTTTCGGTGTCGTTGCCGGCGGCAACGGCGAACTCGGCGGCGATGGTGGCGCCGGGTGGCGTGGTCGCGAGTCCGCTGATACCGGAGGCATCCAGTTCGACGCGGTATTGGCCGGCGGGTGGTGTGGCGATTTCAGCGACGTAGATTCCCTGTGATCCTTCGCGATAGGTCAGGCGGTGACGCGACAATTTTCGGCCATCCATCCACAGGGTGGCGTGAGGGGTGGCATTGGTGATGGGAGAAAAGGCGGGGGTGGCCAACCGGGCCAGGATGCGGACGGGGGCATCGGACGGGTAGCGTGCCCGATCGGTGCAGATTCGAACGGTGCCGGACCCGGTGGTGATTCCATCGGTTGTGGCCCAGGAGAGAATCTGGCCCCAGAGTTTGTGATGGTAGCAGTCTCCGTACCGGTAGCGCAGGCGCCAGGTCTGATCGAAGGCGAACATCAGGACCGAACCGAAGCCGTCCTGGTGGGTAACGATGAGGGCGTTCTCCCGTTCGCGTTGTTGCTGATGGAGAAGCGAATCGGCGTCGGGGATGTGAGCGGGCATGCCCTCCGGTTTCCGGTCGGGTGCGACGGCGTGGGCCAGGACGGTGGCGCCGTGCTTGGCGGTCAGGGAACTATTCCGCCAGTGGAGTGCGGGAATCCGGGACCAGGCGTTGAGATTTTCAGCGGGATTATCGTCAAGTTTCATAAACAGGGCATTGCGACCTGCAGGGGTAAGGGCGAGGCGGAACTCGGGGTCGGGGGAGTTCAGCAGGGGGCGGATGGCCGGTTTGAAGGTGACGGGCAGGATGTCGGCCAGCGGGGTGTGATCATAGGACTGGGGCATGTGGCGGCTGCCGGCGATGATGATAAGCGAACCGCCGCGGGTGCGGACGTAGGTTCGAAGGATTTCCATGTTGGCCTGACCGAGGGCGGCGGGAGGGACGTCGCCCAGGATGATAACGTCGAACTTCATCCAGTCCGCCTCGGTGGACGGCAGGCGGGTGGCTTCGGCTTCCGAAGGCTTGGCCGTAACGGAGGCCGGGCGTGGCGGCGGGGCGTGGGCTCTGGCGATTCGGTCAGGATTCAGGAGCAGGTACTGGAGTCGAACGTTCTTGTCCCGTTGCGTGAACAGGTTCTTCAGGTAGCGGAATTCCCACCGCGGGTAGTTTTCGATGAGCAGTACATTGATGGGATCGCCGCCAACCCGCACGGGTACGGCAACGACGTTGTTGTTGGTGTCAACGTCGGATTGGAGATGCTGCACCTGGACGCGGTAGGCGTGCATACCGTTGGTGGCGGGTGCATCGGAGAGAAGGACCTGGGTGCGGAAGGAGGCTCCATCCGGCGGGGTTACGGTGTTGGAGGCGACGGGGCGGATTCCATCGAAGAGGATCACGGTGACATTGGAGCTGGCGAGGCCGTCAATTTTCAACTTTACGGAAAAGGAGACCCTTTCCTTGGTACAGGCGGATTCGGGCGCGTTGACGGAGACAATGGCGGCATCGGTGGGTGGGCGGGTGTTACCTCCCAGCACCAGTGGGAAGACGGGGACTTGTTGGGTCTGGAACCTGCGTGCGACGGTGTCGATGGGTCCGCCGGAATTGTGGCGGCCATCGGAGATCAGAAGCACCCCGGCCGTTTCTTCCGGGCGCAGGGATATGGCGATGTTGGCGAGCGCGCCGGCGATGTCAGTCTTCTGAAGCGGGAGGGGTGATGTTGGCAAGGCGGCGACGGTTGAGGTGGAACTGATGAGGGTCTCGGTGTTGATTTCGGTGGGCAGGGCGGCAAAGGTGTAGAACTGGACACCGTAGTCGTGGTGCAGGCGTTCAAGCCGGGAACGGGACGAGGAGGATTTGTCCGTGCCGGCCGGGTCGGGTCGGGTGGTCAGGAGGCGGAGTGCGGTTTCGACGCGGGTAAGGGAGGCAACGCGGTTGACGGCCTGGCGGTCCGAGTCGGACAGGGAAAGGAGGAAGGCTTCATTGTTGGTGGGGGAGGCACGGTGGGCGGCGGGGATGCGCAGGGTTTCGGCGAGGCGCACTGTTTCGTCGAGTGTGAGGTTGTTGTCAGCGACCTGCATGGAAGCACTGATGTCGAGGAGGATCACAATCCGGCGGTGAAGTTGATGGACGACGTTCAGGACGACGACCGGTTGGCAGAGTGTCAGGATGACGGTAAGGAAAGTGGTAACCCGCAGGATTGTCAGGGTTTTGCCGGCGCGATGCGGGATGATGTTCCGTTCCAGGCGGGCAAGGGCGATGACGGTTTCGATCAGGACGGCGCCTGGCAGTAGAATGGACCACAGGGGCCAGTTGGTCGAAAAGACGAGGGCATGTTGTGCCAATCCGGCGCCGGCAAGCAGGGTCAGGAATCCAAGCACTGAGCGTCCGAGGAAGGCGAGGAGTGTCCATGGGTAGCGCAGGGTGCGGCACCAGACCTGGGAACGTGCCCAACCGGCCAGCAGGAGGGCGGTGGATACACCATAGGAGATCAGGTTATTGGGGGTTTCCGTCATTTTGTAATCAGTTCCGTCAGGCGTGTCCGCAAGGTTTGAACGCCCTGCACGGGCGAGGCGAGGGTTACCGGCGTGGCCTGATGCAGGTGGCGGTGCAGGGTGATCCAGCGGGTGAGAGCGGTTTCGGCGATGAGCGTGAAGAGTGCGCACAGGACAAGAATCTTCCACAATTCCTGGCCGGGCACCTTCCCGCTGAGGGCGGTGAGGAGTTCATCGGCCGTCTTGGGCAGAAACAGGTCGATATGACTGCGCAAGGCCGCCAGATCGGCGTCGGTCAGGGGGGTGAGGTTGCTTTCCCCGGGTTGGGTATCCACGGAGAAAAGCACATCGGGAGTACTGTTGGTGAGGGCGCCGGCGGAGGCGGCGAAGGCGGCGGGCAATCGAACATGGTGGAGGCCGGGTTGGCGGGTATCCGTGAACCGGATGGCAAAACGACTACCGTTCATTTCAATCCTGGATTGCAGCACTTCGCCGGAGGGCGTAACGACCGTGGCGGATCTTGGACTGGAGAGGGCGGGTGGATCGGCGGGAACGGGGGCAGACAGGGTCCATTCGGTGCCGGGGGCGACATGGCACACCTGGAGGGAAGGAGCGGCGAGGAAATACACGGTTTCGTGGACCAGTGGAACGAAGGACTTCAGGGAGGCGAGGTTGCTGTCGCGACGGTCGAAGGCCATGGGGATCATCAGGATATTACCTTGGCCGAGGTGGTGTTCGAGAAGCCAGGGGTCTCCAGACTCAAGGCGGCCACCAACGCGGGTTGTGGTCGAGGTGGGACCGGATCCGGTTTTCCAGTAGCCGGCGACGAGGCCAAGTCGGAGATCCGACTGGGCGGGACGGGCCGCCAGATGGAGGGCGGGGTGTTTGAAGGACAGGAGATCGAGGGTCAGGGGATTTTGCGGATAGACACGTTCCTCGAGGCGGGCCGGGAGGACATCCTCGCCGGCGGATGTCTGCCAGGTGTTGTAGAAGGCCGGTTCGGCGCGGAAGCCCGGGGTGATGAGAAGACCGCCACCCGCCTTGACAAAGGCGGAGATGCGTTCCGCTTCGGCGGCGGGGAGGCGGGGGACATCGGCGAGGACGATGACGCGGTAGAGGCTCAAGTCGTGGATGGTCGCGAGATCGGCCGCCTCGACAACCGTTGGCTTGATGAGGAAGGGCAACTCGGGGAGAGCATTATTTCCGGTCTGTGTGGTGTCCGGGTTGTCGCGGGGGGTCATGGCGACGCGAATGAGGCTGGCGGTTTTGCCGAAGAAAAAGCGTTCATTGGAAGCGCCCTCGACCAACAGGACCGGGAGGCGTTCCAGCACATGGACGACCTGCTCCAATGAGTCGTCGGCAGGGAGGTCATCGTCGTTGCCCAAGGTGGCCCGAATGACATGATAGCCGGGTGAAGCAAACTGGTGATTGAAAAGGAATGCTTCGGTGGTCTGCGGGAGCAGATCCTTGTTGATGGATGTGCGTTCAACCCGTTCGCCGTCCACGCACAACTCCAGCATTCCGGGATGGGCGGGGACATTTCCGGAATTGACGACACTGACTTCCATCGTGACGGGGCGGTCGGTTCCGAGGGTTGAGCGGGCGAGACGGATTTCGGAAACCAGGGTGTTGCGGAACGTTGCGGGGCTGGGGAAGCGGCGGCAGATGATGCGCGGCGGAGCGGGAAACGACTTGAAGCCGTCGGCCAGGAATGTCCAGCGACGTTCGGCCCGCGGCTCCCATCCGGCGGCCTGGGTGTCGGTGAAGATGACGATGGTTTTTGACAGATTGGGTCCGTCGGCCAGGAGTGAGGAGGCGAGATTCAGGGTTTCCAGTGTGGCCATGATGCCACCAGCGGGTTTGCACTCGGGGGACTGGAGTACGCGGAGGAGTTCGCGTTTATCGGAGGTGGGGCGACTGACGAGGGGACGGGGTAGGGGCGCCCCCAGGACAAGGGCGATGGCGTCGCCCGGGCGAGCCGCCTGCACCAGGGCGCGGGTTTCCTGGAGCGCCTGGTCGAAATGGCTTACCCCGTCGGTCACCAGGGTCATGGACATCGAGGCGTCGATGATGATGACCGTATCGACGCCACCGGCGGCGGTCATCCAGCGGCGGGCCTGGATACGCTGTTCAAGGAGGGCGGCCAGAATGGCAATGATTGACAGGATCGCGGCCAGTTTCAGCCACCGGCGGCGGAGCGGGACGTTGGTCCACAGGACGGTGGCGATGCCGGCGCTGAGGACAGACAACAGGATGCCGGGCAGGATGATGAGCCACGGGATGGCGGAGGCACTGGGGAGGAAGGGGCGCGCCATGGCAATCGCCAGGGTGGCCAGCGCCAGGCAGCGGAGGCACAACAGGATGCCGTCCTCGATTTTGACGCGCCGACTGCGGGCGTTCATGGAGGCGAGCAGGAATTGCATGGCACCCCAGTCGATACGGCGTGGTTTGCTGCGGTTCAGCAAGTGGATGATGATGGGGATGGCGATGGCGGCGATACCGGCGAGCATGATTGACTGGAGGAAGGTCATCGTTTCACCAGGCTTTTCCGGTGCGCCAGGTAACTGGACAAGGCCAGGTCGAAATCCTGACGGGTTGAGAACGGGACATAGTCAATGTGCATTTCGCCGCACCCTTTTTCGATGGTGTTGAGGAACGCGCGGATTTCGGCGAGGTAGGCGGAACGCATGGCTTCGGGGTCGATATCGAGCCGGTGTCCGGTCTGTTCCAGATCCAGGAATTGGCTCCATTGCTTGAAGGGGAATGTGAGTTCCTCGTCGGCCATGATATGCATCAGGATGACCTCGTGTTTGCGGAAGCGGAAATGGTGCAAGGCCTTGAGGATGTCGGCGGGGTTGTCAAAGAGGTCGGAGATGATGATCAGGAGACCGCGGCGGTGGATGCGTTCGGCGACGTCGTGGAAGACGGGGGCGAGGGCGGATTCGGAGCCGGGTTTGGTGGTGAACATCTCTTCCAGGAGGAGGCTCAGGTGGTTGGTGCGGGTCCGGGCGGGGAGGTAGCGGCGGATGGCGGTATCGAAGGTGACGAGTCCGACGGCGTCCTGCTGGTTCAGGAGGAGGCGCACGAGGCAGGCGGCGAGGAAGCGGGCGTATTCGAACTTGCTGAGCGGTTGGCCCCGGTGTTTGGCGGCAAGGTTGCCGCGGTAGGCCATGGACCCGGAGGCATCGAGGAGGATGGTGGCCCGCAGGTTGGTTTCCTCGATGTACTGTTTGATGTAAAAGCGGTCGGATTTGGCGTAGACGCGCCAGTCGAGGTCGCGGAGATCATCGCCGGGCGCATACTCGCGGTGTTCCGCGAATTCGACGGAGTAGCCGCGGTAGGGGCTTTGGTGGCGGCCGGAGATAAACCCCTCGACGGATTGGCGGGCCAGGAGGTCCACGCGTTGGATTTTGGCCATGGCCTCGGGATCCAGCAACTGGAAATGCGGCGGGACCGAGGTGGCGGGGGTATGGGATGGATCAGTCATGAATCGGTCAGGGGCGGGGGCCGGGGGCGGAAGGATTGACTTCCTCCAGAAGGCGCTGAACGATCTGGTCGGTGGAGATTCCGGACGCATCCGCGTTAAAGGTGGGGACGATGCGGTGCCGCAGGATGCAGGCGGCCATTTCGCGGACATCTTCCGTGGTGGCGTGGTAGCGTCCGTGGAGAATGGCGCGGGCCTTGGCGGCCATCATCATGTTGATGGTGGCGCGGGGGCCGGCGCCCCACTGGACCAATTCCCGAACGAAGGCGGGTGAAGAGGGTCCTGGGCGGGTGGCGCGGGCGAGATCGCGGGCGTATTCAAACACGTGATCGGCGGCGGGGACCCGGCGGACGATCTCCTGCAACTTGAGGATATCCGCGCCGGACAACACGGGTTCAAGGACGGGTTGGTAGGTGCCGGTGACCTTCTTGGCGATCTCCAGTTCCTCCGCGGCGGTGGGGTAGTCGACCTTGATCATGAACATGAAGCGGTCCAACTGGGCTTCGGGGGGGGGGTAGGTGCCTTCCTGCCCGATCGGGTTTTGTGCCGCGAGCAACAAGAATGGATCGGGCAGTTTGAAGTCGGTATCGCCTACGGTGACGATCCGTTCCTGCATGGCTTCCAGGAGGGCGGCCTGGGTCTTGGGTGGGGTACGATTGATTTCGTCGGCCAGGACCATATTGGCGAACAGCGGACCATGGACAAAACGGAAGGCGCGCTTGCCGGTGGTGCGGTCCTCTTCCAGGACGTCGGTGCCGGTGATATCGGCCGGCATCAGGTCGGGGGTGAATTGAACGCGTTTGAAGGTCAGGTGCATGACCTTTGAGAGGGTGCTGACCAGGAGGGTTTTGGCGAGACCGGGCACGCCGACCAGCAAGGCATGGCCGCGGCAGAAGATGGCCACGAGGACCTGTTCCACCACGGCATTCTGCCCGACGATGGCCTGTCGTACCTGACGGGTCATGTTCTCGTAGGCTGTATTCAGCGCCTTGACGGTTTCGATGTCGCCCTGGGGGGGGGCGGAGTGAACGGGGGTTGATCTTTCGTCAGTCATTGGCATCGGGACTCCTTCTTTTTCTTGCCGACGAGTATACACGGCAATTGCGGCACAATAAAGTTAGCAGAAGGCGTGCCATGACGGGGGCGGTGACCCGAAGAGGCCGAAATGGGCGCGAATGGGCGCCGGGGGCAGCGGTAAACCCCAAAAACGGAGGCGATTGTGCTGTAATGTGCGCAGTGGACCGGGGAAAGTGTATTCTTTTGTATGCAGTTTGCGGTTGACCACCGGGGGGAGGGGGGGTACGTTCTGGAGCCATGAAAGACACAGTCATTCCACATTCCGGACGGGGCGGATTCCACACGGTGATCATGAACGCGAAGGGGGCGCCGCGAATCCTGCAGTTGAAGAAGGCGAAACTTCTGATTCTCAGCGGGCCGGAGCAGGGGCGCGAAGTGGCGATCAACAAGGACGTATTCATGATCGGTGCGGGGGGGCCAAACGACCTGATTGTGTCGGATGAGGCGGCCTCGCGGCGGCATTGTGAGATTCAGCAACGGGAGGATGGATTTCTGTTGCGGGATATGGGAAGTACGAATGGGACCCTGGTGCAGGGGGTGCGGGTGTGTGAGGTGTTCCTGGCCGAGGGGGTTGAGTTCCAGGTAGGGGCGACGAGGATGGTGTTCTGTCCGTTGAGGGAGACGATGTCATATCCCCTGAGTTCGCACGGTAGTTTCGGGCGGTTGATAGGGCAAAGCACGGGGATGCGACGGGTGTTCCACCTGGCGGAGACATACGCCAAGGCGGACTCCGCCATTCTGATCCAGGGTGAGACCGGGACCGGCAAGGAACTTCTGGCGGAGGGTATCCATGCGCACAGTCCGCGGAGCAAGAATCCCTTTGTGGTGATTGATTGCGGGGCGCTGGCCACGGGGGTGATTGAGAGCGAGTTGTTCGGGCATACGAAAGGGGCGTTTACCGGGGCGGGAGCCGAGCGGGTGGGGGCGTTTGAGCAGGCGCATGGCGGGACGGTCTTTCTGGACGAGATCGGGGAATTGGATGTGACGCTCCAGCCGAAACTGCTGCGGGTGTTGGAGAAGAAGGAGGTGCGGCGCCTGGGGTCGAACACGGTCCGGCCGGTGGATGTGCGGATCATCGCGGCGACTAACCGGCACCTGGACCGGGAAGTGCGCGAGGGGCGGTTCCGTGAGGATCTGTATTACCGGTTGTCGATTGTGAAGATTGAACTGCCGCCGTTGCGGCAGCGGAAGGACGACATTCCGGTGCTGGTGCGGTGTTTTCTCAAGGAACTCACGGGTTCCGACGATGTGACGGCGTGGTCGGATTTCGACAGGAGCATGGAGTTGTTCCGGCAACATGACTGGCCGGGGAATGCCCGCGAGTTGCGCAATGTGGTGGAGATGGGGGTGCGGGGGTCGGAGGGGGCGGTGGACCTGGGTGCCTGTCTGACAATGGGGCGCATGGGGATTCAGGAGTCCGAGACGGGAGGGGCGTCGGCCACGGATGAGATGCCGTTCAAGGACGCCAAGAACCAGTTGGTGGAGCACTTTGAACGGGACTACCTGATGAAACTGCTGGAACGAAATGGGGGTAACATTTCCAAGGCGGCGCGTGAAGCGGAGATTGAGCGGGCCTATTTGCAGAGGTTAGTCAGCAAACACGGTTTGACGGCGAAGAAGTGAAACGAGCGACGGTACTCAGAAGGCGCTGGGTGTCCAGTGGCTGGCATACCGTTCCAGCGGGGATCGCAGGACGGTGTGGTCATGCAGCCAGTAGACGGGTTGATAGAGGGTGCGCAGGGTATCCCTGGTGGTGATTGCCGGGGTGGGGCGGTTCAGCATGATCTGATAGACCGGTCCGATACTCAACACGTAGAGGACGAAGGCGGCGTGGGCGCCCAGTGTTGAGAGGAGGAAGGCGCGGCGGCGGCGGTACCTGCGGATTTGGCTCAGGAGATGACGGGCGGGGATCGAGTCCTGTTTCAGCCGGTCGAGTATGTCGCGTGCGGCTCGTTCCGCCGATTTCAGATCACCCTTCCGCAGGGCATCGCTGGACCGAGTGATCAAGCGCGAAATGTGCTCGTTTTGTTCAGAGGCTTTTTTCGACAGGGCATCCGCCGGTGTCGGTTCAGACGAGATGTCATTCAAGGCCCCGCAGATTGAGAGGCAGCCGTCGTAGTCCTGGGCTTTCAGGGCGATGGTGGCAGACTGGACCAGGCGTTCGATGGAGTGGCGGGTGGTTTCGAGTTCGGTTTTCAGCAGGGTGGTGTCATCGGCGAGGGCGGCGACGGCCTTGGCGTAGGAGCCGGATTTGGCGTCGGGTTGATCGGCGTCCGGGGTCAGTACGCCCTTGAGCGAGGGGAACTGGGACTCCAACTGGCCGAGGGAGAGGATCCGGTTTTCGATATCAGCGAGACGGGTCCGGGCCTGTCCGGGTTGCTTTTCGGCGATCAACCGGCGGATCTGGTCCAGTTCGGCGCGCAGGGCGATGATATTGCGTTCGGCGATACGCCAGGGAAGTTCGCTGCGCAATTCCTTGTACTCGGGGCCATCATCGAGAACGCCGTACTCGTTGAGGCGATCCCGGACTTCCTCGTAGTTTTGCTGGTCGAGGCCGGTGGCGATGGCCTGGGTCAGTTCATCCTTGCGCCTGAGTGCCCACGAGGCGGTTTCCTCCAGGTCGAAGATTTCGCGGACGAGTTCGCGGCCCTGACCGCCCCGGGGTTGGAAGCGGCGGGCGGCGTCGACGGCATCCTTGATGCGAACGAAGTCCTTTTGGCGTCGGTAGTCGCGCAGGCGGTTGAGTAAGGCCCGGATATCCTCGAACGTCTTGATATCGGTGGAACACTGACTGCAGAAGCGGACGCCCACCCTGGTTTCTCCGGAGCATTCGGGGCAGCGTTCCATGCCATCCCAGTTGCATTGGGTGCAGTAGCGGTTGGCGACGGGATTGAGGGCGCTGCACCATTTGCAGCGCCACATGCCGGGATCGGTGAGGGGCGACAGAAAGTCGCCGGCGGACTGGGCAAGGACATCGGCGAAGTCGTTGGCGGAAGGCCAGCGTTGGGCGGGGTCCCGATCCATGGCCTTGAGGATGATGGGGCGGAGGGAATCGGGGATGCGGCTGTCGCGGAAGAAACGCGGGTTTTCCCCAGTAAGGCAGAAATAGAGGATGCCGCCCAGACTGTAGATATCGGCACGTTCGTTCGCCGAGGCGGGGTCGGTTTCCTGTTCCGGCGGGGCGTAACCGAGCGAAAGCATCTGGGTGCCGGTCATGGTCAACTTGGCGGATTCGGAGGCCGTCTGGCGGGCGATGCCGAAGTCAACGATACGGGGTTCTCCATGTTCATCGAGGAGGATGTTGGATGGCTTCAAGTCGCGGTGGATGACGCCGTGGTGGTGGGCATAGTCAATGGCGGCGCAGAGTTTCTTGACGAGGACGACGGAGGCGCGCAGGGCGAGGGGTGCCCCGTTTTGCTCCAGTTTCTGCTCCAGGTTGAGGGAGGGGGGCGGCCAGTCGGGGGCGGGTGGTTTTCCGGGGCCGGCGACATACTCCATGACAATCTGGGGTTCGGGGCGGTTGACGTCGAAGTCGTAGAGTTTGACGATATAGATGTGGTTTAGCGAAGCGATCAACTGTGCTTCGCGGGTGAAGCGGTCGCGGATCGGGCCATCACCCAGGAAGACGTTGCTCAGTCGTTTGATGGCGACGAAGCGGCCCAGTCTGATGTCTTTGGCCAGGAAGACGGTGCTCATGCCGCCGCGTCCGATTTCGTTCAGGATCTGGTAGGGTGAGGATTCGCTGGAGGAGGTGGTGGCGGTTAGTGTGTTCTGGGGGGCAATGAGTGTGGCGGTGTTCCTGCCCGGGGCTGGGGTTCGCGGGGGAACCGTATCAATCTTTGTGGAATTTTGATCCGTGTGCATCGTTACGGGCAGGCGGACGGTCAGATGAGGTTCCTTGTGGATTTCAGCCAGGCATCGGCCATGAGTTGGTGGCCGGCATAGGTTGGGTGAACGCCATCGGCCAGCCAGTAGTCCCAGGGTGCTCGTTGGAGTGCCTCGTTGAAGATATCCTGATAAGGGATGAAGACGGCGTTGAAGTCGGAGGCCATCTTGCGGACGATGGCCCGGCGTTGGTTGACCTCCGGGACCCAGTCGTTGGTGACGGCGCCGCCGACGAACACAAAGGGTGCGCCGAGGACGAGTTTTGCGTTTGGCCGGGCCTTGAGGGTCCATTCCAGCAGCATCCGGTAGAACTGTTCGAAACGCGGGATATCGACCCCGTTGTTACTGCCGAATTCATGCCAGGTATCGTTGACGCCGAAGTCCGTGATGGAGTCGCCTTGAAACAAGATGATCTGGTTTTTCAAGAAGTAGTCCTCCCGGGTGAAGATATTGCGCAAAGGGAGGAATGATATTGGATTGTGGGTTGCCCGCAAGGATTTACTTTGCCGCCGGGTTACCCTTTCAGGATGAGCGAACCGCGTGGCGACGTAGCGTGCATTCCAAGGTCGGCGACTGCCGTTAGTCGTTGTTTCTCCAATTGCACATGCTCCTGTAACATCTGCCCGCCGCCTCCCCCTGATGCGGCGAACCGCCCGGCAAAAACAACCGCGGGGTTTCGATCCGCGGTCGTCTTTGGTAAGCATTGACCCGCTACCGGGTTCCCCAGTCGGCCAGTTGAGTCTGGACTTTATGACGCTGTCGGCGCCGTCCCGAACATCACCAACCTCAGGTCAACTTATTAATAAAGCGGGGCTTCAGGGTTTTAAGTGGGTAACCCCTACAGGTTGTGGAGAGGGGCTGG
>CAZHRU010000041.1:0-22666 GCA_964535015.1 uncultured Verrucomicrobiota bacterium | reverse complement strand
CGTGACGGGTGTCGCGTGACGGGTGTCGCGTGACGGGTGTCGCGTGACGGGTGTCGCGTGTCGGGTGTCGCGTGTCGGGTGTCGGGTGTCGCGTGTCGGGTGACGGGAGGAGCGTATGAGTCGTAATCGTGTTGAAGATTTCGGACCGCATCAAGACGCCGTGCGGTTGTTCGACGACGTTGTTGAGGACATGCAGGTCTTACGGAACGACCCTCGTTGCTACCGACTGGTAGGCCAGCAGGTGGGGAGCGCGGATTCGATTTGCGCGAACATTGACGAAGGGTTCGGGCGTCTGAGCCGAACCGAATTCATCCGCTTCCTTGACATAGCACGCGGATCGGCACGCGAGACGTTGGGCCGCTACAAACGACTCAAGCACTGGCTCCCCGCCGAAGTGATTGCGGCAAGGGTGGATCTGGTGGATCGGATCGTCGCCCGCCTGACAAAATCCATTGAAACGCTGAGGGCAAACAACGCCACGCGCCAACCACCCAGTGTCCACGAACCCAAACCGACATACGTAACCACCGCCGAGTCGCCGTGCATTACCGATGAGGTCATGAATGCATGAACACCCCCCGACACGCGACACCCGACACCCGACACGCGACACGCGACACCCGACACGCGACACGCGACACCCGACACGCGACACCCGACACGCCCTTCTCAAACTCGTTAACCCAAAGGAACAGGAGCACCGCACATGAAACAGTCTAAACTCATCCGCGAAACGTTCGAACAGGGCAATGGCATCCTGCAACTAATGCCGGTCTTCGTGCCGCGCCGCTTCTCGGCGCCGGGCCGACGCCTGCGCCTGCATCCCGATGACTACTTCGCCCTCGGGACCAACCGCGGCGCCATCAAGGAGCGCTGGTTCGCTTCGGTCATTAACTGCATGAACGGCCCATTGGCCGCCAAGGACGAAGGTCTCTCCTATGTCCTGCCCAAGGCCGGGCCGGCGAAGAAGTTTACACTCCGGGATGCGCAGGAGGAACTGAAAGAGCAACTGGTCGGCCAGACGCTCATGAAGAAGTACGGCGGCTGGCCGATGTACTCCAAGTTCTTCGACTTCGGGGAGCCGCTCTTCCACCACCTGCACCTTGATTTCAAGTCCGCCGCGCGCGTCGGCGCACTAGGCAAACCGGAGGCCTACTACTTCCCACCCCAGCTCAATAACCACCTCGGCACCTTCCCGGCCACCTACTTCGGGTTCGACCCGGACGTCACCAAGGCCCAGGTCAAGGAACGCCTGGCTGGCTATACCAAAGGCGATACGCGTATCACGGAACTGTCACGCGCCTACCGCATCCAACTGGGCTCAGGCTGGTACACACCTCCCGGAGTCGTCCACGCCCCCGGTTCAGTGCTTACCTACGAGCCGCAGTGGAACGCCGATGTGAACTCGGTCTACGAGAACATCGCCGCCGGTGAGGTATACCCCTACGAGTTCCTGGTAGAGAACTGCCCGAGAAACAAGAAGCTTGATCTGGACTACGTGATCTCACTGATGGACTGGAACAAGAACGTGGACCCGCACTATGCCAAGCACTATGCCCGCCCGCCGATCCGTTGCGCCCACAGCGACAAGCAGCACGAGGAAAAGTGGATCTCCTACGCCAACCCGTACGTCGGCGCAAAGGAACTGACCGTGCAACCCGGCCAGACCGTGACAGTCAAGGACGCCGCGGCCTACGGGTGCATCGTCATCCAGGGCCATGGCACTCTCGGCGGATTCCAGTGCGACGCGGCGGGCATGCTGCGGTACGGCCAACTCACCAACGACGAGTATTTCGTCAGCGAGCCGGCCGCCAAGGCGGGTGTGACGATTACCTGCCAGAGCCGGCATGAGCCACTGGTGATCCTCAAGCATTTCGGACCGAACCATCCGGAGATGCCCAAGGCCGCCGATCTAGGACTCAGGGAGTAGTCCGTGCCCGCGACGCTACACGCCATGTCGGTTCCGGACAAAACCGTGAATCCTGAAATGAACACATCAGACCTATACAGGATTGACGTCGGAACATCGGTGAAGCAGCAACTTCAGTTCGCTGGCCACAACCTTGCCGAACTCTTTACGCGAGAATGCGCGGAGAGTCTCGATGGCGTGTGCACATACAACCTTTTGCGCAATCCCGCCAACGGCCTGTCAAGGACCACGATCGATCAGGAACTCGATCGGCGGAAAGCGATCGTATGGCCGGCCGGCTTCGTTCACGCCTCGCCGCCGCCGCAAGGTTGGTCAAACACCATGTGGACGCGCGATGCCGGCGTGTTTCTACGCGAACTCACACTCTGGGGCCGTGTTGAGGAAGCACGGTTGGTCGCAAGCGCGTTGATGGAACTGGTCGAGCCCAACGAAGACGGTTTCCTCAGTTTTCCCGAACGGTTCCAGGTCGGCCATCCGCGCCATGGCCGGGAACTGGACGGGACGTCTGCCATCGTCATCGCCTTCGTGCTGCTCGCCGAACGCCTTCCGGGGAACGACGACCTCCGGCGGCGGCTGGATGACTTCCTCACCAACGCACGCTCCCCGCTGGCCTTTGTCCTGCGCGAATTGGGATCGAAACCGCTTCTTGAAGGTTCGGGTGAGTTCGGCCCCGGCTGCTACCTGCCGGGCACCGCCTGCAACGTGGTGCAGAATCATCTCTGCGCGCTCGCGCTGGAGGCAGGCGCCCGTTGGGCCGCCGCCACAAACCGCGCGACGCTTGCCCAGCAGTGGCGCGACGGGGCCGCACGCCTGCGCCAGGGAATCGACAAGCACCTTGTGGCCGAAGACGGTGGATGGATCTGGTGCGTAGACCCCGTAACGCTGAAACCCGATCCTGCGGTCCTCAACCACGCGATAAATCGAGGGTTTGGCGGTATCAACGGCGTGACCGCCATGCACTGCGATGTGCATGGACTGATTCCGTCAGGCGACGCATGGCAGCGCCGCTGCGAGGCCACGATCAACAGGTTGCTCAAGAATCCGCAACGCGCCGAGGCCATGCGGCGTTGGGGCATGTGGACCCAGTTCGACATACTGGCCGCCAGCGGCAGACTAGATTCCACAGAACATCCCGGCGAACTCACCAGCCCCTCTTACGGCCACGGATATGCCACGCAGTCGTTCCTGCTACTCGACCGCACCGATATGGTCGCACTCGCGTTGGACGGTTTGGCCGAACACACTTTCAATAAGGGCCAACGCCGTTCGCCGTACTACTTCCACGAACGAATGTACGCCCCGCCGCGCCCGCTGCAAGCCCGTGACGGTTGCGCGGAACTGAACCTGGTTTGCGCCTGCGAGCCGCTCAAGATCGCCCGCATGGTCGCTGGTTTCGACGACCATGATCCAGACCATCCGGCGTGGATTCCCCGCCTGCCGCCGCAGTGGCCGCGTATGGAGATCTCCGACTGGCCGTTGCTCAGCGCCAACGGCTGGCACCGCATCGATGCCAGTCTTGAACGTCGCGCCGACGGCCAGCATATTCGTCTGAGCGTTCGCAACGGCGTACTGCCGTCGCTGACCATCCGACCCCATCCGGGCGCGAGCCCGGCGGCCTTCACGAATGTGCGGGAACTGAAGACCGTACTGCCACTCGGTGGCGCCGCCAACAATTAGAGTATCTTGCCGCGAGAGTGACCTGAAACAAGAGGAAGAGCACAGTAAACAGAAGGAGAGAGCATGAAACCGCAGAACTACGAGGCGAAGAACGAACAGATCCGGGCCGCTTTTGCGAAACTCAAGAAGGCCAATCCCAAACACTTCAAGGCGAAATTGAATCTGAGTTGGTCCAACTGGGGGTTTGGGATGGAGTCGCTGGCGGATTCGGCGGCGCGGCTGGAGACGGCGGGGATCCGCTTCATTGAGTTACATGGGAATCACTACGGGCCGGATCTGGGGTATAAGCCCAAAGAGACACTCAAGGTGCTTGGGGATCACGGCATCAAGGTGGCGGGCATTTGCGGGATGTTCTCGCCGGACAATGATTTGTCCAGCAACCGGGCGATTCAGCGTCAGGCGGCGGTGGATTATGTGCGGCGCGAGATTGCCTTCACGGAGGCGGTGGGCGGCGGTTACATCCTGGTGGTGCCCGGCGCGGTGGGGCGTCCTCATGCGTATGACGCCTCGGAATTCCAGCGTAGTGTCGAGACGCTCCGGATCGTGGCGGACGACTTCAAGAAGAGCCGGATCAAGGCGGCGATTGAACCCATCCGTGCGGCGGAAGTGAGTTTCATCCACACCATCGCCGAGGCCAAACGGTACATCGAGGCCGTCGGGCATCCGGGGATCCGGCACATCAATGGGGATGTTTATCACATGCAGGTCGGGGAGGCGCACATCGGCGCGGCGTTGATTGAGGCGGGCGAGCAACTGACCAACCTGCACATGGCGGACAGTAACCGTTGCGCCTTGGGCGATGGATCGCTCGATCTGGACACCCTCATCATGGCGCTTTATGTGATCGGGTATAACCGTCCGGGGTGCTATGTGACACCGGAACCGCTGGGTCCGGGCGGCGATCCATACCCGGCGATGTTCGGGCAACCCGATCCTGCCAAGTTGGACGCGCTGGTCATGAAGTCAGCGGCCTATTTCCGGGAGCGGGAAGCGGTGTTGGTTGGGTCGTAAGGGGAGTTTCCGCCGGATTCGGCGGCGGTAGTTCTGGAGTAGAGGGAACATGAACAGCAGAGAGCGGATCATTGCAACCTTGTGTTGCCAGAAGACGGATCGGGTGCCGTTGCCGTTTTGGCTGGGGTTTTCGCCATGGGGCGAGACGAAGTCCCGCTGGTGTCGGGAGTCGGGCATCGCGGATCTGAATGTGACGACCCATTTTGAGTTCGAACCGTTTTTCAAAGTGGCTCCCATGGAATACGGTCCCTGCCCGCATCTGGAGCGGCGGGAGATCTCGCGTGACAGCGAATTTGTTGTGAGCACCGACTATCGTGGGATTACCATGCGGAATCGGTTGGATCACGGGTCGATGCCGGAATTCATCGGCCATCCGATCCAAAACCATGATGCCTGGAAACGGTACAAGGAGGCCCACCTCCAACCCCAGTTGGAGGCGCGGACGGCCTCTTTGGGTGCATACTTGGACGGCCTTCGCGGGGGCGATGTTCCGGTGCAGGTGGGGACGTTTCCCTGGGGCGTATTCGGGACGGCCCGCGATCTGATGGGCGCCGAGGAGGTGTTGGTCGGGTTCTACACCGAACCGGAAATGATACGCGACATCATGGATACGTATACCGAACTCTGGTTGCAGTTGTATGGCGTGGTGGCGGAACGGGTTCAGATTGATCATATCCATATCTGGGAGGATATGTCCGGCAAGCAGGGAAGTCTGGTATCGCCCGCCATGATCGAGGACTTCATGATGCCGAGTTACGACCGGATCGCGGCCTTTGCCAAGGAGCATGGGGTGCCGGTGGTGTCGGTGGATTCGGACGGTCAGGTGGACGAACTGGTACCGTTGATGATGAAGCACGGGGTTAACGCTTTCATGCCGTTTGAGGTGCAGGCGGGGTGTGATATCGAGGTGTTCCGGGAGCAGTATCCCACGTTGGGGATCATGGGGGGGTTGGACAAGCGGGCACTGGCGAAGGACAAGAAGGCCATGCACCATGAACTGGACCGGGCCGAACGGATGGTGGCCAAGGGGGGGTGGATTCCGGGGTTCGACCACTTGATCCCACCGGATGTGCCCTGGGACAACTACAGTTACTTCATGCAGTCCCTCCGAAAGTTGATCCGGTGAGTCTTCCCGGTTCCGACTCGGTCGCGTTTGAGTCGCGGCGCAAGTCGCGTAACAGTTTAACCCTTTGCGGGAGGTCGCACCCGACGGGGCAAAGGTCCCGCATTTTTCCATTGGCGATGCGCCGTTCCGAAATCCGTCTTGATTTTGGGGCTGCCGGTATATTATATTTACCCCCTTCGGTCATTGAATGGCCGTGAAATTGGCTTAACTGCTTGGGAGAGAGCAACATGGATTATGGATTAACCGAGACGCAGGTGATGATTCGGGATCTTTGCCGGAAGGTGGCGCAGGAGAAGATCAAGCCCATCCGGGAGCACTACGACGAATCAAATGAATTTCCGCATGAAATTGTCAAAGTGTTCGCGGATGCGGATCTTTGCGGCCTTTACATTGAGGAGAAGTACGGTGGTCTGGGCGGCGGGATCATGGATCTGGCCATTGGCGTCGAAGAATTGTCGAAGGTTTGCAGTGGCATTGCCCTGGCGGTGGCGGCCACGGCGCTGGGGACGTTCCCGATCATCCTGTTCGGCAACGAGGAACAGAAGCAGAAGTTCCTGCCGCGCATTGCCACCGGGAAGGCGTTGGCGGCATTCGGGTTGACGGAAGCCAATGCGGGCAGTGATGCCGGCGGGATCCGGACGACGGCGGTGCTGGATGGCGACCATTATGTGCTCAACGGCACCAAGCAGTGGATCACCAACGGTGGCGAGGCGGAGATTTACACGGTGGTGGCCATCACCAACAAGTCGAAGGGGCCGCGTGGTGCGTCCGCGTTCATTGTTGAGAAGGGCACGCCCGGGTTCACCTTTGGCAAGAAGGAGAACAAGATGGGTATCCGCGCCTCAGCGACGCGCGAATTGGTGTTCCAGGATTGTCGCATTCCCAAGGCCAATCTGCTGGCCAAGGAGGGGATGGGGTTCATCGTGGCGATGAAGACGCTGGACAGTTCCCGGCCCGGCGTGGCCGCCCAGGCCTTGGGAATTGCCGCCGGCGCATTGGACGAGGCGGTTGAATACAGCCGTCAGCGGCGTCAGTTCGGCAAGCCGATCTGTTCATTCCAGGGTGTGCAGTTCATGCTGGCCGACATGGCGACGCAGGTGGAAGCCGCGCGTGCGCTGGTGTATGCGGCGGCGCGGTACATTGATGGGGGCGGCAAGGAAGTCAGCAAGATTTCCGCCATGTGCAAGTTATTCGCCTCGGATGTGGCGATGAAGGTGACGACGGATGCGGTGCAGATTCTCGGCGGGTACGGGTATATGAAGGAGTATCCGGTTGAGAAGATGATGCGCGACGCCAAGATCACCCAGATTTATGAGGGGACCAATCAGATTCAGCGCGAAGTGATCGGGTTGAACCTGATCAAGGAATCGGCGGCGGCGAAGAAGTAGGTGGCGGGCAGCGTTCGAACGGGCGTTCCCGCCATTTTATGGCGGGAACGCCGTTTTCTTCGGAGGGAGTGCCGCTGGGGACGGCGGTTGTGACAGTATGAACGAATCCAGAAACATCCTTCAGGACCTCGGGATGTTTGTGTCCGACATGGACGGGACCCTGCTGGGGCATCGGGCCAATCTTGATCAATATCAGGAGTTCCGACGCCAGATTGACACCTTGCGGACCGTGTATGGGGTCAAGTGGGTGATCTGCACCGGGCGCAGTCTGGGCAGTTTCAAAGAGGCCTTCCGTTCGATGACGATGCTGGGCATCAAGCCCGATTATGTGATTGCCCGGCATGCCTACATCTACGAGCGCAACAGGTTCGGGTATCTGCCGCATTGGAGTTGGAATGTGAGGGTGCGCTGGCTCCAGTGGCGCCACGAGTGGATGGTGCGGCGTGCGATTCCGCGCATGGCTCGGGCCATGGTGAAGAAGAATCCGTTTGCGCGGGTTGTTTACCGGAACCGGCACCGGATTACCTTTCAGTTTGAGGATGAGAGTGCGTCGCGATTCGGGGCGGAGATTGTGAAGGAAGTGGCCAGGACAACCCGGTACCTGCAGGTATTCGAGTGTCCGGTGGAAGTGGATGTTCATGCCATTCCTTTCACGAAGGGACTGGCAGTATCTGAAATGGCGAGGCATCTTGGATTTCCGGCGGAGAAGGTCCTGGTGGTTGGCGATGGACACAATGACATCAGCATGATGGATCCAGGGGTGGCGCGGTGGACGGCCTGCCCGGTGAACGCGGAGGTGGAAGTGCTTGAGGCCGTTCACAAGACGGGTGGCCATATTGCCATGGAGCGCAGTCTTGTCGGTGTACTGGAGATTCTCAAGGCCTATCAGTCGGGGGTGTTGAACAGTCAGATACCACCGTCGCGGATGGAGGAAGGCGAAAACGGCGTGACGTTACCGCACCAGAGGCAAGACGGGGACGGATTCGGGCTGCGCGGCCTCCTGATCGTGGGGATGTCGGTGTATGTGGTTCTGCTGGTGCTGGCCAGTTTTGGGTTCCTGCCCGGTGGTCATGTGTTGCTGGAGTCCTTTCACGGGTTGGTGGATGAGATCAGGGATGGCATCCAATCGTTACTGAGATAAGAGGGTTTTGAGATGAACATCGGATTTATTGGAGCCGGAAAGATGGCGGAAGCCATGATGGCTGGTTTGATTGGGCGGGGGTATATAACACCCGAATCGGTGGTGGCGAGCGACGTGGATGCCGTTCGATTGGCTGATTTGGGGAGGCGGTTGGGTATCCGGAGGGCCGCCTCGAATATCGGGGTGGTCAGGGAAGCCGCGGTGTGCTTCCTAGCGGTCAAACCGCAGCAACTGGATGCGGTCCTGACGGAGATCGCGGCGGTGGTGACGCCGGATCGTCTTGTGATTTCCATTGCGGCGGGCAAGCGGATTGCGGGGATGGAAGCCTTGTTGTCGCGTGGGCGGGTGGTGCGGGTGATGCCCAACATTGCCTGTTTGGCGGGAGCGGGGATGAATGTATTTACCCGCGGAACGCGGGCGACGGAAGCGGATGCGGCGCAGGTCAGGGTGATGTTGGAGTGTTGCGGCCGGGCGTTGGAGTTGCCGGAAGATCAATTTGATGCTGTCACGGCCTTGAGTGGATCGGGGCCCGCCTTCTTTGCCTATCTGCTGGAGGGTCTTGTCAACGGGGCGGTCCGGGAAGGGTTGTCGCGGGAGTCCGCCTTGATGTTGGCGGCCCAGACCATGGAAGGGACGGCGCGCCTGCTTTTGGAGCAGGGGCTTTCGCCGGCGGATCTGGCGGCGGCGGTTACGTCCGCCAAGGGGACGACTGCTGCGGGGCGGGATGTTCTTGAGAATGACGGGGTGGTGGACGTTCTCGCCCGTACCATCCAGGCGGCGGCCCGGCGCAGTCGTGAATTGAGTCGCGCATAAGTTCAGGGGAGATTTTGAGTCATGGCCCGAACCACCACCACAGGTACAGCCAATGCCGAAACCATGTCGCGTCAGCAGCGGGAGATTTCTGTTTCGGAATTCTTTCTCAAGAACCGTCATTTGCTGGGGTTTGACAATCCGCGCAAGGCGCTTTTGACGACGGTCAAGGAGGCAGTGGACAATTCGTTGGATGCCTGTGAGGAGGCGGGGTTGCTGCCCGAACTCAGCGTGGAGATCACGCAGACGGGGGAGAAGCGGTTCCGTGTTTCGATTACGGACAATGGTCCCGGCGTGGTGCGGGCGCAGGTGCCGCGGATTTTCGCCAAGTTGCTGTATGGGTCCAAGTTCCACCGGTTGCGGATGTCGCGCGGCCAGCAGGGGATCGGGATCAGTGCGGCCGGAATGTACGGGCAACTGACGACCGGCACGGCCACGCGGATTCTTTCCAAGATTCCACGCGGGAAGATGGCGCATCACATCGAGGTGCAGATTGACACCCGGAAGAATGCGCCGACGATTATCAAGGACGTGGAGGTTGAATGGCAACCGTCGTTTCCCGGGATTGGGGCGGAGGGCGGGGTGGCGGAATCGGCGGTCTACAGTCATGGGACGTCGGTTTCGATAGAGATGGAGGCGCACTATGTACGCGGGCGGCTTTCGGTGGACGAGTATCTGCGGCAGTGTCTGATTGCCAATCCGCACCTGCAGTTGCATTACCGGGTCAATCTCCTGAACAAGGAGGTGGACAATGAGGGGCAGGCGACGACGCCCCTGGTGGAAGGGCAATGGATTTCATGGGTGCGTCTGGCGGGGAAGTTGCCGACGCCGCCGGTGGAGATCAAGCCGCATCCGCACGGAGTGGAACTCGGGATGTTGATGCAAATGTTGCGGGACACGGAATCCCGCACGTTGCGAGGGGCGCTTTCGGAGGATTTCTCCCGTGTCAGCAGTCAGACGGCCCTGGACATCTGCACGAGGGCCGGGCTGGATCCCAAGGCCAATCCGCGCCGGATAGCCAACCGGGAGGTGGAGACGCTCTACAAGGCGGTCAATGAGACCAAGTTGATGCGGCCGCCGACGGACTGTCTGTCGCCGATTGGGGAGGACTTGATTGTGGCGGGGTTGGGCAAGGAAATTGAGGCCGAGTTTTGCACGGCGGTGACGCGCGATCCGACGGTTTACCGCGGCAATCCGTTCCAGGTAGAGGTGGGCATTGCCTATGCCAAACCGGGGGGGGGCGCGGATGTCGGGGCGGATGAACCGGCGCGGGTGATGCGGTTTGCCAACCGGGTGCCGTTGCTTTACATGGGCGGGGCGTGCGCGATTACCAAGGCAATTTCCGGGGTCAACTGGAAGAACTACGGGTTGACGCAGCCCCGGGGTGGCGTGCCGCTGGGACCGATGGTGATCATGGTGCATATCGCCAGCGTCTGGGTGCCGTTCACCAGTGAGAGCAAGGAGGCGATTGCGCACTACCCGGAGATCATCAGGGAAATTGGTTTTTGTGTGCAGGAGTGCGGGCGGCGGCTGTCGGTGCATTTAAGCCGCCGGCATCGGGAGGCCGAGGCGGAGCGCAAGCGGTCGTACATTGAAAAATACATTCCGCATCTGGCGCTGGGGTTAAAGGGCGTGTTGGATTTGAGCGACCGTGATGAGGGTCGTGTGGTGGAGCGGTTGAAGACGATGCTGGAGCGGACACATCTGGACGTGTGAAGGGCGGGGGCGACGGACTACAGACTACGGACTACGGACTACACTTATGGCTAAGAAGAAGACAGACAAGGGGAAGGGTGCTGGTGGTGAGGCGGAGTTATTGACGTCCCGGGCGGGTGTGTCCCGGAGGATTGTGGATGTCAGTCGCGGAGTCTATGAGGATATCGTCAAGAAACTCAAGAAGCCGTCGCTGCGGTTCCCGATCCGGTCGTTGACGAACGTCAAGTATGACCCCAAGACGGGGTACTTTGAGATTCGGGGCAAGGTGGCCACCCGGACCCTGAGTTACAACACGGTGAAGACCTTTGCGCAGTCGATGCGATTGCTGGCCACGACCAAGAAGGACCTGTTGGACAAGAACGACATCGCCGGCAAGCGCGAGATTTACTACAACAGCAAGAGTTGGGGCGAGTGCCGGTTTGACGAACAGCCGGAGAGCGACACGTTGCTGGACGACATGGAGGCCATGCTGGGGGTCAATCGCGAGCAGATCGGGTACATTCCCGAGGAGCGTGGTGGCGACGTGGCGGGGCCCCTGATCGTGATGGACCAGAATCCGTCCACGGGCGAGGTTATTAAGATCAATTGCGGGAAGTTGGGGACAGGCGCCTGGAGTATTCCGGCGCGCGTGGAGCATCTGGCGTTCGAGTCGGACGCCAAGTTCATCCTGGTCATCGAGACCTCATCCCTGTTCCAACGTCTGGTGCATCACCGGTACTACGAGAAGGCGAAGTGTGTGCTGGTGTCCATGAGCGGTGTGCCGACGCGGGCGTGCCGGCGGTTCATCCGGCGGCTGGCGGATGACCGGAAGTTGCCGGTGCTGGTGTTTACGGACGGGGACCCCTACGGGTACTGCAACATTTACCGGACGTTGAAGGTGGGGTCGGGGCAGGCGGCACACATCAACCGGTTCTTCTGTGTGCCGCAGGCGCATTACCTGGGGGTGACGCCGCAGGACATCATTGACTACAAGTTGATGGATGCGACCCATCCGTTGGAAGATGTGGACATCAAGCGGGCGAAGGACGCGCTCAAGAACGACCCGTTCATCCGGCATCACAAGGAATGGCAGGATGCGTTGAACCAGATGCTCAAGATGGGGGTCCGTGTGGAGCAGCAGGCGTTTGCCAAGCACGGGTTGAACTACGTCCTCGACAGTTACCTGCCGGACAAGATCAAGAAGGCGAAGTTCCTGCCGTGAGGTGAAGACTACTTGACGGGCCAGACGGACGGGTCGGCCTTGTAGAACGACCACTCGGTGTACTGCATGCCGATGATGGCTATGCAGAAGAGGGTGGCGGCGACCGCCAGGAGTGCGTAGACCAAGTAGGACTTGCCTGAGGCCTTGGTCGTGGCCGATGAAGGTTCAAGTCCCGGAGGCGGGGGGGCGACCGTCGCGGCGACGGGTGCATTGGCGGGGACCGGGATGGTCTCCTGTGATTCCGCTGATGTCTTCTTCAGTTTGACGGTCCGCATTGTCGCCATGGCAGTTCTCCCCACAGGGATTTGAAACAACGGGGGTATGCTATGCCTGAGTGGGGGTGGGCTCAAGGTTTTTTTTCGACGTGATATCCGTGGTTCTGCCCCGTATGCTTCCCCGCCAATCCATGAGTGAACGACAAGAGACTATCCAACAGGCCGGTTCCGATGACACCCGCGCGGCGATGCGCCGGGTGTTGGTGGCGTGGTTGTTCGGGGCGGCGTGGATGTCCATTACCACCGGCGCGACGTTAACCCGGTTTGCGCGTGAACTGGGGGTTGGTGAATTCGGATTTGGGCTGATGGCGGCGATTCCGTTTGTGGCGGCGCTGGGCCAGTTGCCGGGCAGTTTCATTCTGGAGCGTTATGGGCACCGGAAGTTCCTGTTTCTGGCGGGGAATCTTCTCCACAGGGGACTCTGGCTGGTCATTGCGGCGATACCCTGGTTGGTGCCGGCGGGCAAGGGGCCGGTGGCGCTGATCCTGCTGATGGCGCTCTCCGCGACACTGAATCATACGGTTACGCCCTGCTGGCACTCGTGGTTGCTGGATCTGGTGCCGTCCAGGATCAGGGCGCGTTACCTGTCCCGCCGGGTTCAGGCGGGCGGAGTGGTGAGTCTGGTGTTGACGATAGTGACTGGCTTGCTCCTGGATCAGGCGGAGCGGGTCAGCGGGGTGGCGTTGAGTCGGATGTTGAGTGTGCTATTGGCGGTGGCGGCGATACCGGGCATCATTGATATCCTGTATTTTGTGCCGGTTCCGGACCGGCAGGTGCATGCGCGCAACCTGGATTTCGGCATACGGAACCTGTTACGGGAGCCGTTGGCCAACCGGTCATTCCGCTGGTATCTGTTGTTCACGGCGATGCTGACGTTTTCGGTGGGATTCACGGGGCAGTTCGTGTGGTTGTATGTGTTTGATGTCGTGAAGATATCCAATCTCATGGCGAACCTGTTGTTGATTGCGTTTCCGCAGATGGTGGCATTGATCAGTATGCCGTTCTGGGGGCGGATGATTGACCGGTTGGGACGCAAGCCGGTGGCGATCCTGGCCGGGGCGGGGATGGTGCATGGATCGGTGATTTGGATTTTTGTTGGCGAGGGTCATTTGTTTCCGGGATATACGGGGGTATTGCTGGCGGCGTTTGCGTGGCCGGGGCTGGAGTTGGCGTCCTACAACATTTTACTCGGGCTGGTGGAGCGGAAGGCTGATACGGCGAAGAACACGGCGTATGTAGCCATCAACAGTGTGGTGGTGGCGGGGGCCGGGTTTGCGAGTGGTGTGTCTGGCGGGATCTTGGCGCATCACATGAAAAACTGGCATGGGGAATGGTTCGGGTTGCCGGTGACCTATCATGGGGTGCTTTTTCTCACGGCGTCGTTGTTGCGGGTTGTGGGGGTGGTGGCGATTACGCGAATTGAGGAACCCGGCGCCTTTTCGACGCGGGAGGCGTTCCGGTACATGGCGAGTGCGATGTACTCGAATCTCCAGGGCATGTTACTGATGCCGGTCAGGTTGGCGAGATGGAGTTACAAGACGAAGGCGGCGCGGCGGCGGTAATTCGCTTGCATTTGATTCTGAAACTTCTGAAACATAGTCTAGTTTAACTGATCAAGTGTGAGGTGAGAATGCATACGGTGAGTCTTTTTGATGCAAATCTGATTCTCAACCCCGCACGCGAAAGGTCGCTCCGGATTCGGTCGCCTTAGGAAGAGGGGCGGGTGTGGATGGATCGGCTGGCGAGCAGAGTGAGCGGATTAGGGGTCGATAGATGGTTGAGGCATCTTGTCCGAGGGCCTGGCATACCCAGAGGAATTCGATCACATCGAGTCGGTGTGGCTGGCAGGTCAGCGATAGGCACCGGCCCAGAGCCGTTCGACGAAAACGAGGAACGGTAGCACTTCAATATTGCCCACCCGCCTTGGTCGCGATTCCAGGCACACGCACAGGTAACAATGTAGAGAACTCAGGTGTCAGAGGACGTGCCGGAGGCGGCGCGGCGGAAGAGGCGTTGCATTTCCACCAAGCCCTTTTACTACTCCACGTTGGGGGAACTTCGTGATGCTTGCGAACTCAGCGTCAGTTCATCGGTCAGGAGTTTGCAGAGAAGTAGGCCGGCCGTGACAGCTTGGTCGGAAATGGAGAGTTCGTTTCGGTTTTGGTTCGACATTCCAATAAGGAGATTCTGGAGGAAGAGGCAAAGGGTGGGTTGCCGGGTTGAAAGGAAACGATCGAAATCCGGTCGTGATTGGCTCACAGAGGCATCGAGGTGGAGTGCCGCTTGTTCGGTGGCGGAATGCAGGCGAGCGATGTCGACGCCGGGCGAACTGCAGTCCGGTGGATAGGAGATGAACCACAACATGCCGGCCACGAAGAGTAGCATGTCGATGTCGTCCTCGGAGTAGGATCCGGGGTCCCAGGACCAGACCCAGTCGCACAGGTCGGGCGCCTCACTTTCGAATGCCTCAACCATCTCCTCGTTGCCCTCAAAATGGGCCATCACGGCGGCAATCCGTTTCCTGATCTCATTGATGTCCATGGGCGCGGCGGGCAGGCCGAGGCCGAGAGGGCGCTGGTCTTCCCGCCGGGGCGGGGTGTCAGGCGACTTCGTCGCCAGGGCTTGCAATCTGGGAGGCATGGGATAAACCAGTTCGGTTAAGCCCAGATCCCGCGCGATGGAGGTTTCGTCCCGGAAGTGTTTGCCGTTCAGGCCAGCTTGGTCGCTGCGACTGATCATTTGCTTGACCATATGGACCACCTTCGGACGCAGGGCGGGGTCTTGGACCGCCTGACGGGGCGTCTTACCATTCAGTGCGGGGATGGGGGTGTCGCCCCAATGGACCATGGCGTCATTCATCACCGCCTGCGCCTTGGCTTGGGGATTGGCCGGGTCAACGGAGACCAACGATACGTTGAACTCAACGGTGGGAAAATGTTTTGTCAGTGACGGCGGGACCCGCGCGGGATCGGCGATCCGGCCCTTGCGTGAGCGCATTTGGATGCCGAGATCATCCACCCGTTGTCGTTCGAAGCGGACTTTGTTTCCGGCAAAGTGTTCAAACGCCTCGCGCAAGGACTTGGCCCGGAGTTCGCCACCGGCTTCGATCCGGACGGTGTCGTGACCGCAGAGGACTCGTCCAAGGGTGGGAATGGTGCCGGGTGAGGCCCCTTCGCTGGGGGCTTTCCACGACCATTCGTGGGTCATACCTTCGTTGAGGTCGTCCCGGACCGGCGAGGCAATTGCTGAGGGGCAGGATTGCATGGCCGCGATAAACTTGGAGGGGGCAACGACGAGCCGGTACCAAGCTTTTGTGTAAAGGGCATTCTTCATGAAGGCGTCTTCGGCGGCCTCGCGGATGGCGGTTATGGAATCCGCGCATTCCCCGAAGTGGGTTAACAGGTGCTGTTGAAGCGAGGGAGTGTCGGTGGGCCAGTTTTCGTGTCTGGCGATAGCCAGGATGATGTCCTCGGGTTCCGCGTCGTTTAGCAGAGGGATGGTCACAGCCGCGCCGTTGACTCGTGTGTAGTGGGGCATTTCCATCAGGCAAGCAAGGAGGCTGGTGAAACGACCGGCTATTTCCGCCATCTTGCGGTCATGGATCAGGAATGGGGCGCGGGAAAGATTAAGGCGGTCGCGCACGAGGGTTTCCTCATTATTACGGACCTCCAGCACCTCGACGGCGGCCACGTATTGGGTGGAGAGGGTTTTCAGGAAGACAATCTGGTCATTGGTGAGGTTCCTCCAATTGTCGCGTTCCCAGCGTTGAAAGAGTGTCAATCCGTTGGCGTCGCGATCAATGAAGTACGCCAACGTGAATTGGGTCAAGGTGTGGGGAATGTCTTTACCGATGATGGTTTTCCATGAGCGGTGTTCCTGATTCAGGCGTTGGCGGAGTTTATCGTAGACCGCTGTTTCGATGGCAAGCGCCTGTTCATAGGTTGATGGAGACCAGGGGTTATGACGGCAGTCGGCTGGACAGGTGATGCGGCTGGTGCGGTTTTCGCCGCATTCGGCGGGGGTCACAAGGCGATTTAGGGCGGGGCAGTGTCGTTCCTTATTCTTGGTTTGTCCCATACTGTTTCCTGTGGTGTGTGAGTTTGACGACAGCGGCAGCGACTACTGTGATGTGTGGGGATTGTTCAATTGAGGGAATGTGGGGATTAGCGGCGGCGGGTGGCGGTGCGTAACAGGCGTTCGGTGGTGGGCCAGGCGCCGCGGATGCATCCTTGATGGCGGACTAGTTTCTGGAAGCCAGCGGAAGCCGGGTCGGGCGTTACGGGAACTTTGTCCCGATCCAGGTATAGACACCCGAGTTCATCGGGAGGAAGCACGGCCAACAGGTCCCTCGCTCCATCGAGAGCGTTCAACCAGTTTTGTTTCAAGTTCTTAAAATCCAGTGGCACACGCAAACTGAGGCGGTTGAGATCGGCCTGGGTATAGGCGGTGTGGCGCCCCGCTTGGTTCAACAGGAGTTCCGGCGTAAAGCCGGGATCTTTCCCGCAGGCGGCCCATGTCATGGCACCCAGCGAGAGATAGGACGTGTGCAGGTGTAGAACATCAATGAAATCGCGGATTTCGTTCCGTCCCGCCAAGGCCAGAAGTTTGTTGATTGCCGCATCGGCATCATGAAGCCGGTATCCGCACCGTTTGTCTTGTTGTACGGGGAAGAACCGGAAAACACTGTCCTGTGCCCACTCAAGTTTTAGTTGCTCCCCTCCCGCCGTTACCATGGCCCGGTGGAATGTGGGTGTGCGCAACAACCAGGTAAACTCATAGCCGGCTTGCCGAAGCGTGGCCGCATCCCGCTCGGAGCTAACCGCAACGCTATCCTCAATATCGTGAAAGAAGTCCAGGTCCTGGGAAAAGCGGGGGGAATCCGCGTTGCGGTGCAGTACTGTGGCGCCCGCCAGATAACTTTCCGGACTGCGGTTCGCGGCGATATGTTTGAGAACGGCGGCTTGTATGGCGCTTATTGGCATAGTTTTGCGGCAAGGAGAAAGCCTTGTCGTCCTCCATGTTGCCGAAGGCCCCGGACAATCTCGGGCACGTCGGCAAGGGTTATCGTCATGTCTTTCTTCATATACCAGAAACACTGGGTGTGGAACTGGCGGAAGGCCCGTCGCGTCTCGCGAACACGAACCATGGCTTGGGCTTCTTCCGTGGACAGGTGGCGCCGGCTTCGTGTTCCGCCCTTTCGTCCAATCCGGGCAAGATAAGCGCTGACTGATGTTGGGGTTTCCGTTGTCATGTTCACTTATCCAACATCATAAGCCGCTTATGTTGATCCTGCAAGCAGGGAATGAACCGCTGGGGGGATTAGCGGCGGCGGGTGGCGGTGCGTAACAGGCGTTCGGTGGTGGGCCAGTCGACGCAGGCGTCGGTGACGGAGACGCCGTAACGCAGGCGGGTCAGGTCGGCGGACAGGGGTTGGTTGCCGGCTTCCAGGTTACTTTCCACGAGCATACCCATGATGGCCTTGTTGCCGCGGCGGCGTTGGCGCAGGACTGCCGTCCAGACGGTTTCCTCCATCTCGTGGCGTTTTCCGGCGTTGCCGTGACTGCAATCCACCATGATGGCAGGTGTTAATCCGCCATCGGTCATGCGCTGGCAGGCGTCGGCGATGCTATTGGCGTCATAGTTGGGGCCCTTGCGGGCGCCGCGCAGGATCAGGTGGCCGAGGGGGTTCCCGGCGGTACGGACGGTGGCGATGCGGCCATCGTCATCGATACCGAGGAAACTATGCGGATGGCGTGCGGCGATCATGGCGTCGACGGCGACCTGGACATTGCCGTCGGTACGGTTCTTGAAGCCCACGGGCATGGAGAGGCCGCTGGCCATCTGGCGGTGGGTCTGGGATTCGGTGGTCCGGGCGCCGATGGCGACCCACGAAATAAGATCGGCAATGTACTGGGGGACGATGGGATCGAGCATTTCGGTACCGGCGGGGAGCCCCATTCCGTTGATATCGAGGAGGAGGTTACGGGCGGTTTTCAGACCGAGGGCGATATCCGAAGAACCGTTCATGTGCGGGTCGTAAATGAGACCCTTCCACCCGGTGGTGGTCCGCGGCTTTTCGAAGTAGGTGCGCATGAGGATCAGAAGGTCATCCCGCAATTCGCAGGAAAGAGCGTGCAGGCGGGTGGCGTAGTCGAGGGCGGCGGCGGGATCGTGGATGGAGCAGGGGCCGACGACCACGAGGAGGCGCGGGTCTTTGCCGGCGAGGATGCGGCCGATGGCCTGGCGGGTTTTGACGACGGTCCGCAACGCGGCGGGCGAGGCGGGAAGGCTTTTGGTAAGGGCACGGGGCGTCACCAGCGGATCGAGCGCCACGACGTTGAGGTTGTTGGTGCGCGGGACCGTGCGTTTATTGGAGGGTAGGGTTGTCATGGTATGAGTCCGATCACAAGCCGGTGCTACACGGATTCACATTTCGTGAAGGGTTTTATCGCGACGCGGGGCGGGGCGGGGTTGTCCCTTGGTTTTGCCCTTCTTTTCCTTTTCGGGCAGGATAAAAGGGTCCTCCTTTTCCAGGCGGTCGCCGAGTTCGGCCTCGATCTGGTCGGGGTTTTCGCCGGCCTCGAGGCGGTTAAGGGCTTCCTGCATGCCGGATCCGAGTTCCATGCCGGTCATTTTGGAGAATTTCCGCATGAGATCGGCGGCCTGGCGCGGGTCTTCCTCGGTAAGGCCATCGGCTTCACGGGCAAGGGCATCCATGGCCCTTTCCATTTTGGACTCATCCATGGGGAGGTCGGGTTCGGTGGAGGCGGCGGACTCTTCCTTGGCGCGGCCGGTATGGGCGAAGAGGGAGAGTTGTTTTTCCAAGGTGATGGTTTTGCAGTGGGGACACTTGGGGCGCTTATCCGGCTGGAGTTTCCGGGAAAGGAAGTTGTAGAGGGTATTGCATTTACGACAATAGAATTCGTAGATCGGCATGGTTTGTGTTCCTCGACTGTCACCGGCAGGATAGCATCAGGGGGGCGAGAGGAAAAGAGGCAAAGCGGGCGTGTTTTGGTGCCCTCAACTTTCTTCACCCGTGACACATCCTCCTTCGCTAAAGCTATGGAGGACAAGAGGTCACGGGGATCGCTAGAAAAACCTGTTGTTGACGGTATTTTAGGCGGGCCCTAAGCTTGGGGGTAACGGTAGAGGAGAAGAGACGTGCTTAAGATGACAAGCAGGATTGAGTCGGTGGCGGCGGTGGTGGCGGTGGCGCTGTTGGCGGTGGGATGTCTGGCGGTGTTGAGGCCATTTGTATCGGCGATCCTGTGGGCCACGGTACTCACATATACCACCTGGCCGATGTTGTTGCGTCTGGAGCATTGGATGGGCGGGCGTCGCACGTATGCGGCCCTGGTGATGACGACCCTTATTGCCGTGGTCATGGTTTTGCCGTTTGTGGTGGCGGGGATTACGCTCGCTGAGAACGTTTCCCGGCTGGAGGAATTATTCAAATTCATGCAGGGTGGGTTTCCGGTGAATCCGCCCAAGTGGGTTCGTGAGTTGCCGTGGGTGGGGGCCGCTACGGAACAAGTCTGGCCGCAGTTTGTGCAGAACGCCGGGTGGGTGTCGGAGGCAATGAGAGCGGCCGGGTTGAATGCCGGCAAATGGTTGTTATCCCACAGTCTTGATTTCGGGAAAGGCATTCTGCAGTTGACGTTGAGTGTGATCATCATGTTTGTGTTCTACCGTGATGGGGAGCGGGTGGCGGACCGGTTGGCGAGGGGGGCTCAGCGTATTGCCGGCGATGTGTCGCAACGGTTGATTGCGGTGGCGGGGGGGACGGTTCGCAGTGTGGTGTATGGGATTATTGGCACGGCGTTGGCGCAGGCGATTGTGGCGGCGATCGGGTTCTGGATGGCCGGGGTGCCGTCGCCGTTCCTCTGGGGGTTGGTGACGTTTCTGATGGGATTGGTTCCCGGGGGTCCCCCGTTTGTCTGGGTGCCGGCGATGCTGTGGGTGTTTGGCGAGGGTCGGGTGGGGTGGGGTGTTTTTCTGGCGGTGTGGGGGTTGCTTTGCATCAGCGGCATCGACAACATTATCCGGCCGTACTTGATCAGTCGGGGATCGAAACTGCCCTTTGTGGTTGTCCTGCTGGGTGTGATTGGCGGGGTGATGACCTTTGGGTTCATCGGGCTTTTCCTGGGGCCGGTACTGCTGGCGGTGGGTTATTCGCTGGCGCGCGAATTCACCACGATCAGCAAACGTTCCGGCAATAGAGGGGCGGAGGAAGCACCGGGAGATGGGGATGTGAATGGTGAATGGTGAATTAAAGGTGGCAGCCGACGTCCCGGCGGCTGCATGATGGAAATGCGTTCGCCGGGACGTCGAACGCCACCTTTGCACTGTGAAGCAGGTTACTTCCGGGCGGCGCGTTCGCTGACCCAGCGGTGGATTTCGGTGCGGGTCTTCTTCCAGGCGGCGGCGTCCAGACGTTCCGCAAGAAACCGGTCATAGATTTCCAGGAACGAATTGGTGAAGGTGTTGATGGAGGTCATGCGTTCCTGGAACCGGCTGATCGGTTCGAGTTTTTCGCCTTCGGGCAGTTTCAGGCTGCGGAAGGAGAACTGGTCGGCATCGAGGGTGACCTGCCAGGTTTCCTGGCCTCTGGCCAGCAAGAGTCGGGCGCGCCGGAGTTTCTTTCCGCCCAGCAATGCGATTTTGGCCTCGACGCTGAGTTCTGGCGTGCCGCGCCGCAGGACGGTTTCGTGGGCACCCTGCCCTTCGAGAACAAAGGTCAGGGGCCCCTCGATCATCAGGGCGTAGGTGTTGCCGTCCTTGAGGGTCATGATGCCGCCGCGGCACTCGGAATAGAACCAGAGCCAGGTCAGGAAGTCCTGGCCGGGGTTATTTTCCACGGTATCGTCCTCGCAGTCGGGGGAGAAACTGGAGGGTTCCAGGTCGCGGATGTCGCGCTTCAGGCGTTGGGCGGCGGCATGGACGGGGGAGACGGGGATCAGGCCGAAGCCCATGGTCTCGCGGACGTTAGCCTCCAGTGCATCCATCTGCTTGTCGGAGACGGCTTCGGCGTAGAGGAAGTCGCTTCCAGGCAAGTGGACGATGGCCATGCCCTTGAGTTGGGGGGGCATGGTGGGGAGCAGGCGCTCGGTGATTTCCTTGCGGATTTCGCTGCGGGTACGGCGGTCGATATCGGCGCGGTTTTCGGCCTGCATACGGACCAGTTCCTCCATGCGGCATTCGGCGCGCAGGAGGGATTCCGGAATCTTTCGTTCCGCGGTCATCAACGCCAGTCGCAGGTAGCCGGCGTGGAGGGCGGTTTCCTTGGTGATTTTGTTGTCGAGCAGGTGCCGACCGGTCACCCATCCGTGGATGGGGGTGTTGCCGAGGGTTGAGATGGGGGGTGCGGCGCGGTTGGCAAACCGGGCGATGTAGTCCTTGGGGAAGGGCTGGGGGAGGTAGAACATCCGGAACGTGGCGCTGCCGCTTTCAAATGACATTATTATTACCCGTACCCCATCTTCTGCAATTGGGTCTGAATGGTTTTCTGGAAGGCCTGGATATCGGCCGGACTGGGCCGGTAGTCCTTGATGGCAGGCATGAGGGCGAGGCGGCCCATTTGGTCTATGGCCCAGTTGGCTTTGGCGCCATCGGAGAAGACCACGGAGCCGCTGACGATGGAACCGGGCCGGATGAGGCGGTCAATTTCAACGCTAACATTGCCGGTTCCCAAGCCGGGTTCCGGTTCGAGAGAAGGCAGATCGTCGGCGTCCTCATCCAAGGTGTTCTGGGACGGCAGAGGTGGTGGTTTGGGGGCGGGTGCTTTGTGTTCTTCCTTGGGGGGGATCAGGTCAAGACCGAGGTCAATCAGGAGGAAGCGCACGTCCATGTAGGTCAATTTCAGGTCGAAATCGGCGGAAAGGTGTTTCTGGACTTCGGAAAGGCCCGCGCCGGATTTGACCCATTGGGTTACAGCGGATTTTTGTTCGTCGGTCAGTTGCATGGGAGGTTGTAGTTGTTTGAATTTTGAAAGCGCGAGTATTTCAGAATCGTCTTGGTGTGTCAATACGACGTGGTACGATGGGAGCATCGCGGGCGGGATTATTATGGAAAAGGGATGGGAACATTTTGAGCATCAGGCGGACATAGGCGTACGTGGCAGGGGAGGCACGCCGGCGGAGGCGTTTGAGCAGGTGGCGTTGGCCATGATGGCGGTGATTGTGGATCCGGGGTTGGTGCGGCCCGTCTGCGCGGTTGAGATTTGCTGTTTGGCGCCGGATGTGGAGATGCTGCTGGCGGATTGGCTGGGGGCGGTGTTGTCGGAGATGTCGGCGCGGCGGATGTTGTTCTCGAAGTTCGAGGTGGAGATGGAGGGTGGGGGGCTGAAGGCGAAGGCGTGGGGGGAGGGGGTGAATCCGGAGCGGCATCGTCCG
>CAZHRU010000040.1:0-23616 GCA_964535015.1 uncultured Verrucomicrobiota bacterium | reverse complement strand
ACACCGAACCTTCCCCCGTCAACCTACCTGTTTACTATTTACGGCCTGACCCCGTGACCGGCCTTCATCCACAAAATGCACCGTGCACCCCGCCACCTTGGCCCCATAGTCCAAAGCCTGCTTCCATGATTCCATCCCGGGAAACGCCGGCAACAACGCAGGATGCAGATTCACGATCCGATGCCGGAACGCCGTCAACATCCCCCGCTTGATAATCCGCATGAACCCGGCCAACACCACCACCTCAACGCCATACCGCCGCAGCGTTTCAAGGTAACGGTGCTCCCCCTCCCCCTCCAGTTTCGTCTTGAAAGGCGCCGCACTCACGTAGGCCGCGGGAACCCCCGCACACCGCGCCCGTTCCAGAATATAGGCATTCTCAACATCGGACAACACGCAGGCCACACGGGCATTCAACCGCCCTCCGGCGATGGCATCAAAAATGGCCTGGGCATTGGACCCTTTGCCCGATCCCAGGATTCCAATGGAAAGCGGTGGACTTGCACTCATGGCCGACATCATAAATGGGGCCTTGACGGATGACAAGCCCCGGTGTTGTATTTGACCCCGCTATGAAACAAATCCTGATCGCCGGCAATGATCGCACCCGGGATATCCTTCACATCGGACAGTTTTGTTTGGTGACCGAATAGTCACCGGACTGCGCGGCACAGATTGTCCCCACTTCCCCATATCATAGAAGTTCCCGGACGATACGAAACCCGACATGCGGAAGGCGATCATCAAAGAAGTTGCAGCAGCGCACCGCTGGGCGACATCCGTTGGCAGGCATACACACATTCCCTCCCCGAATGATTCGACCATTATTCGGCGGAGGACCGATAGAAACCGGATTGGTGACGCCACCCGTTGGCGGAAACACACTGAAACCATCCCAACACCATTCGCTCACATTTCCGCGCATATCATGAAGGCCCCAGTCATTGGGCTTCTTCAATCCCACCGGATGCCCCGCAATGCCGCACGCATACCACTCCATCTCATCCAGACTCGCGGCACTCACACCGTTCGTGCCAGTCTGGCATGCGTATTCCCACTCTGCTTCTGTCGGAAGACGGAAACCGCCCCCCGCGACAAGCGTATTCAACTTACGGATGAACTTCCCGCAGTCGTTCCATGAAACAGACGTGACGGGCAGGTTGCGTTCATTCCCGGAACAGGGCGTCTGCTTCATGATGTGACCCCACTGTCCGCGCGTCACTTCACACTTCCCCATCCAGAAACCACGGGTCAACGTGACCTCATAGAAAGGCTCGTTCCGGTTCCCTGCCGGAGGGGATCCGATCATAAATGTTCCGGCAGGGCACCACACCAGAACCAGGTTCACTCCGCCACCCAAATCCACCGTGCACTCCTCGCCGGGCTTCAACCTCTGTTGCTGCTCCATGGAAACAGCGGATGGAATCCTGGCGTACGGCATGGGATCGGGTCCGGAACATCCGCCCGAAAACAGAATACTCCCGCACAGCACCATCCCGCATACAGGGGCACTCAACATTGCGCAATTCCCACTCTTCACACCTGTTCTCCTGTTCCTTGAGAGTCATACCTTTTGACTCATGTGGCGAACCGTAGTCCTTCGGCCCTATCGAGGTCAAGATGTTCGCGACAGCGGCAATCTCACCCGTCCTTAACCCGCCCCAATGCCCTCAACAACCCATCCAGGATCGTCGCCGGATGCGGCGGGCATCCCGGAATATACACATCCACCGGCACCACCGCCGCCGCCCCGCCACACTGCTCCGGATGCCCCGCATACGGACCGCCGGAAATCGCACAGGCCCCCACCGCCACCACCACCTTGGGCGCCGGTATCGCCTCATAGGTCTTCTTCAACGCCGCTTCCATGTGCCGCGTCACCGGCCCGGTAATCAATACCCCGTCCGCATGCCGCGGCGACGCCACGAACTGAATGCCACCAGATTTAGCGGTGCGACTGTCTGCCCTTTCCTTTTCGCTCATCGTCCAAATTGTGACGCATTATTGTGCCATCCCTATTGGTCATTGAAAAGGTACATAGAGGATCGACCCCCAAAGGGTTGTATAGGTAACTGCCTCCCTGAGGGCAAATGGGGGGAAGTTGTGACGTGTCATAAGCATCAATCACAGATGAAATCACAGGTGTTCCATTTGTTTTACGTTTCTCAAGTTGCCATGTTTCCTTGTATGCTTCGATCAATCTGAGGTTTTGCAGGCACTGACGTTGTTTCGACAGGGCACCAAGGTCCTTGTCTTTTTGCCGCTCGTCTTGCTTCGCTCGATAAACAAATTTCCGTTTGGTGCTGGTCCAAATCATGCGGCTCCATATCTCGTAGTCGTCCTTCGTCCATTTTGGCAGTACAAACAGAACTCGCTTGCCGTCGGACCACCAGTCAATACTTCTGTACCAATCCTTAGACGATGACCCTTTTTGTCCCCAAGATAGATGTCCGACTGTTGATTGCCCTATTGCATTTATGCGGGAAAGTGTCAGCGGTATTTCGTTCGTGGCCACTGCCGGAAAATTCAACATGCGTTGCGCCATCGCAGCAACAGCATTTGTCAGTCCCTCATTGGTAGTTGTAGCACCCCTCTGGCATTCGCCAACCACATACAGAAAGAAACCGTCCTGAATCATCACAGGCATATGACTCTTGGTTTCGTACCTCAACATGAGGTAGTCGTTTGATGCGATTAATGGCGGCAAGCGTTTGGAGTCGGACATGTAATCGGTGATGGCAATAACATTCTTTAAGTCATCGCGGGAGGGAAGACATTCGGGTCTCAGCAAACGCTTTAGATTGTTTTCGAAGTCCTGAAGATCCTCCCCGACAAGGGTATTGTCACATTGTTTAGATCGGACGGCATCATCAGATACCCATGAGGCATGGATAACGTAGGGATATCTGCCAATCATCTCCTGCGCACGTTCATCTTGGGAATGCCCAATCGAACTCAGCAGAACAACAATCAACCCGACAAACAGGCGTGCAGAGAATCTATTCATAAGGGACTCCTTCTTCATCCGACAATCAGGGTACAGGAATCTCTCCCGGAGGTGCAGTGCAGGCGGGACCGTACGGGTAACCATAAAGATCTTGCCGATACCAGTACTGCCTCGCCTCAGATGGCACTAATTCCTTAAGCATGGCATAATCATCAGTCGCTTTTTTGATGGGATAGAGGGCGTAATAGTGCCCAGCAGCACTGGAGCAACCTTCCCATACATTCGGCAAAGAAAAGAGTAAACTTAACACTTCCTTGCCGTGATTGAGACTGCAGTTGGTTCGCCTCTCAATTTGAAGGCAGTGTCCAACGCCCCCATCAGTAGATGCGCACACTTGTTTGGTTTCAGCACTTATCCCAAGCATCTTTACCACAAGGGTCATGCACTGGGCTAAACCGAGGCATTCACTGTTGCCACCATCAAGTAACTCCCATCCTGCCGCTGTAGCCGGGGCTCCAAAATGCCACCACCCACTGGGTACGGCACCCCAAATGGCATCAACACAAACCGACTCATCCCAAAGTCCAGACGTCGTTTCGCAAACGAAAGCGATTCTTCTTTCCGTTGCGATTGACCCTAATGGGGTCCCCCGGGTTACATAAACCTTGTGTGGGCCAGATTGTCCAACAGAAACCCAACAACTGCCGCCTCCATTCACTTGCCATTCTATGGGTTGACTAAGTATCGTTACCTTGGGTTGGAGTTTGTCAGTGGATGTTAAAGAGAGCGTCTGATCGGATCCAGTAGAGGCAAACTGTTGATTGCCAAAACGACGCAAACCAGATCCTTTGAGAAATATACTAACCCCTGCAGGTTTTGCGCAAACAGTCTCATCAAGGGAAACATACACATCTCCCGTATGGGTGATCGGATTATTTGCGCCACCATTAACCCATCCGCACGGGGTATATCTTTGAGCCACAGTTCCGTCTCCCCCGTAGTCACTTGTGTATGCCCGCAACAGCGAATTATTACTGGTGAAGACAACGGACTTCAAGTCAACGGTAAACACACTGAGTGTACATGTGTCCCAAAGTGACGCCGCACCTCCTGTTGGCGTAAACCGAACATTCAAGTCTTCGATATTTGCGGCCCCACTGGCAGTCATCCCTGCAGTGACCGTGACTGTTTGGTTATGGTGATTATTCAGAGTTATTTTACCACTGCCCGTAAACCATACAAAAGTACCAGATATGTCAGGAGTAACCTTCGCCTTATACTTCTCAACCCCTGAAACAGGGAGCCCCTTCACAGGATCCGACGCGCCATCTTCCGCTTTGATCTCCACTTTCAGGACGGTCACTTTCATCTTTGCGAAGGCGCCTTTGTTGCCTTTGGGTGCCGCTGTGATCGCGGCGGTTCCCCTAATCTTCTTTACCAAGCCAAATCCTTGTCCCGAGGGATAGACATCGCCTGCATCCGTCAAGACTCCCAGAACGTTGCCTGAAGCGTCCAATAACTGCAAAGTCACTGCGCCAGGCCGCCAGAGTTGTGTCACTTCAATCTGGCACGCGCCGGCACCGGGACAGTTCCACTCCTCTACCAGATCGCCCGTCGAAATCGCTGTTTCTGGATAGACACTTGTTTGCGCAAGTTCTGTCTTGTCAACCAATGGGTTCTTCAAACTGTTAATCCCCGCACAAGCCGCACTGATGGCACCCCGCCAGTGTTGGCCGTCCCGGTTATGAAATCCAAACGTAACCTCCATGGCACTATCGTCAGCCCATGCGGGAAACGTCGCTGTCATTAGACCGGTAATCCACACTATCGTCAACCTTTGGATCTTCATCGTTCCTCACCATTCAGAATGATATTCGTCACCACAGTACCCACACTTGGCGCCTTGGGGCATTCGGTTTCTTGCTGTTTCCGCAGTTCATGCAGGTCCAAGAACCGTTCGCGACTATCATCGCCCAGCGACTGTCGCTTCGCCATGACTTCTACCCGTTCCGCAACATTGTCTTCGCCCGAACTCACAACCCCGTCGCCGTCGACATCCACAATACTCACCTTGACGAGGTATCGCTTCATGCGCCATCTAGTACTATTGATCTTTTCTTTCGCCAGGTCCCGGTAAACCGCGATGGGGACAGCCAGTTCCTTGCCTGACAGTTCGCCGTCATGATTGACGTCAAACCGGTTCACCAACGCCTTTTCAACTTCGATCATCTCCCGTCGGATCATTTCGTCGTGATTCCGATGGTATTCAGACAACAATTCGGGATCCATGCGCCCCCGGTTATTTGGATCGTACTTCGCCTCTTCTTCTTCGCAACGTTTGGCTCGCAGTTCCGTAATCTTCAAGGAAATCATCGGCCACGTTTGTTCCGTCACATTGGTGAGTGCAAGTAACGGCGCCTTTCTTGTCTGGCCGTCTGCGGTGTAAACTCCCAACGTAAAACAACCTAAGATTATTGCTATCAGGGATCCTTTCTTGATGCCAAGCGCCAGATGGTATTGTCCGCAGTTCATGTTCGTTGCTGTTCGAGGTTGCGAGCGTTCCCGCATCCTGGAATTCACTGACAAAGTACTGAATACCCCTGATGAAGAAAGGGGCAGTGTGGAGGATAGGCATCCTTTGATGCCATGAGAATTAACCTGATTTTGCATCAGGGTTTTTCCGAGTTTGACCTTTCAATGCCAGAGAGAGTGATTCTTCCGGACGGAACTGCTGAGTAGTTCCGCTACGCGCACGGGGATTGAGGTGCGGAGGCGGCGTCGAGTAGAGCAGGCGGGAGGAATTGAACCACCCCGCGGCATACGGCCGGCACATCTCCGCATTTTGGCCCTGTCATGCTCGGAATTCGACCGCACACCGCGCGGTCCTACATCCTCCTGAAGTTTTTGAAAGACTTCACCGCAATGAGGCATGTACATAACGGTCAATCGGTTTCCCATTCTCCCGAAACTGAATACAATCTCACCCGTCCTTAACCCGCCCCAATGCCCTCAGCAACCCATCCAGTATCGTCGCCGGATGCGGCGGGCATCCCGGAACATACACATCCACCGGCACCACCGCCGCCGCCCCGCCACACTGCTCCGGATGCCCCGCATACGGACCGCCGGAAATCGCACAGGCCCCCACCGCCACCACCACCTTGGGCGCCGGTATCGCCTCATAGGTCTTCTTCAACGCCGCTTCCATGTGCCGCGTCACCGGCCCGGTAATCAATACCCCGTCCGCATGCCGCGGCGACGCCACGAACTGGATGCCAAACCGCCCCAGATCAAACACCACCGTGCTGAGCACATTACAGTCGGCCTCACAGGCATTGCACCCGCCCGCACTGACTTGCCGCAACTTGAGTGAACGGCCAAATAACTTCCGGCTTTTCTCGTCCAACGCCGCCGCCAACCGTGCCTCACTACCATCCAACACCAACGACTCCCGCCGGCGCGCTGCCAACTGGTGGTTCCGGGTGAACCGGATCGCCCCTTCCGCCCCCTGCTTCTCGCACTCCCCGCAAAATAGGCATTTCCCCATGTCCAACGTCATCCGCCCCTCTCGCAACGCCAAGGCCCCCACGGGACACACCGCCACCATCGCCGCGCCGTCCTTCGCGCCCAACACCGGATCAATCTCCGGCAATCCCCGGAACCGGTCCGGCAATACCGGCGGCCGCCGCGGATACTTGATCGTCCGATGCCCTTGTTTGATTCTAGTCCACAGAATGTTCAGCATACACCCCTCACAAATCATGCCCGCAATAGGACAGGTTGAAACTCTTGTTGCACAGCGGGAAGTCCGAAATCTGCTGGTTCCGCATCGCCATCGCCAACCCCATCCAATTGAAGAACGACGGATCCACCACCTTGTATCCAGCCACCCCCCCCGCGCCATCGGTCAACGCCACATGACAAATCGCCCCGCGCCATCCCTCGACCAGCGACACCACCAATTCATCCGGCGCCAGAGGCCCCGGCACCACCCGCACCGGACCACCCACCAGCATCTTCAACTGCTCAAGAATGAACTCCCCTGACCGCTGAATCTCCATCCACCGGATATGCGCCCGCTCGAAAACATCCCCGTCCTTGCCGGTGGACATCGGTATCTGCGAGAAACGAAAAATGCCCGTCGGGAAATCATGCCGCACATCACTTTCCATCCCGCACGCCCTCGCCGCTGGACCCACCATCCCGATCGCCCGGCATGTCTCAAGCGATACAACCCCCGTTTCCCCAAACCGGCTCATCACCGACGGGGACTCCCACAGGAGATTGACGGCCCCGGCTACATCCCGCAAGGTCGTCTCCATGCGTACGCATAAGTCCGCGATCATCGCCTCGTCCACATCGAACCCGGCGCCGCCGGGCCGCAGCAGGCCGCGTCCAAACCGGTTGCCGCACAGGATGGCGGTCATGTTCAGGAAATCGCCCCGCAACCGCCCGCAATACGAGGCCGTCGGCAGGAACCCCACATCCCCCGCCAACGCACCCAAATCGCCCGTATGGTTCGCCAGCCGCTCGAGTTCAAGGGCAATCCCCCGCAACACCTGCGCCCGGGCCGGCACCTTGCATCCGGCCAACCCTTCCATGGCCTGACAATACGCCGTGGCATGTCCAACCGTCGTGTCGCCCGCCAGGGTCTCCATGATGTGCATCGCCCGGTTGGGGGCCCCACCCACCATCGCCCGCTCCACGCCACGGTGTTGATACCCCAGCGAAATCTCGAGGTGGAACACCTGCTCGCCATGGCACTGAAAGCGGAAATGACCCGGCTCAATCACCCCCGCATGCACCGGCCCCACCGCCACCTCGTGCACCTCCTCGCCCTCGACACGATAGAAGTCCATGACGCCAACCTCGTGACCCGCCTCGTCCATCCGCCCCCAGGCATCATGACCCGGCCGGCCGGATTTGACAAAACGCACCGGCTTGAGCCACGGATGTCCTTCCGGGACAAGTCCGAACTGCTCGGCAATCTCCCGCTCAAACAGATGAACCTGCGGACACACCGGCGTTAACGACGGGAACGTCTCGCCCGTCACACGCATCCTGGCCACACGCAGGTGCCCTTCCTCACGGAAGGCCAGAACTGCATACAGATCAACGCCAACCCCTCCCACCGGAATGTGCCCGAAAAAGGCCGCCACCCTGGCGCCATCTTGCACCGACTCCACCATGGAATCCCGGAACGTGTCCCCATCCAACTCGGGGATTTCACGCCGCGCCACCCGCTCGCCATTATGCACCACCGTCCATCGTAAAATCGCCGTCACGGCACCACCTCCAGATAATCTGCCGCCCCTTGCAGAAGCCTCTGCAACGGCGGAGGAATATAGAGCCCCAACAGAACCGCCAATCCCAGGAACACCATAATCGGCAACACCAACCCCGCACGATCCCGGTATGGGGTGCCTGCCGCCTGCGCGGATGGCTCGCCCTGCACCACCCGCAACACCGTGGCCCCCATCCCGATAAAGACAATCGCCAGCAACGCCAGATAGAGAGTCGCCACCACGAAATTTCCGCCTTGGATCGCCCCCATCAGGATCGTGAGTTCACTGATGAAGGGACCGCCGGGCGGGGACCCGGTGACCAACAGGAACCCCGCCAGAAACAGCACCCCCGACGCCGGCAAACGCCGCATCGCCCCCTGCACGTCATCAGTCAACTTGCTGTTGTACGCCCGATGAATGTTGCCCGCCGAAAGGAAAAGCACCCCTTTGGTCAGCCCATTGGCGATCAGATGTAGCAACGCGCCGAACAGCGCCAGCCCGCCCAGACCAACCCCCAACACCAGAATTCCCATATGCTCCACACTGGAATAGGCCAGCATCCGCTTGAAATCGCGCTGGCGAATCATAAAGACCGCCGCCACCGCCATGGAGAGCAACCCCATGAACACCAGAATCTCACGGACAAACGCCACCTCGGGGGTCATCCGGCAGATCTGATAGAACCGGAGAATGGCGAGAAAGGCACAACTGGTCGCACCGCCCGCCAGCAGGGCGCCCACCAGTCCCGGCGCCTCACCATAGGCATCCGGCTTCCAGGTGTGCATCGGGGCGAGGCCCATCTTGGTGCCATATCCCACCAGCAACAACACAAACGCCGCATGCAACCAGGGCGCCGACAACTGCGGCGCCTGAACGATCAGTTTGTCCAACAGCAAAGTCGTCTCCAACCCCTCGTGTAGCGACGAGTAGGCGAGAAAGAACGACCCCAACAACGCCAGCGCAATCCCCACCGACCCGATCAGCAGGTATTTCCACGTCGCCTCCAACGACCGCGACGTGTGATTGAAAAACAACAACGGCGCCGTCGCCAACGTCGTCGCCTCAATCGCCACCCACATCAACCCGAGATGGTGCGATAAAATCACCAGGGTCATCATCCCCAACATCACCAGCAGACAGGAACAGAATACCCGGTTCGACACCCCGGGCCGCAACGCCAGATACGCCGGCGCATACAGGGCACAGATAAAGAAAAGCACACTGACAAGACCCAGCACCACCTTCCCCAACGGATCCAGCACCAACCACCCCTGCAACGCCGTCACCGACCCGGCGGATAACGCCAGCACCGTCAGGACCAGATGGGCAAACCCACCCACCGGAACCCACCAGGAACGCCACCGGTTCGACGGCGTCAACGCCGTACCAACGGCAAACAACAACGGAACCATTACCAGTAACCAGGCCATGTCTTACTCCTTCAACTCCGACAACATCCGGGTACTCACCGATGAAAACTCCCGGCTGATCTTGTGAATGATGATGCCCATGACGAAGATGGCGACAAATAGATCCAGCAGAACGCCCAGTTCCACCAGAAATGGAATCGCCTCCATCAACAACAACCCGAAAATGAACACCCCGTTTTCCAGGATCAGATACCCCACCACCTGGGTGATCGCCTTCGTCCGCGTCATCAAAATCAGAAACCCCGTCAGCACCGTGGACAACGCCGCGGGCACAATCAGCGAAGCAACATGTTCATTGGCAATCGGCAACGTTTTGGAGAACAAGAGCGCCAGCGCGGTGCCCACCGCCCCCAGAAACAGGGACGCCACAAACCCGACCACCGGCTCCACCTCACGCCGACTCTCCACTTCCCGGATCGCGTGGAACAACATGCGGGGAATCACAACCCCCTTCAACGCCACCGTGGCGACCGCCATCACCAGAACCCCGATCATCAGATGCCCATGCGCCAATGCAATGAGCACGCCCAACAGCATGCCCTGCAATGCCGCCGCCTGAATCAGGGTGCGCAACCGGCTCGCCGCCAGCGTCACAAAGTTCAACAACAACACCACCACCAGGATCGGATCAATAAACGCTTTCATGCCATTACCTCAATAACAGGATCACCCCAAACGCCGACAACAGGCATGCCGCCACCAGAAACGTCGGCACAAATACCATCCGGAACCTTGCCATCACCGACTCGACCACCCCGACCGCCACCGCCACACCCACCATCGCCGCCACAAATAAACCCCAATCCGCCCACCCATTCCCCAACTCGAACGGCGCCGCCACACGCAACCACACCGCCCCCATCACGAACAACTTGATGGCCGCCCCATACTGGATCATCCCCAACGCCGGCCCACTGTGGTCCAGCACCATCACCTCATGGATCATGGTCAGTTCCAGATGCGTATTGGGATCGTCAAAGGGAATACGGGAGTTCTCGACCAGTAGCACAATGAACAGACTCGCCGCCACCAGCACCAGGGAAGGCGCCGCCGCCCCGGCCCCCAGCGGAAACGTGCCGTCAAGCATCGTCGTCAAGGATAGTGAATTCGTCAGTTTGGCAAGCACCAGAAATCCGAAGAACATCGCCGGCTCCGCCAGACAGGAGAACGTCACTTCACGCGCCGCCCCCATCCCCTCAAACGCCGAACCCGTGTCCAATGCCGCCGCCGCGGTAAAAAACCGCCCGAGCGCAAACAGATAGGCAAACAGGATCATGTCGCCCGTGAACGACAACGGGGCGGCATGACCGCCAAACGGGATCAGCATGCCGGCCAGTAACGCCGTCGCCAGCCCCACCACCGGCCCCGCCCGGAAAACCCAGGTCGTGGTCACACTGAATACCGACCCCTTCCGGAACAACTTGGCCAGATCATAGTACGGCTGCAACAACGGGGGCCCCACCCGCCCTGCAACCAGCGCCTTGGTCTTGCCAATCACCCCCAACAACAACGGCGGAAACCCCACCAGCAAAACGATGTGTACCCAGATGTGACTCATACCCTTATCTCCACAGCAACAATACGATCAGAAAAAGCACGATATAGAACAAGTAGGCGTGAATCTTCCCCGCCTGCAGAAACCGGAACCGCGAAAGGAATTTCGCCACGCCCCGGAACACCGGCCGCACCGTGGCATCCAGCACCAGATCCAGGATATGACCGCGGAAGGCGGAAGGCCCCGGAAACACCGGCAGATCGCCCGGCCCATGCAGTCGCGGCCTCTGCACCCAGGTGAACAACAATCCGATCATCTGGACAAACGAGGAGGCCGTGTATTGCATCCGCGGCGTCGGCGCAAGGTACCCGCACCCCCACGTACTCCCCGCCACCACGTCCCCGCTCCGGACGCGCAACCGCAGGAATAACGCCAGCAACCCCAACAGGACCACCAAGGTCGCGGCACCCAGACTGATCAATCCCAGCGGCGCCACGGCACCCAGCAACGGCACCCCGGATATCGCCCCCGCCGACCATCCCTGAATCCCCGCATCCACCACCGGCGCCACCATCCACGGAAATACCCCGATCATCAAACAACATCCCACCAGCACCAGCAACGGCCCGATCATCGCCGGCCCCGCCTCGCAAGCCTTCCGGGCATCGCCAGTCCGCGCCACCCCAAGAAATACCACGCCAAACGCCTTGACGAAACACGCCACCGCCAACGCGCCAATTAACGCCAATGCCGGCACCACAATCGCCGCCGCCGGCCAGGTCGCCACCGACCCCACTCCCAACGTCCGCAACGCCCCGAGATAAATCAGTAGTTCGCTCACAAACCCGTTCAACGGCGGCAGGCCGCAGATCGCCACCGCGCCCACCGCAAAACAAAACGCCGTCCACGGCATCAGGCGGGCCAGCCCCCCCAGCCGATCCAGATCGCGCGTATGCACCGCATGAATCGCCGAACCGGCGCTGAAAAACAACAACGCCTTGAAAATCCCGTGGTTCCAGACGTGCAACAGCGCCCCACCCAATCCCAGCGCCACCCACACCGGACAGTTCAACGCCCGCCCCGCCACCGCCAACCCCAACCCCATCACAATGATCCCGATGTTCTCAATGCTGTGATAGGCCAACATCCGCTTCAAATCATGCTGTCCAAGCGCCAGCACAACCCCCACCACGCCCGACACCACCCCTGCCCCCACCAAAACCCCCGCCCACCACAACGGCGGCACCCCCGGCAACCACACCAGCATCCGCAACAAACCGTAAATCCCAATCTTGATCAACACCCCCGACATCAAGGCCGACACATGACTCGGTGCCTGGGAATGCGCGCTAGGCAACCAGATATGCAGGGGCATCAATCCCGCCTTGCACCCGAACGCCACCACCGCCAGCCAGAACAACGCCGTCTTCACCCCGGGCGACACCGCTCCCGCCGCCAGCGGCCCCAACGCAAAACTCCCCGTCGCATTCCATATCAGGGCAAACATCGCGAAAAGACATAACGTGGAGAAATGCGTGACCACCATGTACAACAAACCGGCACCCCGCACAAACCGGTCCTCATCTTCCGTCGTAATCAGAAAGAACGCGCTGAGCGCCATAACTTCCCAGGCCAGCATGAAAAGCAGGGCGTGGGCCGCCACCGCCACCCCAGCCAATCCCGCCGCCATCAACCCGTAGAACAATCTCAGTCTGCGCCCATTCCTCGGATGCTCCGCCTGACGCCAATACCCGATCCCGTAAATGCCCCCCAACGCCGAAATCAGAAAAATCGGCAGCAGGAAAATAACCGCTATGGCATCCACCCGGATGAACCCCGCCACCGGCGCCGGGTACCACAAGGAACCCAACGCTCCCACCATCCCCACAACGGATCCCGCCACACTCAACACCACCGACATCGCCTGCCCGCCATCCCCCGCACGCCGCCAGACCAGTCCCGGCACACCACTCAGGGCGTGTAACAGGATTCCCAGAATGACCAATCCTTCAGTCACACATCACCCAATGACGAATCGCCATCCAGATGAACCCGGCCACCAGTGTCACAACAAAGTAACCCATGTAGACATGCAGTTTTCCCTGCTGCATCCAATGCCACCGGGTCAGGCGGTTCGCCATCCATTCAAAAAACGGCCGGTACAGGACGCGACTCAACGTGTCCGGATACGCGGTGGTCATCTTCCCCTCCAGGGGGAACACCCCCTCCGGCGCCACCAGCCGCGTCTTGGGCCGCCACGGACGCCAGAAGATCCGCGACACGATCATCTCTGAAAACGATTGGCCCGTGTACTGCATCCTCGGGGTCGGAGCAAGATAACCACACCCCCACGTTGGCGCCACGGCCACACACCCCCGCCGGACGGCCATCCAGAACATCAACCCCACCAGGGCAATCGCCACCCAGACCGCGGCATTCAACATGCCCAGCATACCCAAAGGCGACTGGGCTGAATCAAGGGTCGCCATGAACTCACCGTCGGGCAGAACAACCATCGTCTCCACCAATCGGGAAAAAACCGATAACAACAGACGGGGAAACACAGCCACCAACACACACATCACAGCCAGAATCCCCATCGGCGCCAACATCCGACTGGAGGGTTCGTGCGCCTGCAGGGCTTCCCGACTGCGACTCTCTCCCAACCACACGATGCCGATTAGCCGTACAAAACAGATCAACGCCAGCCCCCCAACCAAGGCCACTCCCCCCGCCAATGCCAGCAAGACGATACGCCCCACCCCCGCAAACTCCAACCCGCCATTCAGCAAGGCCATGGTGATCATCCACTCACTCACAAACCCATTCAACGGCGGAACGGCCGCCAGGGCCAGGGCCCCCAGGATCATCATCATGCCCGTACACGGCATCCGCTTTAACAAACCGCCCAACCGCTCCATATCCCGCGTCCCGGTGCCATGCAGCACCCCGCCCGCCCCCAGAAACATCAACCCCTTCATCATCGCGTGATTCCAGATGTGCATCAATCCACCGCCCAACCCCAACAACGCCACCAATCTGTTACCACTCGTCAATCCCCAGATCCCGACCCCGAAGGCCATCAGGATCAATCCGATATTCTCAATACTCGAATAGGCCAGCACTCGCTTGATGTCCCGCTGGAACAAGGCCATCGACACCCCCACCACCGCCCCCAGAAACCCGATCGCTATCAACACCGGCCCCCACCACACGGCGGCCGCCCCCAAAAACATCATCGTCCGCAACAACCCGTACAGACCCATCTTGATCATCACCCCCGACATCAGGGCCGATACATGACTCGGCGCCGCTGGATGCGCCTCCGGCAACCAGACATGGAAGGGAACCAGTCCGGCCTTGGTCCCAAACCCCACCAGTGCCAACAGGAAAATCACCGCTCCCAGGGTCGGCCCCAGACGCCCCGCCATCATGAACTGGTCAAAGTCCAGCGACCCCGCCGCCCGCCCCAGCAGAAGGAACATGCCCAGAATAAAGGCCGCTCCCACATGCGTCGCCACCAGGTAAATCCACCCCGCCGAACAAACTTCCCGCTTCTCATACTCAAAAATCACCAGACAGAAGGCCGCCAACGACATCACTTCCCACGCCATCAGGAACAACACCACCTGTCGCGCCACCACCACCAGCGCCATCCCCATCACAAACATGTTAAAGAAGAACCAATGGGGCCCCAACGACTTCCGCTCGCGAAACGCCGCCATGTACTCCCCGCCATAGACCGCCGCCAAACCCGACAACACACAAATCGGCACCAGGAAGAAGCAGGACAACCCGTCCAGTTGAACATGGAACTCACCGCCGGGAATCGCCCATGGCAGCCGCACCGACTGGACACCCCCGTACAACAACCCGAGGACGGAGGGCCACAGTCCGATCAGGCAGCCGGCCACCATCGCCCCCACGCCAATCCGCGTAGGCCATACGGAGGAACGACTGAACGCCAGCGCCAACACCCCTCCAACCATCCAACAGCCCATTGCTATCAATAAAACCATCATGCTTGCTCACGCTTTACGTTGCATACTTCACGTCTTCACTTTCCCGTCCCCACCGCCCGTGCCGCCGCCATGATCTCCTCCCGCGGCGCCTGCCGCGCCACCGCCTCTTTGAACGCCGGGTCGCGCAACGCATGCGCAATCCTGGACAGCAAATACAAATGAATCCTGACCGTCGGACTCACCAAGGTGAACAGCGTATGAACCGGCTTGCCATCAATCGCGTCAAACTCAATCGGCTTCTCAAGGAAGCATAGACAGATGGCCGGATGATTCACCGATAACACAATCGGGTTGCGGACATGCGGAATGGCAATACCGTCACCTATTCCAGTCGACGCCATGGACTCGCGGGCCAACAGGACCCGCAGCAACAACTCCCGGTCCATATCCGGCGGCAGTTTCATCACCCCAACCACTGAACGCAACGCCGACTCCTTCTCGCCGCCTTCCAGCCGGTAGAAGATGCCACCAGCCTCAATGGAATCCGAGAAATCAGGCATCAACTCCGCCGCCGCATCCGACTCCGCAAACATCTCTGTCGAGACATTGATCTTCTTCGACGTGGCCCACTCCAACAGTTCCGCCCGATTGAACCGGTATTGATCATTAACCTTGTACGCGGGAATCTGCCCCTGCTGAATCCATCGATAGATGGATTTCTCAGAAACATTCAGAATCCGCGCCACATCCCGAACACCCAGTTGCATAGCATTTCCCTCAAAACCATACTTGGACAAATAAGGACAATGAATATACCCATGTCCTCAAATTGTCAATTGTCGTCACCACTCGGATACCGTTCGGGACGCATCTTCTGAGTTTCGGATTTTTGTAGAGCGTCACGGTGTGACTCAACCGCACACCGTGCGGTCCTACATCTACATTAGAATGTTGTAGCGCGTCATGGTGTCACGCCCAACCTCCCGCCTCGAGAATATCCGCCGCCTTCATCCCTCCCGCGCAGGTCCATGAAACAACTTCCGCCCATCCCTCCTGGCATCCCTTCCTGCAAGTCCTCACGCTTGTCTTCGCCGGGGTCTATCAACTCACAGCAAAACACACCCTCCTCAATCACACCCTGGCCCCATCGCGCCTCCTTTCGTCCCTCTATCCACCCTGTTCCGCTCTCTCCTTCACCACCACAACATTCATTACCCCGAAATGCCCCCTCCAAAGTCCATACCACTCCTTACCGGTACTGAAGCATGATCGTCGTCCATACCCGGCAGGTGCATCATATTGAGGAGGAGTTAAGGAATGCTTCCGAGGACGCTAATGTCTAAAGCAAGGGCTTCTCTGACCCCGATGAACCTCACCGACGTAGTTTTCAGCAAGTGGACTAAACTTCCGCCCGAAGTGATTTCTTTAGGCGGAAGTCGCAATGACGCAGTCTGAGTAGCATTTGGGGCTGGTCCCGTGAAAAGGAACTGGTCCCTCAATATATGTTAGCCTTTGGATAGGACTTCGATCCATAGATGAGGAGGAATCATGGCAGACTCAAAGCATTTCGTACCAGAATACTGCAGGGCAGACATAGTGACTGACGTTGGGGAGGGGCGCTGAGAGTATCAAGGCATGCGCAGACCTGTGCGGATCGACTTCTGAATGAAGCTGCCAAAAGCTCCGAATAAAAAATGTCTGCCGTCCAAACGTGACTCCGCATGACCCAAAGGCGGGTGCCTGAACCGGACAAGAATCGCCGCGCATAGCGCGCCTCCCACAAGAGAACCCATCGGTTGCGCATCAGCCAGAAGATCACCGTTCGGCGAAATAATGATATGGACAGAATGAGACGAGGTGATGCATAATATATGCATAGGTATTGTATGTAATGCATATTAAGGGGTGATGTGATGAGGACAACTTTAGATTTGCCTGAGGTTCTTGTTCTGAACGCGATGAAAGTATCTCATCAAAAAACAAAAACCGCTGTGATTATCACGGCACTTCAGGATCTTGTCCGGAAAAGCCGACTTCAGGAGTTGCGTCAGTTCAAGGGGCAAGTGAATTTGGATATGAACCTGAATGTCTTGCGGAAACGCACTTGAAGGTTCTTGTCGATAGTTCCGTTTGGGTGGCCTATTTCCGAGGGACGGCAGGGGTAGCGGCGGTTGACTGGCTCATTGAAGAGGGGTTGGTTGTTACCAATGATCTTATCCTGGCGGAACTGATACCCCCGCTTCTGGTGCGCGGAAAACGAAAACTAGCCAGCCTCCTGCTCGAAATCGAGCGACCGCCACTCACTCTTGATTGGGACGACATTATTCAATTGCAAGTGACCTGTATCCGCAATGGCATTAATAAAGCGGGAATTCCTGACTTGATCATCGCGCAGCATGCCATACAAAATAACCTCTCCCTGTATTCGTTGGATAAACATTTTGTGTTGCTGAGCAAGCACGTTCCCTTGAACCTTCAGTAATGGAGCGAAAGTTCCGAAGCGGGTCGCGGGGAGTGATTAACTCCGCGGGCCCAAAGGCGGGCACCTGAAGCGGACAAGAATCGCCGCGCATAGCGCGCCTCCCACAAGAGAGGAAATCAAGATAGCCGGACAGGAATTAAGGCTTACCGTCTTCTTCACAAATAGTGATACTACTTGGTCAAGCCGTCCCGTTTTCCGCGCTGCAGTTCGGCCTCGCTCAACACGGCATTCATACTGCCGGTCCGGTATCCCTCCAGATCCACCGTCACATACGTAAATCCCGCCGCCTTCGCCGCCGCCACCACCCGCGCCCGAATCTCCGTCTGGCACAACGTTGCCAGCAACCCCGCCTCCACCTCGATCCGCGCCACCTCGCCATGATGCCGCACACGAAGTTGCTTGAAACCCAGTTGGCGCAATACCGCCTCAACCTGATCCACCGCCTGTAACCGCTCGGAAGTAATCCGCGTGCCATAGGGAATCCGCGACGCCAAACAAGCCAACGACGGCTTGTCCGCCGTCGGCAATCCCAGCAACCGCGACAGCGTCCGGATCTCCTCCTTGGTCAACTCCGCCTCCTGCAACGGACTCCGCATCCCCCCTTCCTTCGCCGCACGCCGTCCCGGCCGGTGGTCGCACAAATCATCCATCGTTGACCCGTCGGTAACCACATGCAGTCCGTGCGCCTCCGCAGTCGCCCTCACCACATCAACCAATTCCTTCTTGCAGTAGTAACACCGGTCGGACGGGTTCTCGACAAAACGCGGATCATCCAGTTCATGGGATTCCAACTCGACATACCGGATCCCGATCCGCGCCGCCAACTCCTGCGCCTCCTTGTGTTCCCAGGCCGGATAGGTCGGCGAAACCGCCGTAATGGCCATCGCCTTGTCGCCCAGCACCCGAAACGCCACCGCCGCCAGAAAGGTGCTGTCCACCCCCCCGGAAAACGCCACCGCCATGCCACCCGTCCCCTGAATCACTTCCTCAAGCCGCCTGAACTTGGCGTCCAGACGATCATTTCCCGTCTTCAGATCGTTCACGTTGCTCCGTTCCCCCGCCTTCACGCGCCGGATTACCCCGCACATAAACACTCACCGTCGGGGCCGGTCTGTTGGTCGAACTCACACTCCATGCCTTCCAGTCCCCGCCCCCGTCCATCAACCCCGCCCGCTCCGCCCGGGCCGTCCATCCATCCGCCTCTGCCTCCGCCACAATGGCGGCATCTTCCTCGCCAAGTGCGGCCAAGGCCGCCACGTTCCCAAGTTCCGTCACTGCCGCATCCATCCCCCTGGCCATCGCGTCCGCCCTCAACGTTCCCACATGGACCCGCGTGAGTACCGTCACCACCACCACCAGCACCGTCAGCGCCACCAAAACTTCCGGCAGCGAAAAGGCCGCCTGACAGTGTCGCACTCGAGATGTCCGCGGCTTCACGGTAGCGGCATTCTTTCGAATGCCGCACAGTTTGTTTTTACAACGTCGCACTCGAGATGTCCGCCGCTTCACCCGTGCCCCCCTCTTCACCATCACCGCCGTAACACAGGATTTCGAACGCCTCATTGTTTCTTCCGGGTATGAGGTAGACATAGGGTCTCCCCCAGGGGTCATCCGGCACCGTACGCCGCTCCAGGTAACCCTCCTCCGGATAGTTTTCCGGAACCGGCGCGATCGTCGGCGGCATGCACAACGCCTCTAACCCCTGAACCTGCGTCGGCAACTGGCCATGCGCCGCCCGGTACATCTGGACTGCCGTCTGCAACGTCTTGATCTGCGCCCGCGCCGCCTCAACCTTCGCCTTCCTCACATACTGGTAAAGCGACAACCCCACCACCCCGGACAGAATGCTGATGATCAGCATCGCAATCAGGATCTCAAGAAAGGTGAATCCACTCTTGTCTTTCATACCCATTGTTCCTTCCGCACATTTTCCGCAAACACCGGCCGGCAACAGGACACGAGGATTACCCACAGCACCCGCCTCGACATGCCGACCCCTGCGAAGCCCGACTCACCCCAACCCAAAGAACTTCCGGATCCGGGCCACCAGCGCCACCCGCGCCGGAACCGCCGCCGATCCGCCACCCGTCCCCACCTTGACCTGCCGGTCCGCCACCCGCTTCTCCAGAACCACCCCTAACTTTTCGGCCAACGTCGCATCCGCGCGTAAAATCCCGCCGAATAGTTCTTTGGAGACCTCCAGAACCGTCACATCGCCCTCCGCCGTGATCGTCGCCGACCGCGGTTCTCCCGTCAGCAACGCCATTTCCCCGAAGAAGCCCGACGGCCCCAACTGGGCCACGGTCACCGGCACCCCATCCGCCCCCGTCACGGAGACGGCCACCCGCCCCGACTGGATCACATAAAATGCCGCTCCGGTCTCTCCCTGCCTGCACAGCACCTCACCCCGGCCAAACATCACCGCGCGAGTGCCCTGCACAAGTTGACCGAACTCCGCCGCCGATAACGTCTGGAAGAGATCCACCCCGGATAGCAATCCGCGAATGTTTTCCCGTTCCACCGCTCCGGCCGCGCGATTCAGTTCCCCCGCATCGCGCATGCGGACATCACGAATCGGGAACGGTATGGAAATCCCCGCCCGCCGGAACCCATACCACAACCGCTCCATCACCTGACTCTCAATCGGATTCAACCTCCCGAAATCCCGAATGAAACACTTGATGGTGAAGTTGATCGAGAAATCACCGTAACTTGTCAGATACACCGACGGCGCCGGATCACGGACCACATCAGGAATCTCCGCCAGTACGGCCAGAATGGTTTCCCTCGCCTTGCCGGGCGGCGTCTCGTAACTGACCCCCACCGACAGATAACAACCATGTAAACGGGTCGGCCGCGAGTAGTTGATGATCGGTTCCTTGGCCACCGCCGCGTTTGGCAGAACAATGTAGTCCTCCGCCTTCGTCTTCAACCGCGTCGCCCGCCAGGTGGTGTCGACAACAATCCCGGTATGCCCCGCCACCAGTACCCAGTCGCCAATATGAAACGGCCGCTCGGCGTTCAGCGCCAACCCCGCAAACAGGTTGCCCAATGTATCCTGGGTCGCATTACCAACAATGTACCCCACCACGAGCGACGACACCGCCAGCACGTTGAGGTTCACGCCCGGGAAGAACCCCCTCACAATCATCACCAAGGCCAACAAGGAAAGCACCAGCCGCCCGATATCCCGGACCACAATGGGGGCCGGCGGACGATTGCGCCAGCGGGCCATCATGTCGAAAACCAGAACGTCCAGAACCTTCAGTCCAACCGCCACCCCAAAGAACACAGCCGCCGCGCGAACACCATGGATCACATGGGGATGCATTTGCTCAAGCAGGGGCCCCAGACATACCAAGGTCAACAGGGCCAAGACCAGAAGGTTTACCTGAACCCCAACACTCCGTAACAGGGAATGACGCACCCAGAACCGCTGTGCCAGGGAAAACACCACGTAGGCAACCAACAGGCCAAGCGCACTGGTGATCACGCCGGAAGCACTTAGCCGCCCGCCCTCAAAGGCGCCAATCAATGTCTGCCAGTCAAAGGCAACCGCGTTGGTCATCAGGAACCTTATAAAGCGCGATTAACCGCATCCGCACCCTGCTGCGGTTTTGCAGCCGGCTGTTCCGCGCCCTTGGCGCCAGCCGCCGGGGCCCCCGCGGCCTTGGCCGCAATGATCTCATCCAGCTTAGCCTGAATAAGCTCCTGCGCGGCTATCAGATCCGCCTCTTTCTTGCTTTCCCTCGCAATTTCTTCCTTGGTCTTGCCGGCACTCTTGTTGGTCCTTTGCTTGGCAAATTCCCGATCCAACTTCTTTGACTCCAACGCCTCGAGCGCCGTCAACTTCTCCTGGGCTTTCTCCGAACTGCTGAACCGCTCGGAACTCCCCGGCAGAATCTTGCGCGGCATGACCCGCCCGCCGGGAAACGGTGTTCCCTTGTTGGCTTCGTTTTCGCGCCACTCCTTGGCCGCCGCCGTCACCGCCGCCGAAAAACACTGATTTTCCTGCTGGATGGTCTTCTCCAGCGCCTTGAACTCGGTCGCGCTCATCACAGAAGTGCTCACCTCTTTGGCCATGTCCTGAACCTTGACAATGTAGTACGCCTCCCCGGCCCCGTATCCAATCCATGCACAGACCGACACCAGGGTTGCCAGACACAAACTCAACCGTTGAATCCTCATGCGCTGCTCCTTTTCTCCGCCGTTCCACCGTCTTCCGCGACTTCCCGTGCAATTCACGATCACGGGTCTACACTAGTCCGTGTTTTCACCAAAAACAAGCCTGCGCTTGGCGCCACCCGCCGGCGTCCGTTACTTGACGTACACCGCGTAGGCGCCACGCCCCGCGTCGCTGATGCGCAGTCCAGAAACCGCGACTTTGGAGGGCAGTTTGATGTCATGGTTATCCTTCATGGGCAGCCGCGCCGCCACCGTGTAGGGCGTCTTGTTGGCGCCTTCCCGGACCACCACCGTCTGGACGTTTACCGTGGCGGTTTCCGCCACAAGCCGGATCGCCGAAATCTCACGATTCACCGTCACCTCTTTGGCATCACCACCGGCGGACAAATCCGCCACCTTGTGCCAATCCTTGGCGAACGCCGTTCCCGCCGCCAGCGCCAAAACCGCCACCACCACATTAGCCCACCGGAACTTGCTCATGACCCGCCTCTTTCTTGATGAATTTTTTGCAAAACAATGCGTCAACCCCGAGTGCACTGCAAGGAGAATGTTACAACCGCGCCACGGTTAGTTTCAGAACTCGACTGTCGTCCTTTGCCACCGCCCACCCATCGGCAATCCGATACCCTGGAATCCAGATAATCTCATCCCCACACTCAAAGACCGGCACCCCATCCCGCTCGCCGCGGGGCACCCCCGCATCCACAAGGATATCCTGCACCTTCTTTGTTCCCGTCATGCCGTACGGTTGCATCCGGTCACCCGCCTGACGCGATCGCACCACCATGACGCGGCGCCGCCACACTCCCGCATCCACCGTCGCCATTGCCGGCAAGGCGCCAGCCACCCCCCCGCGCTCACGGGCAATCCCACGCCCCAGCGAAGCCGTCACCCGCACGCCAATCTCAGGAATCACCGTCTCACCCGGAATCCGAAGCCGGGTACGGAACACAACGGGAACGGTGCCTTGCCTCACGGTTAGTTGCGTATAACTCCGGATAACCCGGTACCCCATCCCAATATCCAGACTCTGACTGCCGGACTTCCGGCCCAACAGGCCATCAACACTGGCCACACGATCAAAATCCACCAACGCCTCCGGCACCCCCGCTCCCATCAGCCATAGACGAATCGCTCGTCGCCGGGCGGCCAACGGATGGGACGCCAGCATCGTCCCATCCAGTGCGCCCCCCACCCGACACCGGTCCGCCAACTCGCGCGCCAGCAAATCCATCCATTCATCCTCAGCCGCCAACACCTCCATGGTCTTGCGCACCACATCCCGGATCCCCGTACTGTATCCCTGCTCCAGCAAAGGCAACAGTTCATGCCGGACACGATTGCGTAAATAGGCCGGATCGGCATTGGAGTCATCCTCGCGCCAGGCAATACCCTGCCGCCGCAGATAGTCGAGAATTTCGCCCCGGCAGGCGCCCAACAAGGGGCGCACCACCTCCCGGCCCGGCGACACCCGAACCCCGGGGGCCAATTCAGCCAGAGGAACCACCGCGCGAATCCCCCCCAATGCCCCACGCCCCGCCCCACGGAACACCTTCAGGAAAAATGTCTCCGCCTGATCATCACCCGTGTGCGCCGTCACCACCACCTCCGCACGAACCCGGCCCGCTACCCCGGCCAGGAAGGCATAACGCGCCCGCCGCGCCGCCATCTCGATGGAGTCCCCGTCCCGCGACGCCAACGCCGGAACATCCGCTTTCCCGACCACACAGGGAAGTCGCAGTGCGCGCGCCGCCGCTTTCACGAACGACACATCTCGCCCGGCCGCCCGGCCGCGAATGCCATGATGGAGATGCGCCACCGTCAACCGCC
>CAZHRU010000039.1:0-24331 GCA_964535015.1 uncultured Verrucomicrobiota bacterium | reverse complement strand
GGGCGATGCCGATGGCCTCGCAGAGGCAGTTCATGGAGTTGGCGGTGAACATGCCTGAGCAGGACCCGCAACCGGGGCAGGCGCACTCTTCGAGGGTCTGCAACTGTTGATCGTTCATGGTGCCGCGGGCGTGGGCGGCGACGCCCTCGAAGACACTGATCAGGTCGACGGCCTTGCCATCGGGGGTATGGCCAGCGGCCATGGGGCCCCCGCTGACCATGAGGGCGGGAATATTGGCCCGGAGGATGCCCATGAGCATGCCGGGGACGATCTTGTCGCAATTGGGAATGCAGATGACGGCGTCGAAGCAGTGGGCCTTGAGCATGGCTTCCACGGAATCGGCGATCAATTCGCGGCTCGGGAGGGAGAATTTCATGCCGGAGTGACCCATGGCGATGCCGTCGCAGATGCCGATGGTATTGAATTCGAAGGGAATGCCGCCAGCCTTGCGGATGGTTTTCTTGATCAGATCGGCGACCTTGTTCAAATGGGCATGACCGGGGATGATTTCGTCGAAGGAGTTGCAGACACCGATAAAGGGTTTGTCGAAGTCGCCGGACTTGACGATGCCGGTGGCCCGGAGGAGGCTTCGGTGGGGTGCGTGTTCGCTGCCTTTTTTGATTTTGTCGCTATTCATGAGTAACTCCTTGCGTCATTGAAGGAGTGAAGCATAGCGCAGGCGGGTGCGCCTGTCGAGCGCAGGGTGTACCGATGGGAGAGGTGGCGAGAGTGATTGTCGGGAGACATTGCTTGACCTTGGTGAGGGGCGTGGGTATCGTTTTGCCCCTACATATTGATGGCTTAGCCGAAATTAAAAAGAATGGGGGCGTAATGAAGACGTTGATCCAGGGTATGGTGTGTGTGTGTGTGGCGATTGGGGTGCTGGGGGTGGGGTGTGGAAAGGGGCGAGAGACGTTGACGATGGCCGGGTCGACGGCGTTTCAGTCGTTTGCCGAGAAGTTGGCCGATCAATACATGGCGTCGCATCCGGACGTGTCAATCATGGTGCAGGGGGGTGGGTCGGCGTTGGGGGTTCAGGCCGCACTGTCTGGCGCGGCGCAGATTGGAATGGCGGACCTTGTGAAGTTGCCGCCGGAAGCGGCGGCGCTACAGAGCGTGGTTGTGGCGCGGGACGGGATTGCGATGGTGGTACATCCTTCCAATCCGGTCAGCGAGTTGACGACCGAACAGATCCGGGGAATCTTCAACGGAACGTTGCGGAACTGGAAAGAGGTGGGCGGGGCCGACCGAAGCATCTCGGTGGTGTCGCGCGAGGCGGGGTCCGGAACGCGTTCGTCATTTGAGCAGATTGTCCAGAACGTGAAACTGCTGAACGACGCGATAATCCAGGATTCCAACGGGACGATCCGGGAGACGGTGGCGAATGATGCCGGGGCGGTCGGGTACCTGTCGCATGGATTGTTGAGCGACAAGATCAAGGCGGTTAATGTGGATGGTGTGGGATGTACTGAAGCGGGGATGATGAGCGGCGGATACAAGTTGGTCCGTCCGATTTTCCTGTTGTCCAAGGCGGATGCGAGTCCGGCCTGCCGGGCCTTTCTGGAGTACATGCAAAATGCAGAGGCCCAGGAAATGATTCACAAGAATGGGTTGATCCGGGCGAAGTGACGCATGGATGGTGATTGATGGCGTTGTCGGGCGAAAAACTGGTCAGGCGCGGGTTGTTGCTGGTGGCGCTTTCGACGCTGGCGAGTCTGCTGTTGATTGCCGTCTTCATTTTGAAAGAGGGATTCCCCTTTGTTTTCAAGTATGGACCGCGTGCGTTCCTGTTTGGTCATGAGTGGCGACCGGGCGAGGGGCTCTACGGCATCTATCCGATGATCATTTCGTCTCTCTGGGTGACGTTTGGGGCGATGTTGATCGGGGGGGCCCTCGGGGTGGCGGGCGCGATATTCCTCAATGAGTTTGTGCCTCGGCCGGTCATGAAAACCATCAAGCCGACCATTGAGTTATTGGCGGGTATACCCTCGGTGGTTTACGGGTTTATCGGGGTCATGGTGTTGGCGCCGGTGATCCGCGAGCATTTTGGCGGACCGGGGTTATCGGTTCTGGCGGCGTCGGTGATTCTGGGGGTCATGGTGCTGCCCACGGTGATCAGCATTTCCACGGATGCCATTGGCGCGGTGCCCAACACTTATCGGGAGGCGGCGTTGGCGTTGGGGGCGACGCGGTGGCAGAGTGTGCACATGGTGATCATCAAGGCGGCGCGGTCGGGGATTGTGGCGAGTATCATCCTGGCGATGGGGCGTGCACTGGGCGAAACGATGGCGGTGATCATGGTGGCAGGCAATGCGGTGCGGATTCCGCATTCGCCGATGGACAGTGTGCGGACGTTGACGGCGAACATCGCCATGGAGATGGGGACTGCCACGGGACTGCACCGTGAGGCGTTGTTTGCCACGGGCGTGGTGCTGTTGTGCGTGATCATGGTGTTGAACGGGGTTGCGATCTCGGCGGTTCGCAGTGGAGTGAGGAAGAAATGAGGATACCCCCGCGATACACGCAGGTTCTGGCGGTGGGCGTCATGGGGGCGGCGACGCTTTTTACGCTGTTGATTCTGGTGTTTGTGGTGGTGTTTGTATTGGGCAAGGGGTTGCCGGTGGTGAACTGGTCGTTTCTGTTCTCGATGCCGCGGGATATGGGGCGGGCGGGTGGTATTTGGCCGGCGATTGTCGGGACGGTTGTGTTGCCGCTGGTGGCGATTGTCATTGCGGTGCCCCTGGGGGTTGGGACGGCAGTGTATCTGGCGGAGTACACCCGTGAAACCAGGGTTACGAGGATATTGCGGTTTGCGACCGACTGTCTGGCGGGGATTCCCTCGATTATTTTCGGGTTGTTCGGGTTCATTTTCTTTGTGGTGATGCTCAAAATGGGGTGGTGTTTGTTATCCGGCGGGTTGACGCTGGCCATCATGGTGTTGCCCACGATTATCCGCACGTCCGAGGAGGCCATCCGGTCCGTACCGAATGCGTATCGCGAGGTGAGTTTCTCGTTAGGGGCGACGCGATGGGAGACGGTGCTCAAGGTGGTGTTGCCCAATGCGATGCCGGGGATTGTGACTGGGATCATGCTGGCGGTGGGGCGCTCGATTGGAGAGACGGCGGCGGTCATTTTCACGGCCGGTTCGGCCTTGCGGTTGCCGATGACGATGTTTGATTCCGTGCGCACGATGTCGGTTCACTTTTACATTCTGGCGCGCGAGGGGATTTCGGCGGAAAATGCCTATGGTACAGCCGCCGTGCTGATCATTTCCATTCTACTGATCAACCTGGCGACCTACGGCATGATGCACCGGATGATTGCGAAGAGGAGTCGATGACGAAGGACTGTGACATCAAGGTGGCGATACGGGATTTCAGCGTTTTCCATGGCGCTGAGGCGTCGTTGCGCGGGCTGACGCTGGACATTCCGGCGAACCGGATCCTGGGAGTGATCGGGCCGGCGGGGGCCGGGAAGACAACCTTCCTGCGGGCCTTGAACCGGTTGAACGACCTGACGCACGACATCCGGGCCGAGGGGCAGATGCTGTTCGATGGGGAAGACATCTATAAACCTGGATATGATGTGGTACGGTTACGCAAGCGGGTAGGCATGCTTTTTGCGTTGCCGGTGGCGTTGCCCATGTCGATTTTTGAGAATGTGGTGTATGGTCCGAGGTTATCGGGGATCCGCAGCAAGACGCGATTGGATGAAGTAGTGGAGCGGAGCCTGAAGGCCGCCTTTCTTTGGGATGAGGTCAAGGACCGGTTGACCATGTCGGGGTTGCGGCTTTCAGGGGGGCAGCAACAGCGGTTGTGTCTGGCCCGTGTGCTGGCGATGGAGGAACTCGAGGTCATCCTGCTCGACGAACCCTGTTCGGGGCTTGACCCCATTTCGACGGCCAAGATTGAGGATGCGCTCCAGATCCTCAAGGAGCGTTACACGGTGGTGCTGGTGACCAACAACACGAAGCAGGCGGCGCGTGTAGCCGACGAAACGGCCTTTTTTCTGATGGGGGAGATGATTGAGTACGGGCCTACGGGGAAGATCTTTACGGTGCCGTCGGACAAGAGGACGGGCGACTACGTGACCGGGAAGTTTGGATAAGACCGAATGAACGACTATGCCATAACGGTTCGCAATTTGAATCTGCACTACGGGGCGTTTCAGGCGCTTATCAATGTGCCGTTGGACGTCAAACGCAAATCGATCACGGCGTTGATTGGTCCCTCGGGCTGCGGGAAGTCCACGCTTTTGCGGACGCTCAACCGGATGAACGACCTGGTGCCCGGGGTGCGGATTGATGGAACCGTCCTTCTGGAGGGGGAGGATATCTACCGTGGGGGGATTGATGTTTGCGTGCTTCGCAAGCGGGTGGGCATGGTATTCCAGCGCCCCAATCCGTTTCCGTTGTCGATCCTGGACAATGTGACCTTCGGGTTGCGGGTGGAAGGCCGGCGCAGTCAGTCTGAGCAGGGCGAGATTGTCGAGCGGTCGTTGCGGGGTGCCTGGCTGTGGGACCATTTGAAAGACAAACTGCACACCTCGGCGTTGGAGTTGCCGCTGGACCAGCAGCAACGGCTCTGTGTGGCCCGGTTGCTGGCCATTGAGCCGGAAGTGATTCTGATGGACGAACCTTGTTCAGCGCTGGACCCGATAGCCACGGCACGGATCGAGGAGTTGATGCTGGACCTGAAGACCCGCTACACGATCGCCATCGTGACCCACAATATGCAGCAGGCGGCGCGGATTTCCGACTACTCGGGGTACATGCTTTTGGGCGAAATGGTGGAGTTCGGGGCGACGGCGGGCGTCTTTACGAGTCCGAAGGACATACGGACGCAGGACTATGTGAGTGGACGGTACGGTTGAACTACAGAGAGGACTGGATATGGAACGGCATTTTGATGAGGAACTTCAGGCGTTGAAGTTACAGTTGATGAAGATGAGCGCGCTGGCGGAGGCCATGATTGGCGAGGCGGTGCGGGCGCTGGTGGATCGTGACGAAAAGGTGATTGCCATGGTGTACGAGCGCGAGAAGGAGGTCAATCATCTCCAGGTGGTGATTGATGAAACGTGTCTGACGTTGATTGCGTTGCATCAACCGGCGGCGGGTGACCTGCGGTTCATTCTTGGGGCGGCCAAGACCAACTCCGACTTGGAGCGACTGGCGGATCAGGCGGTCAATATTGTGGATCAGACAAGCAGACTGCTGGAAGAGCCGCCGTTGCGGCCGTTTGTAATCATTCCGAAGATGGCGACCCTGGTTCGGGCGATGGTGCGGGACAGTCTGCATTCGTTTGTGAATCGCGATACCAAACTGGCTGGAGCGGTGTTGATACGCGATGACGAGATTGACGCGTTGAACCGGCAGATTACGTCCGAGTTATCCGAACTCATGACCAAGGATCCGTCATCGGTATCGCGGGCGTTGGCGCTCATTCTGATTGCGCGGAATCTGGAACGTGTGGGAGATCACGCGACCAACATTGCGGAGAATACGATTTTCGTGGTTGAGGGGCGGGACGTCCGGCATCACGGGGGTTGAGCAATGAATTTGCTGGGGATAGACATTGGCGGGACCAAGACGGCGGTTTGTGTGGGGACGGCCACGGGGGAGATCAAGGCGTCGGCGAGGATGTCGAGCGCGGCGGACACGGTGGAGGCTTACCGCAAGAAACTCATCGAACTCTGTCATGCGGTTCTACACAAGAGTGGTCTTCCGGTGGAGAAGTTGGACGCGATCGGGATTTCGGCGCCAGGGCCGCTGGACTGCAAGCGGGGCGTACTGATTTCTCCGCCGAACAATCCCGGTTGGCTCGACGTGCCCATTCTGGCGATGGTACAGGCGGAATTCAGTGCCCCTGTTTATATAAACAATGACGCCAATGCGTGTGCACTGGCCGAAATGCTGTTTGGGGAGTATCGGGGATGCCGGAATCTGGTTTACCTGACCTTCAGTACGGGGATGGGGGGCGGGGTTATTGTGAACGGTCAATTGATACAGGGGGCGACCGACACGGGTGGGGAGGTGGGTCACATGGTGCTGGATCCCGATGGACCGCTATGCGGGTGCGGGCAGCGCGGGTGTTGGGAGACGTACGTGGGGGGGCGGATGGTCGCCGAGCGGTTAAAGGCCAAGATTCGGGACGGTGGACTGCAGACGAGCATCGTTGATAAGGCGGGGGGGATTGATGCGATCAGCATGCAGGCGTTGGAGGCGGCGGCGAGGGAGGGAGATCGGTTGGCGCTGGCGGAGTGGGATGCGTTGACCGACCGGGTGGCGCAGGGCATTGGTGCGTTAGTCATGGTCTTGAACCCCGATGTTGTGGTTCTGGGGACCATAGGGGTGCATGCCGGTGAGTTCGTCATGGGGCCGATTCGGGACAAGTTGCCGAAGTACGCCTGGAAGTGGCCGTTGGGGTGTTGCAAGGTGGTGGCCAGTTCGTTAGGGGGGAAGATTGGTGATCTGGCGGCGCTTGGGGTGGCGGTGACGGGGGCTCGACAGGGCTGATGGTGGTGAAATTGCCTGTTGCATGCAATAATTGGATGAGGTATCATCGTTAATGTTGATAGGTGGTGACATGTTGTTTAGAGCGGTAAGAGCCAGAAACGGGCAGGCCATGGTGGAATTTCTCGTGGTTGCCGGGATGATGATGGCGGCGGTTGCTATTTTGATGGTGTTTCTTGGAACATTTCGCGAATATGGAACGAGAGTCTTGGATCTGGTTGGGTCGGAATACCCCTAAAGGAGAAACAGAAGATGAACAAGCGCAGCAAGAGCGGGCAAGGCATGGTGGAGTACATTATCATCGTGGCGATTATCGCATTGGCGGCGATTGCGATTTTTGGCGTGTTTGGCGACACGATCCGGCAGAAACTGAGTGGTGCGGTGACGGAACTTGGCGGTGATTCGGGTGCGGCGGCGACGGCGACCCAGACCTCCTCGGAGCAGTACCTCAAGAATTTGAACTCCACGCCGGCGACTGGCCCCATCAGCCAATAGCCAATGCAGCAGCATCGTAAGGATGCAGTGTCCCATGGGTCGTCAGGAAGCGCATGGGGCGGCGATCCTGCCATCGGGGGGCGGTGGGGATCGCGTTCGGGGCAATCGCTGATCGAGTCTTGTCTGGTCTTGATCATTGTCTGTATCCTTTTTTTTGGCGTATTCCAGATCTCTCAACTGTTTGCCGCGAAAGAAGTCCTGCAGTACGCGGCCAGTCGTGGGGCGCGTGCGAAGACGGTTGGGTTCAATCACTTCATGGTTTTCAAGACGGTCCGGGTGGGGGCGATCCCCAACGCAGGAAGACTGGTGAATCCGGGTTGGGTTGGCGGGCCGACGTCCCAACATGTGGCGGAAGAACCGCGCATTCCCTTGTATCTCGGGAGCGACAACTGGGGGCAACTGGACGCCATTCTGGACTATGAGGACTGGGACACCATCAGTGCTCCGGTTTCCTATGAGGTGGGTAATGGAACGTTGCGGCTGTCCATTCATCAAAACGTGTCGTTAACGAACTATCCGTTGCATCATTTGTACTACGCCAACGATTCGTTCGAAATGGATGGGGAAAGCACGCTGGACAGTCATGCGTCGCTTTATCTTGATGATTTTGGATGGTGAACCATGCGTCGGCACTTTGACATCTTCAGGCGTTCGCTGCTCTTGGGCGATGGGGTGAGTAGCCGGTCGGGGCAGACGCTCATTTTCCTGATCCTGATAGTCGTCATTCTGGCGTTCGTGGCGCTCTGGCAGTTTGACCTGCACAAGGTGGTGTATGTCAAAACCCTGAGCCAGAATGGGGGAGACGCGGCGGCCCTGGCGGCGGCACGCTGGCAGGGGCAGACCCTGAATCTGATTGGTGACCTTAATATCATGCAGGCGGTGGCGTTGACCGAGGGCGATCCGGAAACGGCGGAAGCGATTGGCGGGCTCCAGGCGCGATTGTGCTATGTGGGGCCGATGATCGGGTTCATGGCGGCGCAGCAGGTGGCCAAGAACAACGGGATCTACAGCAATCCCGATTTCACAACGATGGTGTCCAATCATGCGGAAGATGTGCGAACGGTGTATCCATCGCTGGGGGCCGACGGGCAGATGTTGTTTGCCGAACCCTACACGAATTGCTGGCAGGAATATGCGGACATGATCCAGACCATCGCCGACAACGGGGTGGCGGCGGGGCCTGACAATGTCCGGTACTACCTTGACTACAATGGTGATCATCTGCTTCTGAATCCGAGTTTCTATGATGCCATTGCGGGTGAGGACTGGTGTTGGTTCTATTACAACGCCTACGAGGTGTTGTTAAACTATGATGGATACGGGTGGTGGCCGCCGTTGCCGGAACTGTTGCCTGTCCCGAACCCGATGAACAGTGAGTACTTCGGGTTGGGGTTGGGGACGGTGGAGGTGGTGGGTAATCCGGGCGTTGTGGCGATGATGAACCAGTTCCGGCAGGACCGGGACTTGAGCGACGTTGTGATCAGCAGTTCCGTGGCAAGTGTGACGTCGGTGTGGTATGCCTACGATAGGGCGTGGTGGGGGGCATGGACGGCGATGTCGCCCTTCGGCGACTGGCCGTTTCCGGCGTCCGGCACCGTGAAACCCCAATACGACTATGCCGGAGCCGATGCGGCAGCGCGTGTGGAGGCGGAAGCGCGACGGTTGACGCCCGGTTCAGGCCCCAGTCCGATCAGTTGGTCGGCGGCGGCCAAGGCCTTTGGATCCCTTGACGAAGACACGTTGCCCACGGCGGGGCGTGTTGTGTTACCCGCGTTCCGGGATGTTCGTCTGATTCCGATTGATGCCTCGTCGGCACCGGCAGGGGGTGGGTTCGATCTGGACTGGCGCATGCACATCGAGGGTCATCTGCCGGTCTACATGGTGTCGGGCCCGACGGCGCAAGCGGCGGCGGCGTGCTGGTACTGCAAACAACTGCTGACGTGGGAGAATCCCTTGTTCCGGCAGATCGGGATTGACTGGTTAAGCATCAACAACGACGATTGCCAGACAACCGGGGGGCCGGGTGGGGGTGGCGGTGGAGGCGGCCGGAGGCGTGGGCATTAAGGGCGGATTACCAGACATGGGTAGGAGAACACCAATGAAAGTGGACCGGCGTGGCCGGGCGGGCCAGGCGATGGTGGAAATGATCATCGCGCTGGTGGTGTTCATGGTTTTGGTGGCCGGCATTATCCAGATTGGTTCAATCGGTGTACGGCATTCGGCGGTGATGGACAAGGCCCGTCAGGATGCGGCTATCGAAGCCATGGCGGATGTGTCTCCGTTTTCCGGTCCTGAATACATGGCTGACCGGACGGAGGGAGGGGATGGGGTCCGTTATTCGCGGGATGACGGGCACGTGGTTGGTAGTATTCCGGACTTTCAACTGGGGATTGTGGAGTATGCCGATCCCGCTGAACTGGAACAGCAGCGGCCCGGGAACGTCATTTCGGCGATGGCGGATTCGCCATCGCCGAATCTGTTGTTTGGGATGGTTGACGGGCAGGCGGACGACTCGGTGGAGTTGTGGCCGGTGGTGCGGAATTTGCTTTACGATGCGGAGGCTGTTGAGATTGAGGGACATGCGTGGCTGGTGTGGACCAAGGGGATCTATTAAGCATGAAGCGGTCACTACTTGGAGCGACGTTGATGCTGCTGTTGACATGGGGTACGGGTGTTTGCGTTGAGGCGCGGGTTTTCAAGATGGCGGGAATCTCGTTTGGCGGGGGACGTTTTGACTATGCCGCCATCGGGAAGCGGTTGTACCAGGCGGCCATGGAGGTGGACGGGAGGAAGGTGGATGTTAGTGTGATCCGGGCGGAGGAGCGGGGGGCGGTGCTGGAAGGGATGATTCGCTCGATTGGCGGGCAGGTGTCGTATTCCGGGGGTGAGGGTATGGGGATGGGCGAAATCAAGGATGGTGGAGTGCGTGTGCGTTTGCTGACCTTGCCGGTGACGGATGACGGGGGCTCGTTGGTGGTGGCGGTGCAATCGCCTGAGGTGAAGGTCGGGACGGAGCCTCCGCAGGATCAGGTGATCGCCGGGGTGCCGGTCTATCGGGGGGCCGTGATCAAGCGGGTCATGCGCAATACGGATACGGGTACGAGTTTGCGGCAGGCGGAGACTCCGGATACCCCGGGGATGGTGATGGCGTACTATCGCGAATCGCTGATGCGGGATGGATGGTCTCCGGTATTGCCGAGTGGGGATGCTGAACTGGTTTGTTTTGCGAAAGGGGCGGAACAATGCTGGATTCTCTGCCGGCGATCAGAATCCGCTGGGGAAACCCGGTTAACGGTGGTAAATAGGCGGGGCGGACAGAACGGAACGATGGGAGGAAGGTGATTATGAAGCAACGCATGGTGTTGATTATTTCGGTAATTGTCGGGTTGCTGGCGTTCGGATTTACGCAGCAATACTTCAAGGCCAGACTGGGCGAGATTGCGCGGGAGCGGGAACGGGTGATGGCCGGCGTCCGCATGATCGATGTGGTGGCGGCGGGACGGGCCATGCCGGCCGGTACGGTGATCCAGAAGAAGGACTTGAGGCAGAAGTCCGAGTTGGCCCGTTCGGTGGGGAAGAACAACGTTCTTCCTGAAAATGTGGTGGAGATTGCCGGGAAGAAACTGAAATACAGTCTGGATCTTGGTGAGACACTGTTGTGGTCCTACGTGGATGTTCCCTACCGGCCTGGTTACGGGTTGGCTCCGATGGTGACGAAAGGCATGCGGGCGCTTTCCATAGCGATTGGCGGGGCGGCGGGAGTGAGCGGGTTGGTTCACCCCAACGACCGGGTGGATGTGATGGGGTCGTTCACATTTCCCTCCCGCAAAAATCCGCAACTGACGGAGTGGGTGACGGTGACGGTGCTGCAGAATGTCACGGTGCTGGCGACGGGGCAGACGCTTGCAAGGTCCGGTGAAGGCGGAGATCGGGGCAGGGGCACTTCGGGATACAGCACGGTGACGCTTGAGGTCTCGCCGCGTGAAGCGGAGTTGCTGACGTTTGTGGAGAACATGCGGGGGCACTTGACGTTATCCCTGAGAAACCCCAGCGACGTGACCTTTGAGCAGGAGTTGCCCGAGGTGAACTTCGACTTGCTTCAGAAGGAATTGCCGACGTTGAATATCCAGAGGCAGATGAAGATGGGATTCAAGACGGGCAACTGAGGGGTGGCGTAAGGGTGGAGTTGGCGGGTGGCATGATGATGTACCTTGAAATCAAAAGACAGGATGGTTCGGTGCAAACCCGGGAATTGGAGTCCGGGGTGTATTCCGTGGGGGCAGACCTTGACAGTCAGATTGTGCTGGGCGGAGAAGGGGTTCTGGGCCGGCATGCGATTCTCTGCCTGCGACCGGGGAGTTGCTGGATTGAGGACCTGAGCGCCGGGCGGACGATGGTGGCGGGTGAGAGAGTGAGGGGGAGGGGTGAAATCCTGGACGGGCAGGATGTGGAAGTGGGACGCAGCATCCTGCGCATCTACAAGCGCAAGCCGGAGCCGGTGGCGGTCCCGGTGCCGGCGGAGACGCCGATAGCGGCGATCATGCCGTCAATCAAGCCGGTGGCGATGTCGGGGGTGGCGGAGGCGGCGGGGGTGATGGAACGTGATGAGCGGATGGTGAGCCGCAAACAGGCGGTGAAGCGCCAGATTCACCAGGAGCTCATTGAACGGTTGGATATCAAGCGAATGACGGCGGCGCATGTGGAGGAGAGTGAGTTACACCGGCGTGTCCTGACGACATTGGAGGGGATTGTCAAGGATGTGGCGCCGCGATTGCCGGTGGATATCGAGCCTCAGAGTCTGATCAAGGAACTCTATGATGAGGCGGTTGGGTTGGGGCCCTTGGAGGACCTGTTGGCGGATGTGACGGTGACGGAGATCATGGTCAACGGTCCGACGCAGGTGTATGCGGAACGGAACGGGCGGATTGAACTGACCGACCGGACATTTCTGGATGAGAAATCGGTCATGGCGGTCATTGAGCGGATTGTGTCGCCGTTGGGGCGGCGGATTGATGAGAGTCAGCCGTATGTGGACGCGAGGTTGAAGGACGGGTCGCGGGTGAATGCGATTATCCATCCGCTGTCGTTGAGCGGTCCTTGCATCACGATCCGGAAGTTCGCGCGGACGCCGATGAGCGACGATGATTTCGTTCGGATGGGGACGTGGTCAGGGGCGATGCGTGATTTTCTGAGGGCCTGTGTGATGGCGCGGCGCAACATCATTGTCTCGGGAGGCACGGGTTCCGGGAAGACGACGCTTTTGAACGTTTTGGGCACGTTTCTGCCGGATCGTGAGCGGATCATCACCATTGAAGATGCTGCGGAACTGCAATTGAAGCAGGCGCATGTGATTTCGCTGGAGTCCCGGGCGCCCAACATCGAAGGCAAGGGGGCGATCACGATCCGGGACCTGGTGCGAAATGCGTTGCGGATGCGTCCGGATCGGATTGTGGTGGGCGAGTGTCGCGGGGGTGAGGCGCTTGACATGCTACAGGCGATGAATACGGGGCATGACGGTTCGCTGACGACGCTGCATGCCAACTCGCCCAGGGACGCCATTGCGCGTCTGGAGACGCTGGTGTTGATGGCGGGGATGGATCTTCCGCTCAGGGCCATTCGCGAGCAGATTGCCTCGGCGGTTGATGTCATCATCCATGAGGCGAGATTCGGGGATGGATCGCGCAAAGTCACCCATGTGTCCGAGGTGGTGGGGTTGGAAGGGGATCGGACGACGATGCAGGATATTTTTGTATTCACGCAGCGTGGGGTGGACGCGCAGGGGCGGGTGGTTGGGCAGTTTGGCGCCACCGGGGCGGTGCCGACGTTCATCGAGGAGGCGGCCTCGCGCGGGGTGGCGATTGATTTGGGGTTGTTCGATCAGCGGCGGGGGGCATCATGAGCGAGAATGTGGTTTTGCTGGGGATGCCGTTCCTTTACATGCTTAGTCTGGGGGGGCTGACCTATTTTGTATTGCAATCATTTCGTTCGGCGGCGGAGGAGTATGCCATCGCTTACTCGGAAAGCACGGCGCGCCAGATGGAGGACCTGTTTCTTTTCATCCCGCCGCGGCGGATTCTTGAACTTTCGTCGGCGTGTGCGGCGGTATGTTTCTTGCTGGGGTTTTTCCTGGTGGGCGGGTTTGACAGCCGATCCTTCATGAGCGGGATGGTGGTAGGCGGGGCGGCGGCGGCGGGCGGGTGGCGGATTCCGAAGACGGTCATGGGGATAATGAAGCGGCGGCGCCTGCAGCGATTCAACGAGCAGCTTGTGGACAGTCTGGTTAACATGAGCAATGCGTTGAAGGCCGGATTCAGCATTCAGCAGACGTTTGAGATGGTGGTGCGCGAGGGACAGAGTCCGATCTCACAGGAATTCGGGACGTTCGTGCATCAAACCCGGGTGGGGATGCGGATGGATGAGGCGTTGGAGAGCATGAGGGAGCGGGTTGGGAGTGACGACCTGACGTTGATGGTGGGTGCGATTGAGATTGCGCGGCAGACGGGTGGGAACCTGACGGAAGTATTTGAAAAGATAGCGCATACGGTGCGGGAGCGGATGCGGATTGAGCAGCGCATCCGGACGCTTACGGCGCAGGGCCGGTTGCAGGGGATTGTGGTGGGGTGTATGCCGTTGTTGCTGGGGGTGGCCATGTTCATGCTGGATCCGGCGATGATGGCGGCGTTTCTGAAGTCGGGTGCCGGGATGGCGGTTCTGGTGGCGGTGGGTTTGCTGGAAATTCTGGGGGCGCTTGTAATTCGAAAAATTATTGCCATTGATGTGTAAGCATGGATAGTCAGAACATGGTAATCTGGGGGCTTAGCGCGTTGTGGGCGTGCTTTGCCGGGTGTGCGGCATGGACCTGTGCACAGGTCCTGCGCTCCGCGACCTATGTGACGCTGGCGGACGGCCGGAAGCAGGCGCGGCCGTTGCCGTTCGTATTCCGTCTATTGTTGCCGTTGGCCCCGAATTTGACGCCGTTGTTTGGCGGGGTGCGGTTCAGGAAAGCGACTGATACGTTAAACCGGAAGATTGTTTCCGCCGGTTTCTCGGGAGCGATCACCCCCGAGGAGTTCCTGGCCCTGCGCGTGTTGTTGCCCGTGGTGTTGGGGACGCTCGCGGTTGCCGCCATGTGGGCGTTGTTCGCGATGGTGCCCGGCAAGGCGGGGTTGTCGTTGCGCGGGAATCAACCCTTCTTCTGCATTGTCATCTTAGGGAGTTATTACATCTATCCGACACTGTGGTTACGAGGGGTGGTGAGGGCGCGGCACCGGGCGTTGCAGCGGGCGCTCCCGTTTGTGCTCGATCTCCTGACGCTTTCCGTGGAGGCAGGGTTGGATTTCATGAACGCGATGCATCGGATTGTGGAGCGTCGGCGTCTGGATGCGTTGTGCGAGGAATTTCTGCGGGTGTTGCGCGAAATCCAGTTGGGGAAGACGCGGCGGGACGCATTGAGGGATATGGCGGAGCGGGTGGATCAGCGGGAGGTGCAGTCGGTGGTCAATGCGCTGGTTCAGGCGGATGAACTGGGGGTGGGGATTGCGTCCATTCTGAGAATCCAGGCGGACCAGATGCGACAGCGACGGTTTGAGAGGGCTGAGCGTCTGGCGAATGAAGCCCCGGTAAAGATGTTGTTTCCGTTACTCGTATTTATTTTTCCCGCAGTGTTTTTGGTGCTGTTAGGACCGATTTTGTTGCAGGTGTTGAGGCAGATGTAAGGGGAAGTCATGATGAGCAAGCAAGCGCATCTTCGGATTGAAAGAGGTCCGCTCAAGGGACGGAACGTCGCCGTGGGCGAAGAGGGGGTCCGTATCGGGCGGTCCTCCAGAAATGACTTGTCCATTGATGATCCGGCCTTGTCCCGCTTCCATTGCCGTCTGTTTCTGAAGCCCGACGCCGGTCTATGGATCAGTGATCTGGGCAGTGCCAATGGGACGGTGGTGAATGGTGCCGATATCCAGGAGTGCGGGCTGAAGGAGAATGATGTGGTGACGGTCGGAGAGACGACCCTGCGGGTCATTGGCGATCAGGACGTGACGGCGGGCGTCGGATCGGGTGATTCGGGGGTCAACCTCGGGTTGGGTCCAGCGGCCAACGTGCGCGGGGGGGTGCCCCCGTTGCGGCGGTGGCTGGTTGGTGTTTTGGGGGGGATGGCGGTGGTGGCGTTAGTGGCATGGGTACCCTGGGGTCTTCTGGTATCGGCAGTGCGGAAGAAGCCTGCGGTTCCTCCGCCTGTGGAGCAGCCGGCGGAGAGGCTCCCGGACTTCGAAATGACGTTCGAGCGGGTTGAAGGATCGGCTTCCAACATTTTTCGGTATGCCATGGTGGTGAGCGACAACCGGTTGGTGGTTCAGGTGGATGACCTTGCCACGGACCGGCACATTCGGCGCGAAAAGCAGGTGGCTCCGGAGTTATTGCAGGAATTGTCGCATGCGATCCAGAACCTTGGCTTTTTTGACCTACTGGAGTCATACGAGGGGGTGGTGCCGGGCATCTGTGAATCCAGTGACATTCGTATAACGGTCAGGAGCCGCACGCACCGCACCCGGGTACTGAACCATGTGGAGCCGGATGTGTTTGGCCAGGTTCGGGCCCAACTTGAGGAATTCAGCAAGAATGAAATGGGGCTGGCGGCTTTGGCGATTGAACCGGCGGAACTGATCAAGTACGCCCATCGGGGTCTTTTGCTGGGTCAAAAACTTTATGACGAGCGTGAGGTGGCCGTCGGAAATCTTGCGGGTGCCGTACGGGCGTTGATGGAGGCCGAGTGGTATCTGGAAACCATCGAACCCAAACCTGAGTTCTATGGCGAGGTGTTGGCGGTGCGGGCGGATTGCCAGAAGGAACTGCAGCGGAGATACGAAAACATCTGGTTTATCGCCGAACGGGCGGTCAAACTGCGCGATTGGCGTGAGGCGGCAAAACAACTCAGGACGGTGTGCGAGATGATACCGGACCGTTCCGATGATCGGAACCGGAATGCCTATAAGAAACTGGTGGATGTTGAACGCCGGCTTTCAATGGATAAGTGAAATCATGAAAAACATGGCAATTCAAAGGGTGTGGATGTTGGCGGTGGCCGCGTCGGTTGGGGTATGGACGGGGGTAAGCGAAGGGGCTGTGGCGCAGTTGAGGGTAACGACGGTGCCGGCAGGGGCGACCGTGGTTTGCGACGGCATTCTCAGGGAGGCATCGCCGGTGACGATCGATGGACTGGCTTCCGGGCCGCACCTGGTGAGTGTGGAGTTGGCGGGGTATGTGCCGGCGCGCAAGACCGTTATGTTGGTGGGTGGGGAGAAGGCCGCGGTCGAAGTCAAGTTGGAGCAGGAGATGGGGTTGGTGCTGGTGCATTCCAGTCCTGATGGCGCCGAAGTGGCGGTGGACGGCGCGCATCGGGGTAAGACGCCGCTACTCATTACGGATCTGCCGCGCGGGGTCTATCGGGTCAAGGCGTTGATGTCGGGGTACAAGGATCGCGAGGTGGAATTGAGGGTGGAAGGGCGTACTCCGAAACAACTGATGCTCGATTTGGATTCGGATGCGGCACGTCTGGTGATCAATTCGAAACCCGAAGGCGCGGCGGTTGTGGTGAATGGATTGTCGAAAGGTGTAACGCCTTGTGTGATTGAGCGGATGCCGGCGGGCGAGAGTAAGATTGTGCTGACGCTGGCCGATTACACGTCGTTTCAGGATACCGTGAAACTGCGTGCAGGCGATGATCACAAGATCGAGGTTGAGTTGACGCCGATGCCGGCCGCGCTGTCGCTGGTGGGGGCCCCGGTCGGGGCCAAGGTATATGTGAACGAGCAATTGAGGGGGCAGGTTCCGCTGTCGATTGCGAGCATTCCGCCGGGGAGTTACGTGGTGCGGGTGGAGATGGCCGGGTACGAGTCGGAGTCCAGATCGATTGAACTCAAGAACCGAGATATGCGCACGGAGGAGTTCAATTTGACGCGCAATGTGGGGACGTTGGAGGTTTTGACAGACCAGGCGGAGACCCGTCTTTTTGTGAACGGGGAGGATAAGGGGCTTGTTCCCGTTCGCGGGGAGAAGACTGTGGACACCCTCCGGATCGAACTTCCCGTGGGGGAGTTTCGGGTGGAGTTCAGGAAGAAAGGGTATTTTTCGTTCCAGAAGACGGTGGCGATCGTCAAGGGCGGGACTGTGAGTCTCAAGGAACCCATGAAGCGGAATTTTGTGGCTGACACCGTCGTTCGATTGAAGACCAGGGAAGTGGTTTCGGGGGTTGCCGGGCGCAAACTTCCCAATGGTGATGTGGAAATTGAGACCCGGCCGGGAATCTTCAGGACGATCCCTGTTGACGAGATTACGGCCGTGGAGTCCGTTGCCGTGCCGACGCCATGACCCTCCGCGGGGGGGCCATGGCAGTGGGATCGTGGCGGTCAGCGAGCGAACACGAAGACGCCCAGAATCGTCAAGGCATAGGCCAGCAGGTCGATGAGGAGGGGGACGTCATCCAGCAAGACCTTTTCAGGACGGCCTCCGGCCTCTTTGCGATAGACGAGGTCGAGGTAACGGAAGATGCCAAAGATGACAAAGGGGATGGTGAGGGAGAGGAGTGGGGTCCCGAACTTGCGGGTGGTGTCGGGCCACAACGTGTAGATTGAGTAAGAAACGATTGTGGCGGCGCTGACGACGGCAATCAACTGGTCGAGGAGTTTGGTGTCGTAATTATCGAGGCTGGACCGGTAATCGCCGGGGGTTTCGGTCAGGCATTTCTCGTGGCGGCGCTTGCAGAGGGCCAGGAACAAGGCCAGCAGGAAAGCGCAGATGAGGAGCCAGGGGGAAACCGGGATGTTGATGACCACGCCGCCTGCCGCCGCCCGCAGGACGAATCCGCCGGCAATGACGAAGACATCCACCAGTGCAACGTGCTTCAGCCACAGTGTGTAGGCGATCTGTACTGCCACATAGGTGGCAATTATGCATCCGAACGGCTTGGAAATCACGAAGGCGCCAAGGAGGCCGACCGAGAGCAAAATGATCGAAAGTATGCTTGCGAAGAGGGTGGAGATGGCGCCTGAGGCGAGAGGGCGGAAGCGCTTGAGCGGGTGTTGGCGATCCGCTTCGACGTCCCGGATATCGTTAAACAGATAGATGCCGCTGGACACCAGAGAGAACAAGCCGAAGGCAATGGCGACCAGCACGAACGGCAAGGATGCAGCGGGTTGTGTGCGATCCCCCAGGGCGAAGACAAAAGCGGCGAGGACCACAAGATTCTTGGTCCAATGGTTGGGGCGCATGGCGCGGAGGGCGTGGTACGCCGTGGCCAAGGCTGGATGGGTTGGGGTCATGGTGTTCTGCCGCCCTTTGGGGGTGAGCGACGGGGACGGCGTCGAAATCCGTTTCGCAGAACCAATCGCCATACCATCAGCAGGGCTTCCCTGAAGATGCCGGAACTCATCTTTGAGTATCCCGCGCGCCGATCAACAAAGGTGATCGGAATCTCGGCGATGGCGAACCCGTTCATCCATGCGGTATGGGTCATTTCGATTTGGAACGAATAGCCATTCGAGCGGATCCGGTCGAGATTGATGGACTCGAGGACCGGGCGGCGGAAACATTTGAATCCGCCGGTTGGGTCGGAAAAAGGCATGCCCGTGATGAGGCGTACATAGAGGGCACCTCCCATGCTTAGCAGGAGACGGCGCAAGGGCCAGTTGGTGATGCGGATCCCATGGATATAGCGGGATCCCAGAATGAGGTCTGCCTGGGAGGCGGCCGCGATAAAATTCGGGAGTTCCGCGGGATCGTGAGAGAAGTCGGAATCCATTTCGAAGATAAACTCATAGTGGCGCTCAAGAGCCCACTTGAATCCTTCGATGTAGGCGCGACCGAGCCCCTGTTTTGATGCCTGATGAATGACGTGGACGCGGGAATCCTCTGTGGTCATCGCGTCCAGAATGGCGCCGGTACCATCGGGAGAATTGGCATCCACGAACAGAACGTCGGCATCCGGCATCACATCAACGACATTACGGGCAATGGGACGGACATTGTCCTTTTCGTCGTAGGTTGGAATGATGACCAGCGTTTTATTCATACTGGTGGCGAGTATAGGAGGGCATTGGGGGGGCGCTCAAGACAAAACAGCCGCAAGGGCGTGCCCTCTCGCCGCAGGCGCCCGGTTCGCCACGGGTGTTGGATTGCAATTCAGGGGAGAAGTGCCTAGTATCCGTTTGTTTAGTGCCGGGAGGGAATCGGTGGTTAAACAGGGATAACGTTGGGGGATGGTTATGATCATACGATGCAGAGCGTATCCACGGGCGGGTCTTATTGGCAACCCGTCGGACGGATATTTCGGAAAGACGATTGCGTTTACCTTCAGCAATTTCCATGCGGAAGTCATCCTGTATCAGACGCCCGAGTTGGAGATCCTCCCGAATGCGAGGGATCATTCGCGGTTCATGAACATCCACGACCTGCACCGGGATGTGCGGCGGCATGGGTACTATGGGGGAATTCGCCTGCTCAAGGCGGCGGTCAAGCGGTTCTATGACTACTGCCATGACAACCATATCCAGTTGGACAGCCGGAATTTCACCATTCGGTACAGCACCAATATTCCCGCCCAGGTTGGTTTGGCCGGTTCCAGTGCCATCATCACGGCCTGCATGAGGGCGTTGATGTCGTTTTACCAGGTTGTCATCCCGAAGCCGGTTCTGGCGGGTTTGGTACTGGCGGTGGAGACAGGGGAACTGGGGATACCGGCGGGGTTGCAGGATCGGGTGACCCAGGCCTATGAGGGGATGGTTTACATGGACTTCAACAAGGCGTTGATGGATCGGCAGGGGTATGGCCTCTATGAGGAGATGGATCTGGCGTTGTTGCCGCCCGTGTACATTGCCTATCGCGCCGACCTGGCAGAAGGGACGGAGGTCTTTCACAGCAATATCAGGGCGCGGTGGGAGAACAAGGACCCGGCGGTTTTGGCGGCCATGGAACAGTGGGCCGGGTATGCCGCTGAGGTTCGCGAGTTGCTGTTGAAGCGCCAAGGGGATCGTATAGGGCCGATACTGAATGCGAACTTCGACCTGCGGCGGAAAATCTACAATGTCGGGCCCAGCAACATTCAAATGGTGGAAACCGCACGGTCCGTCGGGGCGAGCGCCAAGTTCACGGGATCGGGTGGCGCCATTGTTGGAACCTACACGGATGAGGCGATGTACAAGAACCTTGAGTCGGCCCTCAGTGCCATCGGCATTCGCGTATTCAAGCCCAGTCTGATCAAGTCATCCGGAGAGGTGCCCTCATGATTCGCAAAGCCGTCATTCCCGCTGCCGGGTTCGGTACGCGGTTTCTGCCCGCAACGAAATCGCAACCGAAGGAGATGCTGCCGATTGTGGATACCCCGACCATTCAGTATGTGGTGGAGGAGGCGGTGGCTTCCGGCATTACGGACATCCTGATGGTGATTGGGAAAGGAAAGCGGGCGATCGAGGAGCATTTTGACCGCAACTGGGAACTGGAGGCGGAACTTGCCGCCAAGGGGAAGACAGAGGAATTGGCGCGGATGCGGAAGATTTCCGAGTTGGCGAACATCCATTTTGTGTGGCAGAAGGAGTTGCGGGGGCTTGGCGACGCGGTGCTGTGTGCGAGGGATCATGTGGGGAATGAGCCTTTTGCGGTTCTGCTGGGGGATACGGTGATGGATGGTGGGCGGAAGCCCGTGATGCGCCAGTTGATGGATGTGTTTGACCGGTATCAGGAGTCCGTCGTGGCGGTGGAAGAGGTTGAGCGTGAAAAGGTGAGCCGGTACGGAGTCATCAAGGGAACGCCAGTAACAGACGACCTGTATCTGCTGCAGGATTTTGTCGAGAAGCCGTCGCCGAGCGAGGCGCCGTCCAATCTGGTCATTGCCAGTCGGTATATCCTGTCGCCGGACATTTTTACTTTTCTAGGGAAGACGGGACGCGGCAAGAATAACGAGATTCAGTTGACGGATGCGATGAAGCAACTGGTGCGCGCCCGTGCCATGTATGCCCTGCGTTTTGCGGGGGTCCGGTATGACATCGGCAACAAACTTGACTTCATCAAGACCAACCTGATTTTCGGGTTGAAACAGAAGGATCTGGCGAAGTCGCTGAGATCTTTCGTGAAGTCCCTGAAGGTGTAGTTTGCTGGGTGGCCTTACGACCGGTAGTTGGGGGCTTCCTTCATGATTTTGACATCGTGAGGATGGGCCTCGGTAACGCCGGCCGATGATATGCGGACAAAGCGACCACGTTGCTGGAGTTCGGCGATGGTCCGGCACCCGCAGTATCCCATGGATGCCCGCAAGCCGCCGCAGTACTGGATCATGACTTTCCGGACGGACCCCGCGTAGGGGACGATGCCTTCAATGCCCTGGGGAACCAACTCATCCTCCTGGCTGGAACTTTGCCCGTACCGTTCGCGGCTGGCGGCTCCTTCTTTCATGGCGGAGAGACTGCCCATTCCCCGGTAGGCGACATACTGGCGTCCCTGGTGAATGATTTTCTCGCCGGGACTTTCGTCGCTACCGGCAAAGAGGGATCCGCACATGACGGTATCGGCGCCGGCGACGATGGCCTTGGGGACGTCGCCCGAGTGGCGGATGCCGCCGTCGGCGATAATGGGGATGGTGCCGGCGAGGGCCTTGGCGCATTCGTAGATGGCGGTGATTTGGGGGATGCCCACCCCGGCCACCACGCGGGTGGTGCAGATGGATCCGGGGCCAATGCCCACCTTGACGGCGTCGGCGCCAGCGTCGCGCAAGGCGACGGCGGCTTCGCCGGTGGCGATGTTGCCGGCGATTACATCGATGTCGGGATGATGCTTCTTGACCCACTTGACCATGTCGATGACGCCCTTGCTGTGGCCGTGGGCGGTGTCGACAACCACGACATCCACCCCTTCGCGGGCGAGGACGGCAATGCGGTCCTGATCGGAGGGGCCGATAGCGGCGCCCACGCGAAGTCGATACTTCTCGTCGCGGTTATACATGGGTTCCACGTTTTCCACGAGTGTACGAACGTCGCTGAAACTGTAGAGTCCGGCGAGTTTTCCGGCCTGATCCACAAGGGGAAGTTTGCCGATGCGGTGGCGCTTCATGAGGGAATAGGCTTCCTTCAGTGAGGTATTGGCGGGGGCCGAGATGACGGTTGAGGTCATGACCTCGGAGACCGTGGCCTTGTTATCGGAAGCGAATTTTATGTCGGCGGCCGTCAGGATGCCAACGAGTTGGTCATTCTGGTCGAGGACGGGGAATCCGCTGAAGGTGAAGCCCCGTTGCTGTTTGGTCTTCAGGATGGATTCCAGGGTATCGGTGGCGCGAAAGACGATGGGGTCGCGGATGAGGCCGTTGAGATAGTGCTTCACGCGGGCGACATGATCGGCCTGCCGTTTGGCGGAGAGATTCTTGTGGATGATGCCGATGCCGCCCATGAGCGCCATGGCGATGGCCATCGGGCTTTCCGTGACGGTGTCCATGGCGGCGCTGACGAAGGGGATGTTAATTCCGATTCGCCGGGTCAGCCGACTGCTGACATCGGCCTGATCGGGCAGGAAATCGGCATACTGGGTGATGAGGGAAACGTCATCAAACGTAAGTCCGTCCTGCGGAAACTTCTCCATAAAGGACTGCACAAAAGCATTCAGGCTCATAAGACAACACCTCTGAACATGGTTAAACGTGTTGCCAACGCATTATGTAGGGATGAGGCGGCCGGGTCAAGGTGCAAAACGGCGGCAGGCGACGTTTTTTGTTTTCCCAGGGTCATTTCATTCTACTTCTGTAGTGATGGGGATTTGAATCGGTTCGCTGTTCGTCCGATCGGTGCGAATCGTAATGATGGTTCCTGAAAGTTGAGTGCCGGCGGGAAAGGGGCCTATTCTAATCCTTACCCAATCGAGCCTCTTATTCTGCACACGGCATGCGATATTAGTGTTGGAGGGTTCGATTGACCTGATGTTGAATGGCTGTTTGTCCATGGCGCGGATGACCACATAGCGGGGGTCCAGGGTGGTCGTCAAGTTGGTCCAGGGGAAAGACAACTGGGGCGGGAATGCCGCAATATCGGCGGTGAGGGTGATGGATACCGGGATCTCTACACGCGGATAGAGTGGGTGATCAGTTGATAGGATCAGGGTATCCTGGCGTGTTGAAACATTCGGTTTCGGAAATGGACCGACGGTGACGGTATAGGACTGGCCGGGTGAGTTGGTGGTTATAGTCGAGGCGCTGGAGGTTCCGACCCATGACACGCCAGTGATATTCAAGGGTGAGGACGTCTTATTTACCAGGGAGACGGAGACAGGGGGGGAGGGGAATTGGGCGGCAACGGCGGTGATGACTATGCCACGCGGGGTAATGTCCACGTCGTTGGCGGCAATTCCCGTGAAGAGACATTGGAGGATGGGGGTAACAGGGTCATTGGTGTGTAAATAGATGGTGGCCCGCTTGGGTCCCACATATCCATGCAGGTTGAGGGTCGCCTTGAGTGTCGCCGACTGTCCCGGCAAGATCGTGTTGGTGCTGAGGGTTGCCTGGGTGCATCCGCACCCGCTACGAATGTGCGAAATTATCAAAGGGGACTGCCCTTTATTTTCGATGACAAAGACATGATTGGTGCTGTTGCGGTTGCTTCGGGTTCCGAAGTCGCAAACAGGCGACGAGCAGGATGCAACCGGATTGCCGGTGATCTCCGCGGGAAGAAGTGAAACCACGGCAAGGAACGAAACGGTTGAGAAGGCGAGGAAATGGATATTGTGTTTCATGACATCAGCCACCGTTTCTTTATCAACCGATGGGATGCGAGAGACGCCAGTAGGCCGATGGCCAGAAGGATGGTCCATGAGTGCATGAATGCTCCAAAAGTTCTGCCCTCCAGGAGGATTGCCCGGATCGGCTCATAAAACTGGTGGGAAGGAAACCATGGTGCGATGGTTTTCAATGCCTGCGAATTGTCGGACAGGGCGGCTGGCAGCAATAACGGAAGGTAGCAGAGGACTCCCAGTGTTCGTGCGCTCGCCTGGTTGCGGCATAAGAGGCCCAGACATATTCCGAGGGCTCCGAAACAGAAACCACCAACGCAAAGCATCGCGAGACAACGCATTCCCTGGGCGTAAGAGGGTTGTTCTCCCAGCAACTGAAGTGTCAGAACGGCAACGAGCATCAACAAGATTCCGTACACAGTTTTGGCGGCCAACCATTCGCTTTCCCGCACCGGCGTTTGCAGGCACCCCAAGAGCAGTTGTTTCTCTTTTTCCTCTGCAACCTGGGCAGGTAATACAATTGGGGCTTCAGGGTTTTAAGTGGGTAACCCCTACAGGTTGTGGAGAGGGGCT
>CAZHRU010000038.1:0-24345 GCA_964535015.1 uncultured Verrucomicrobiota bacterium | reverse complement strand
CAGCCCCTCTCCACAACCTGTAGGGGTTACCCACTTAAAACCCTGAAGCCCCTTTGTTTTATACCAAAACACACGAGTGGGTCCGGTTTGAACCGGGCGATGACGCCGTCATCGGCATCACTCACCATGCCCAGGAGTCTCTGGGCGAAATCAGCTTTATCGAACTCCCCAAGGTTGGCCGAAAAGTCTTTGCCGGCGACGCCTGTGCCGTCATTGAATCCCTCAAGGCCGCCAGCGACATCCACGCCCCCTTGACCGGCCGCGTAACCGAAGTGAATACCACCCTCACCAACGATCCCGAGAAAATCAACCGCGACCCCTACGGCGAAGGGTGGCTGTACCACCTTTCCGATTGTGACCGGTCAGCAACGTCATCCTTGATGACCGCCGCCCAGTACCAACAGCACCTCGCAAAAACCTGATCGCCCGCTCACCTCTCACCCAACTGGAAACATTCAACCCTTGTACCTCCGCGTCTAATTTCATACGCTTCGACGCAACGAACGGAATGGCGAGGAGGACCCTTCTGATACTGCTGAAACGTCTGAATATCCCGGAACTCATGCCGCGCCCCTTTCACCCGGGTGCCGCCGGTATCGTCCAACGTTCGTTCCTCTACGGAAACCGTGACTTCCTGCGCTGCTTCCGCGACGAACCCCTCTCGCTGACCGTTGCCCTCAACGGACCGGACTCCCGCCCTCCCAATACCCTCGTCGTCCTTCATACCAATATCGGAACACGCCATGCCTCCCAGTGGCAGGATCTGCGTTTCGAAACCAATGACGACCACACCTTCCATATCGCCGTTCCGCTAGCCCGCTGCGGCCTCTACAGTTTCCGGGTCAAATACTCCTTCGATGGCGGCCAGCAATGGTGTTGGGACCGCGTCCCCTATTCCTACATCCTCGTGGACCCCCCTTCCCTGCGCACCGTCCGTCTTTACTCCATGATTCCCAACGCCTCGGGAACCATCACCCAATGGAAATCCATGCTGCCCTCCATCGCCGCCATGGGATTCGATACCCTGCACCTCCTCCCCATCACCCCCATGGGCCTCTCCCAAAGCCCCTACTCGGCCAAACACCTCTTCGATGTCGACGACCGCTACCGCGACCCCGAAGCACCCGGAGACACCCTCACCCAGTTCGAGGATTTCGTCCGCGCCTGCCGTCAACAAAACATCCGCCTCTGCCTCGACCTCGTCCTGAACCATATCGCCGTCGACAGCGAAATGGCCACCCACTGCCCCGACTGGCTCATTCCCGACGATAGTGAACCCAACGGCCTCAAACGCGCCGGTTGCTGGCACATGCAGGATTGGATCCGATGGGAAGACCTGGTCGCCATCCACTACGACCACCCCAATACGTTTGTCCGGAACGATATCTGGTCTTACATGAAACAATACGCCCTGTTCTGGTCCAACTACGCCAACTACACCGGCGGCATGGTCCGGTTCGACAATCTGCACAGCAGTTTCGGCCCCTTCGTTACCGAACTCAGCGCCGCCGTCCGCCAGGACTTCCCCGACCTGCCCATCCTGGGCGAGTACTTCACCGATGAATTGACCCTGGAAAAGACCGTCCCCGAATGGGGGGTCAACCTCCTCCTCGCCAACTCATGGGAACACCCCTTCGGTCCCTCCCTCCGCCACTACATCCGATACCTGCACAAGGTGTCCGGCCGCCTGCGTCACCTGACCTCAATCACCACCCACGACACAGGCGTCCCCGCCGTCTTGTTCGGCAACGCCATGGCCACCCTTCCCCGCTATGCCATCTGCGCCCTCTACACCATGGGCCAGACCGGCCTTGTTCAGGGCGTCGAACACGGCATCCAGGAACGCCTCCGCTTCATCGGATCCTCCTACACCCCGGACTTTTCAGGACACCCCGACTACAGCGACTTCATCACCCGCGTCAACGCCCTTCTCGCCCGTCACGCCGCCTTCAAACAACCGGGAAACATCACCTTCATCGATCACGACCACGAGGCCATCCTGGGTGCCTACCGGCCCCCTCCCTCACCATCGGAATCGGGCTTCCTCCTCTTCTCCAATCTGGACATCTATCACCCGCAGACCATCGCCCCGAACCTGGCCGCCTGTAACTTCACCTACCCCCTCACCCTGCGCGAGGCACTCACCAACGAGACCTTGACCCTGAACGACACCTCGTTCGCCCTCACCCTGGAACCCTGCGAGGTCAAAGTCTTCGAACTGCACCCGTGACCGGACAAATTGTCCTTCATCCGGACATTCTGTCAACCCGCCCACGCCTCCAGACAAACCGCCACCCCGTAATTCACTTGTATTCCAACGCCCTCGTCTCACTTCTCCATTAACCCAACACTTCTTGGCACACCACCTGCTATACCCCCTACCGGACGTAAACTGCAATTGTGTCCCGTCGGACCTTGGAATCGGCGAGACGTGAGAACCCTATGATCGAAACCACGCCAACTGGAAGCAAACCATGGAAAGGCACCCTTGTTGTTGCTCTTCTGTGTGCCGTCCTTCTGCTCCAGTTAGGCATCCTGTTCCAGCACCAACGGCAGTCGCATTCATCCCGCCATTCGCCCACCCCCCTCGCCGCCACCCCCTCCCGGTGGTTCTCCAACCTGATCCCCTGGCATCGCCCCTCGCCCCCCCCCACGACCGTCACCCCCGAAACCGTGTGGGACGGGTCCAGCCAGATGGCCCGCATTCACAGTCACATCAACCGCTTGTTCGAACAGGCGTTTCGAGACAGTTTCAACGTTCCCCGGGAGTCCGCCGTCGCCGCTCCCCCCGAGACCTCCGACGGCGGCACTCCTCCTGAACTCTTCATCATGATGCGCGACATGCGGCGCGAAATCGACGGCATGTTCACAGAGGCTCTGCGCGACACGCCCAGACACGCCCACGGATTCGACGAAGGATGGGCTGATCTCACCCTCACCCCGGGCATCACCGTCCACGACACCGGCGACGTGTACGAAATCACCGTCACCCTGCCTTCCGTCGAAAAGTCGGATATCCAACTGGCCCTGGATGGCTCCATCCTGACCCTGATCGTCGGCCGCCAGGAATCGCGGCAGACACAGGATCCCGGCACCGCCCGCCCCACCGTACACGCCCGCCACATCACCCGTTTTGAACAACGACTCCGCCTGCCCGGCGCCGACGCCAACCCTGACAACAGCAAGGCCACTTTTCAAAACGGAATCCTCCACATCGTGATCCCCAAACAGAAGGAAGGCGATAGGAAAGCCGGCGCCATCAAGGTGAATTGAGTCGAAGAAACAAGGGAGAAACAGGTATGCTGGAAATAAGAGAACTGCACAAGAAATTCGGCCCCATTCATGCGGTCCGGGGCATCTCCTTCAAGGTGGAAAAGGGGGAAGTCTTGGGATTCCTGGGGCCGAACGGCGCCGGAAAGTCCACCACCATGCGAATGATCACGGGCTTCCTGCCTCCCACGTCGGGAACCGCCGTCGTCAATGGCCACGATGTCATCTCCGACGTCATCGCCGCCAAACAACAGATCGGGTACCTTCCCGAAAACGCACCCGTCTATGGCGACATGACCGTAACCCACTTCCTACGCTTCGTCGCCGAAGTCCGCGGCTTCTCCGGCAAGGCCCGCAACCTGCAGGTGGATGGCGCCATCGCCAAGGCGCACCTGGACGGGGTCCGCCATCAAAGCATCGGCACCCTCTCCAAGGGTTATCGCCAACGCGTGTGCTTCGCCCAGGCCATCCTGCATGACCCGCCCATCCTGATTATGGACGAACCCACCGACGGCCTGGACCCCAACCAGAAGCACGTCGTACGCAACATGATCCTCGAAATGGCGCCCCGCAAGGCCATCGTCATTTCCACCCACATCCTGGAGGAAGTCGAGGCCGTCTGCTCACGGGCCATCATCATCGCCAAGGGCCGGATCGTCGCCAACGGCACCCCCGCGGAACTCAAGGCCCACAGCGACTCCCACGGCGCCGTCGAACTCGCCGTGAAACATCCCTCGGACCAGATCGCAACGGAATTGCGCTCACTGCATTCCGCCGCCCGCGTCGAAACCGATGGCAACCAGTTCACCATCTACCCCCGCGACCCGAGCCGCCTGTTCGCCGATGTCACCCAACTGGTCAAACAACGCGACTGGCATCCCACCGGCCTGAAACTGATCGAAGGCCGGCTCGATGACGTCTTCCGCGAACTGACTCTGGGCGACGAAACCACCCGTAACTGAACTTGACCCCAAGGAGATAACACAACATGGATTGCACTCATAACACCAAAGCCATCTTGAAACGGGAATTGAAGTCCTACTTCGAATCGCCCGTGGCCTATGTATTTCTGGTGGTGTTCCTCATGCTCACCGCCTTCCTAACCTTCGCCGTCGGCCGCTACTATGAAAACGGCCAGGCCGACTTGCGCGCCTTCTTCTGGTGGCACCCCTGGGTCTACCTGATCCTCGTGCCCGCCTCCGCCATGCGGCTCTGGGCCGAGGAGCGCCGCGCCGGCACCATCGAACTGCTGCTGACCATGCCAGTCACACTGTTCCAGGCCATCCTTGGAAAATTCCTCGCCGCCTGGGCCTTCCTGGCCATCGCCCTTGCCCTAACCTTCCCCATCGTTCTCACAACCCTCTACCTCGGCGAACCGGATCCCGGCGTCATCGTGACCGGGTACCTGGGGAGTTTCCTCCTGGCCGGCACCTACCTGTCCGTGGGCATTCTCACCTCGGCCATGACCCGCAATCAGGTGATCAGCTTCGTGCTGTCGGTCGTCATCTGCCTGTTCCTCCTGCTGGCCGGCTGGCCACCCGTCACGGATTTCATCATCCATGCCGTGCAGGATAACCCCGGCCTCCAATGGCTGCTCCAGGGCGTCACCTCGTTCAGCTTCATGCCCCACTACGATAATATCCAGCGCGGCGTCGTGGCCCTTCGCGACCTGGTGTATTACGTCAGCATCATCGCCTTCATGCTGTTCGCCACCCAACTGGTCCTGGAAAACCGTAAAGCCGGCTGACCCCCGCTACTAACCTTTCAACCCACACCTCGAGGTAAAATCAATGGAAATGAAATCAACAATGAACCGATTCTGGAAAATCAGCGGCGGCTTCGCCGGCCTGATCGTCTTCCTGGTCATCCTGGTGACCATCAATATCATCGTCGGCCAGTTCCGGCTCCGGCAGGACCTGACCGAGGAGAAACTCTACACCCTCTCCGACGGCACCCGGAAGATCCTTTCGAAACTGGACCGCGACGTCACCTTGATGTTCTTCTTCAACGCCAGTTCCCCGGAAGTCCCAACCCCGCTCAAGGACTTTGCCCGGCAGGTCGAGGATCTCCTTAAGGAGTACGAAGCCGCGGGAAGCGGCCACATCACCCTCGAAAAATACGACCCGAAACCGGACTCGGACGCCGAGGATCTGGCCATGCGGTTCGGTATCAACGGTCAACCCATCCCCCGCTCCGGCGGCATGATCTACCTGGGTCTGGTGGCCGTCTCCGGTGATACGCAGGCGGCAATCCCGCTAATCGACCCGAGCACCGAGGAACTGCTGGAGTATAATGTCACCCGCATGCTCTACCGCGTCTCGACGCCGAAAAAACCCGTCGTCGGCGTGTTGAGCACATTGCCCGTCATGGGCTCCTCCCCGCCGCCCATGATGATGCCCGGACAACGTCCGCAACGGACCCCGCCCTGGGCCTCCTTCTCCGAACTCGCCCAGGATTACACCCTCCGCACCCTCGACCCTTCCACCGAAACCATTGAACCCGACATCGATGCCCTCGTGGTCGTCCACCCCAAGGACCTGAGCGACAGAACCCAGTTTGCCATCGATCAGTTCGTCCTCCGCGGCGGCCGGTTGCTCGCCTTTGTCGACCCCCTCTGCGCCATGGATCAGAACGCCAACGCCTCAAACCCCTACGGCATGGGCGCGAACCGCTCCTCCTCACTTACTAAACTTTTTGAGGCCTGGGGCGTCAAATTCGAATCGGGCAAGGTTCTCGCCGACCTCAAGGCCGCCACACCCCTCCGCGGCCAGAACAACACGGTCGAAAACAGCCCCATCTACCTCAGCCTCCGCGCTCCGAACATGGCCCCGGGCGATATCGTCACCGCGCCGATCAAGTCCGCCTTGATGGTCATGGCCGGCGCCTTCGGCAATGAGGCGGCTGAAGGCATCACCGTAACCCCCCTCATCCGATCCTCGGATCAAAGCGTCCTGGCCGACGCCATGATGATCCAGTTCGACCCCAACGCGGTCAAGCGCCAGTTCCAACAGGGACATAAACAATACAACCTCGCCATCCGCCTTCAGGGCACCTTCAAATCCGCCTTCCCGGCCGGCATGCCCGCAACTCCCGACAGCACCAACCAGATGGCCGCCACCCAGACCGGCCTCAAGGAATCCAAAACCCCCGGCACCGTCATCCTCGTGGCCGATGCCGATCTCCTGAGTAACGAGTTCTCGGTACGCGACCTCGGTTTCTTCGGCGTCATGCAACCGATCAACGATAACCTGAACCTGTTCGCCAACCTGGTTGAACAACAAGCCGGCAGTTCCGACTTGATCGGCATCCGCTGCCGCGGTCGCACCCAACGCCCCTTCTCGCGCGTCCTCGCCCTCGAGGCCGAGGCCCAGGGGAAATGGATGCAGCAGGAACAGATGATCGAGGAACGCCTCCGCTCCACCCAGCAACGCATGGAGGAACTCCAACGCCAGAAGGATGACAAGCAACGCTTTGTCATGAGCCCCGAACAGGCCAGGGAACTGAACGGATTCCGCCAGGAAGTTCTCAAATACCGGGCCGACCTCAAGAAGGTCCGCCGTAACCTGCGGGAAGGCATAGAATCCCTCGGCATGAAGGTAAAACTGATCAATATCCTGCTCGTCCCCATCCTCGTGGCTGCGGCAGGTCTTCTCTTTGCCGTCATTCGCAAAACTGTCAAACACTGAAGGAGTCACTTACCCTATGAAGATCAAACAACTTCTGGTGCTAACCCTCATCGCCGCCATCCTCGTCGCCGCGGCCAAACTCGCAACAAGGAAACCGTCGGCAACCGGCGGCTCCCCAGTGGGCGCGAAAGTCCTCCCCGCCCTGGCCATCAACGATGTTCAGACCATCGACATCCGGACCCCCGACGCCACCGCAACCGTCGCCAGGGTTGACGGCCTGTGGCGCGTCACCAATCACCACAACTATCCCGCGGACTTCGGAAAGATCAGGGATCTGTTGACCAAACTGGCTGACCTGAAGACACTCCAGTCCGTCCGGGCCACCCCCCAGCAACGCCGCGAGTTGCACCTGCAGTCGGACCCCGGCATCGATTCCGCGGAACAACCCGCCATCCTCGACCTGAAGGATAAGACCGGCAAATCCCTGGAAACCTTGTCACTGGGCAAGGAACGCCAGCGCCCCTCCTCCGGCCCGCAACCCGAACCCTATGGAAGTTTTCCCGATGGCCGCTTCATTGCCACCAGCAAAGGCGCCATCCATCTCGTGGGCGACACACTCTCGGAAGCCATCGCCACCCCGCGCCAGTGGATGGATGAGGATTTCGTCAGCGTTAAACCCGAAGATATCGCCTCCATCGAAATCAGCGGCGCCACCAACGGCGCCATCTCCCTGAAACGAGCGTCCGGCACCACCGACTTTACCCTGCCCACCATTCCAGACGGCAAGGAAGCGGACGCGCCGGGCCTGACCCGACTGACCTCCGCCCTCAACTACACCCGGTTCGATGACATCGCCGACCCTGCAGCCGCACCCGCCTCCCTGGGACTCGATAAGCCGGTGACCTTCATCGCCCGCACCTTCAAGGGCGAAACCTACACGGTGACCATCGGACGGTCCTCACCACCGGATTCCCAATACTACGCCCGCCTCTCCGTCGCGTTTACCCCGCCCCCCACCCCGACCGGCGCCGACGCCACGAATCAGACGGCCAAGGCGCAGGCGGATCTGAATGAGAAACTGGCCGCCGATACCAAACGGCTCTCGACGAAACTCGCCCCATGGATCTACCGCCTGAACTCCTATTCCGCCGAATCATTGGTTATGGGGTACGCCGACCTCTTGAAGGACAAACCCAAACCTGAGGAAAAGAAACCGGAAGCCAATTGAACTGACGTGTAACACCGACCTCCGGTCGACCAACTGAACTATCGAAAGGAACCCGCCATGGAAACGAATATCGCCGCCACGACCAACCTGATCGCCCAGCAAAAAGCCTTGATCGAAGGCGTCCGCCAGGAGGTAACCAAAGTCATGGTGGGCCAGGATCGGCTCCTCGACCGGATGATGATCGCCCTGATTGCCAACGGGCACATCCTCCTCGAGGGGGTCCCCGGTCTCGCCAAGACCACCGCCGTCAAAACCCTCTCGCAGGCACTCGGACTGAAGTTCCAACGCATCAGTTTCACCCCCGACCTGCTACCCGCCGATGTCGTCGGCACCATGATCTACAATCCCCGCGAGGGCACCTTTACCCCGCGCCTGGTCCCGATCTTTACCAACCTGCTTCTCGCCGATGAGATCAACCGCGCCCCGGCCAAGGTCCAGTCGGCCCTCCTGGAAGCCATGCAGGAACGCCAGGTTACCATCGGCGACAAAACCTACCCACTCCCGGAACCCTTCATGGTCATGGCCACCCAGAATCCGATCGAACAGGAAGGCACCTACCCCCTCCCCGAGGCCCAGATCGATCGCTTCATGCTCAAGTACCGGCTCGACTACCCCTCCAAAGATGATGAACGACGCATCATGAACCGCTTCACCCGTAAGAACGACGTCACCCTCTCTCCCATGATGTCGGCACAACAACTGCTCGAACTGCGCCAGACCCTCGAACAGGTCTATTGCGACGAGAAGGTGGGCGACTACATCCTCGATATCGTCTTTGCCACCCGCAAACCAGCCGACTACAAACTGGACATCGCCCACCATATCCAGTACGGCGCCTCCCCGCGCGCCAGCATCTACCTCAACCTCTGCGCCCGGGCCAACGCCCTCCTCCATGGCCGCGCCTACGCCACCCCGCAGGATGTCAAGGAAGTCGCCTACGATGTCCTCCGTCACCGCGTCATCCTTACCTACGAAGCCGAAGCCGAAGAGCAGAAGAGCGAGGATATCATCGCCAAAATCCTTGGAGAAATCCCCGTCCCCTGACCCTCCCCCATCAACCATTCCCCATCAACCATCCTCCATCAATGCCGGTTAACGTCAAAGAACTGATGAAGCAGGTTGGTAAGATCCGCGTGGTCACCAACCGCCTCGTGGATGAACACCTCTCCGGGGAGTATCACTCGGTCTTCAAGGGACACGGTATCGAATTCGACGAAGTCCGCGAGTATATCCCCGGCGATGATATCCGCTCCATCGACTGGAACGTCACCGCCCGCATGGGCCACCCGTTCGTCAAACGCTTCTGCGAGGAGCGGGAACTGACCATCCTCTTCCTCGTCGACGTGTCCGGATCCCAGTCCTTCGGGTCCCTCTCCCGACCCAAGGCCGAAGTGGCCGCCGAAATCACCTGCCTCCTGGCCATCTCGGCGATCAAGAACCAGGACAAGGTCGGACTCATCCTCTTCAGCGACCGCATCGAAAAGTCCATCCCGCCCCGCAAGGGCCGCACCGCCGCCATGCGCCTCGTGCGCGAGGTCCTCGCCGCCGAGGAAACCCGCCGCGGCACCAACCTTGCCGCCGCCCTGCGGTTCCTGAATCAGGCCCAGAAACGCCGGTCCGTCGTATTCATCATCTCCGATTTCATGGACTCCGGCTACGAACGGGAATTGCGCGTCACCGCCCGCCACCACGACGTGGTGTGCTGCTCCATCGCCGACCCCTGCGAACAGGAATTACCGGATGCCGGCCTCGTCGAAATCCAGGACCCTGAATCCGGGGAACTGATGATCCTGGACACCTCCTCCCGTCACGTGCGCGAGGCCTTCCGCAAATCGGCCGAACGTGAGGCCGCCGATCTTACCCGCTCATTCCGGCGCCTCAAAATCGATTCCCTGACCCTGTCCACCGCCCGGCCGTTTATCGACGAGGTCCATAAACTGTTCCGCCAACGCCAAAGCCGCGCCTCACGGGGATGACCATGTTGAAACGTCTCCCACAACCCATGCTACTGGCGGCCGCACTCCTGACGGCCGCGCTCTCCGGTTGCGGCAAAGCAACCCCGGACGCCACTTCACCCAACTCCCCCCCTCGCGTCGAGGAGTCCTCCTCCGGCCCTGTTTCGGTAACACTGACATTCGCCCCGCCCACCGTCCGCCTGGACCGCGAAACCCTGCTCACGATCCGTGTCGCCTCTCCCACCAATATCATCGCCACCCTGCCGGCGTTGGAAAATCGCCTGCAAGGCTTCCTGATCGCCGGCGCCTATGACCGCCAGCCGGAAACCCGCAACGGACGCACAATCCTTGAACGGCACGCCCGCCTGACCCCCCAGATCACCCCCCGCTACCGTCTCGCCCCTCTGCCGATCATCTGGACCCGTCGCGGGGACCCCCGCGAACAGTGGTTCCCCTCCCGTCCCGTCATTCTGGAATCCGAACCCCTTGTCAAAGACACCCCCTCTTCCCTCGCGGCACCCATCTCCCCCCTCTGGATCTACCCGGACCCCTTGACTGTTCTTGTCTATACCGCAACGGCCATCGGCTTCCTGGCCTTTGCCTACCTCGCTTGGAAACTCGCTCGCCGCTTCCGCAAAGCCGTCATGCTTAAACGGATGTCCCCGCGCGAACGAGCCCTCTTTGAACTGGCCGAACTCCTCAATCAGGGCCTGATCGCCAAGGACCGCGTCAAGGACTTCTACTTCGAGTTGACCATGATCGTCCGCTGCTACATCGAACGCGCCCACACCATCCGCGCCCCGGAACAAACAACCGAAGAATTCCTCGTCGCCGTCAGCAAGGACTCCCGGTTCTCACCGGAGGTGGTCCGCCAACTTCGCGCCTTTCTGAACGCCGCCGACCTCGTCAAGTACGCCGCGTTCCGCCCCGACCGCCAGACCGTCGACGGAGCCATTACCACGGCAAGAACCTATATCGAAACCGACTCCAGCATTACCCAAAAACCCCCGAACCCTGAACCCTGAAGCCTCCCCCCATGCACTTCGGAAGCCCATACTACCTGCTCCTCTTCCTGCCATGGTCACTCGCCATCTGGTTTGTCTACCGCCGCCGGGTCAAACAGGCCCTGCTCTTTGCCCCCTTCCATCGCATCCCCGCCCAACGCACCTCCTGGCGCATGCTCCTGCGCCCCCTCGCCCCCATCCTGTTCCTTGCCGGCCTCGCCATGATCATCGTCGCCCTGGCGCGCCCCCAGACCGTCTTCTCCCGCACCGTGCGCCGCTCGGACACCATCGGCATCCAGATGGTGGTCGACTGCTCCGGATCCATGCAGGCCTTGGATTTCTCAACCCCGGACAAACAACGCACCCGCCTCGACGTGGTCAAGGAAACCTTCGCCGCCTTTGTCGCCAAACGCCCCGCCGACCTCATCGGGTTGATCACCTTCGGCGGTTTCGCCTCCAGCCGCGTCCCGTTGACTCTCGACCACGGCGCCCTGCTTCACACTCTCAAGGGCGTCGATACCGCCCGCAACATCTTCAGCCCCGATGGCACATTGATGAATCAGGAGGAAATGCTCACCGCCATCGGCGACGCCCTCGCCACCGGCTGCGCACGATTTGAGAATTCATCCCTTAAATCTCGCATTCTCGTCCTGCTTTCCGACGGCGAATCCAATACCGGCATCATCAAACCCGACGACGCCGCCAAGGCCGCCAAGGCCCTCGGCGTCAAAGTCTATACCATCGGCGTCGGCTCCAACACCCGGGCCCCCTTCGCCGCACGCGACACATTCGGCCGCCAAGTCATCCAGTATGGCAATGTCCGACTCGATGAGGAACTGTTGCGCAAGATCGCCTCGTCCACCGACGCCCAGTATTTCAACGTCAAGGACGCGCAGGGACTGAAGAATGTCCTGAACACCATCGACAAACTGGAGCGCACCAACATCGATATCGAGCAGTTCAATAAGTACGACGAACATTTCCTCCTCGTTCTCCTGCCCGGCCTCATCCTCCTGATACTGGGCGCCACCTTGAATACCTGGCTTGGAAAAATGGTAATATAGACTGACAATGACACTGCAATTCCAATACCCGTGGGTGCTCTACATGCTCTGGCTTGTGCCGACGGCCGGAATCCTCTGGCATATCGGCGTCAACCGGCGCCTCGCCACCCGCAACGCCCTGGTCTCTCCCGCCATGGCCGCACGTCTCGCCCCCGCTCCTGCCCCCGTACGCCGCCTCTGGCAAATGCTCCTCTTCATGTTTGGCCTCCTCCTCGCCCTCATCGCCGCCGCCCGCCCCCAGTGGGGCATGAAGGACGAGAACGTCTATCAAAAGGGCCGCGATCTCCTGATCGTCCTCGACGTCTCCCGCTCCATGCTGGCCGCCGACGTCCATCCCAGTCGCCTCGGTCGCGCCAAGGTGGATCTGCTGGACCTCGTCAAACAGGTCCGCGGCGACCGGGTCGGCCTCCTTGCCTTCCGGGGCCGGTCCGTCCTGCTCTGCCCTCTAACCACCGACTACGGATTCCTCACCCAGGTCCTCGAAGGGGCGGGCATCGACTCGGCACCCGTCGGCGAAACCAACATCGGCGATGCCATTGGGGAAGCCCTGCAAACCTTCGACGCCGAGTCGGGTTCGCACCGCGCCATCGTCCTGGTCTCCGATGGCGAGGACCTCGCCGGCCGCCTGGAAGGCGCCATTCAAAAGGCGCGCGACCGGGGCGTCGCCATCTTCACCGTCGGATTCGGCAGCCCCGAAGGCGCGCAACTCCCCGCTGCACCCGGAAAAAAGGAATTCCTGACCCATCAGGGGACCCCCGTCGTCTCCCGCCTGAACAACGAACTTCTCAGTGACATCGCCACACGAACGGGCGGCGCCTACGTCCCCGTCGGACTGGCCAACGTGAAACTCGGCGACCTCTACCGCGACCATCTCAGCCGCCTCACCGCCCGCGACCTGGAGGAATCCGTCCAACGCCGCTACATCGAACGCTACCAACTCTTCCTCGCCCTCGCTGTCCTTTGCTTCCTCGCCGTGACCTTCCTCAGCAGGGGCCAGATCGCCGCCTCCATCCGGCGTCGCCCCGCCAACTCCCCCACGCCATCTCCGCCCGGCACGCGCGACCTGAACCCGCCCGCACCCCGCCTGAAGGAACTGGCCGTGGCCCTCCTGCTCCTCGGGAGCCACCCGCTCGTGACCAGTGCCGCCACAAATGCCACCTCTTCCTCCGCCGCCACCAACCTCCAGGTTGCCGTCACCAATGTGCCGCCCGGTCGCCGCGGCGCCCGCCAAGCCCAGAACCTCTATCTGATCGGCAAGTACCCCGAGGCGGCCGCCACCTACAAGGCCGCCGCACAATCCAGCGCCAACCACGATACATACGACTTCAACGCCGGCTGCGCCTTTCTCAAGGCCGGCCTGCAGGACGACGCCGCCAACTCCTTCCGCGCCGTCGGCGAAGCTCAAGGACGCCTCGCCGCTTCCGCCGCCTACAATCTTGGCTGCGCCCTTTCGCAAACCACCCCGCCCACCCCGGGCACCGACCCGTCCCCGGACGCCGCCGAACAACAGGTCCGGCACCTCAAGCAGGCCGGGTCCGCCTTCCAACGCGCCCTGAAGTTCAACCCATCACTTGACGAAGGCCGCCGCAACCTTGCCGTGGTCGCCGATAAACTCCCCGAGGCCGAGTCCCAAGCCAAAATCGCCCGCCTGATGGCCCAGCACAACCAAACTCCTCCCGATCAACTGGCCGACACCATGCTCCAGAACCAGCGCCAATTGATGAAATCCATCCCCGCCGCCTTTACCAACACCTCCCCTTCCCTGATCAGTGACCTCGACCGTCTCGCCAACGACCAAAACCAGACCTCCGACCTGATGATCCCCCTGAAGGGCAAACTGCTCCAGGCCATGTCGCAAACCACACCGCCTCCAACCGCGACCAACACCCCGTCCCCTCAACAACAAATGGCCCAACTCAACATGTTTGCCGAGTCCATCCGGGACCGTATGACCGATACCGTCGAAAAACTCGGCAATCTCGACCGCTCGGCCGCGCCCATTGCCGCTGAAGTGGAATCCGCCGTCTACCACCTCTGGAAAGGTCTGGCCTCCTTTCCCGGCCTCCTGCAGGAGGATCTGCGTCGCCAAACCAACACCATCACCCTTTCAACCACCAATACCCCCCCTCTGACCCAAACAGTCCGAACAACCGTCTCCAATGAGCAAAGCGAGGCCACCAGCCTCACTCAACTTTTTTCCACCCGATTCGCCGATCAAGTCCCCCCCGAAGGCCTCAATGCCCCGCAACCGCCTCCCGATGGCACCAATGGAACGGCCTCCGCCACCGGCACCAATACCGTCAAGCAACTGATCACACCCGAAACTCGGACCAGGATTATTCAACTCGCCAAGGATGCCACTTTACTCCAGCAGAACGCCTCCCAGTCCTTGCCAATCAACCTCGCCACCTCAATCGACCACCAGCGCGAGGCCTACCGGGTATTGAAGGAAATCGAAAAGTTGCTCCCAAAACAGGACCAGTCGCAACCTCAACAGGATCAGCAACAGACGCAACAAGACCAGAAGAATCAACAGCAGGATCAACAGCAACAGGACCAACAGCAACCCAAGGAAGAACCGAAACAACCGGAGAATCAACAGAAGCAGGATCGTAAGGACCAGATGGCGCCCGAGGATGTCAAACGCCTCCTCGACAAGGCCAAACAACGGGAAAAGGAACACGAACAGGAAAAGCGCGACCGCGAATCCCAGATCCCCATGTCCCCAACTGAAAGAGACTGGTAACCATGATCGCCCTGCGATTACTTCGCCAGGCTTTTGCTCGGCGCCGCGGGACGTCCTCCGCATGCGCCTCCATCGCCCTCTGCCTCCTGTCCGCCACCGCCACCGCCGCACCAACCCTTGAGGTCAACGCGAGCCGCGATCGCGTCTACCTTGGCGAACCCCTGTTGCTGGAGGTCAAGGTCGGCGGTTCGTCCAACCCGGAAACCCCGGACCTTTCCGCCATCCGGAATTGCCAGGTTGAATTCCTGGGAAGCCAGGACATCAGTCATCAAACCATTGTCATCGTCAACGGGCAAATGCGCCGGGAAGGGTTTTCAGGCCGCTCTTTTCACTACAAGGTCACTCCCGCCAATGCCGGCGACCTCGTTCTGGGGCCCATCACCGCCACCATGGATGGAACCACGGTGTCCGCCCCGGGGCCCACCGTCACCGTCACAGGAGTCACCCGCCAGGACCTCGTTGATATATCCGTCATGGCCTCGCGCGATGCCGTACTGGTGGATGAACCTTTCGATATCCGACTCGCCGTGCATATCAGGAAATTACCCCCGCCTAATGCCGCCATCGACCCCCTCTTCTCCCAGGACCCGCCCAATCTCAATCTCCCGTTCCTCACGACATCGCCCCCGGACGGACTGAACGGCCCCGACATCAGCCAGTTTCTCAATAAACACCTGATTCGGCGCGACCAGCCTGGATTCACCATCAACGACTTCACCGTCCAACCGGATATGTTCACGTTCGGCGCCATGTTCAACCTCCAGAACACTCCGGCACGCTTCCGGTTCGACCGCGCATCGCTCATAACCAACACCATCGCCTACTGGGAATATGCTTTCACCTTGCGCTATACCCCCCAGGCCGAAGGTAACCACACCTTCGGCCCTGTCCTCTTTAAGGGCCGCATCCCTTCCCAGGTGAATCGCGATGGTTCCGCCGACGGCCGGGATATCTTCGCCGTCGGCCCGGCGGCCATCGTCCGCGTCGTACCCCCGCCCGAAAAAGACCGGCCTGACTGCTATGTCGGAGCCATAGGCCCCTCACTCAGTGCCGCGGCCTCACTCGATGCCCAAACCTGCAACGTCGGCGACCCCCTGACCCTCACCCTCACGATTGGGGGCCCTGTGCAAATCCGGAACCTCTTCCCGCCCAAACTTGGACTGCAAACCAACCTCGTTTCCCTCTTCGATATCTACGACGACACCGTCAAGACCACCCGCCACAATGGAACCGTTGAGTACGCCTACACCCTCCGCCCGCGCAAACCCGGCACAGTTGAACTCGCTCCCGTCCAAGTCGCCTATTACGACACCTCCAACCGTCAGTACCGTGTCGTAACCACCCTCCCGATTCCACTCAAAGTGCGTCAGGCAACCGAGATTACTGCCTCGCAGGTAATCGGCGGCAGTACGAATCAGGCCGCCATGGTCCACCGGGTCCTTCAGGCCGCCATGGCCCCCGCCGGCATCCGCCTCCCCCCAACGGGGCACACCGGCACTCCCTTGATTACCCATGCCAACCGGTGGGCAACCCTCACCCTTCTCAGCCCGGCGGTTTTCATCATCGCCCTCGCCACCCGCACGGTCTACCGCCGTCGCTTCGCCGTGGTAAAGAACGTCCGGCAACGCCGGGCACTCGGGACGGCCAAACGTATTCTGGCGGCAGCAACCGATGCCACCCACACAACACGCCCGTCAGCAGAACATGCCTTTCGCCGTTATCTGGAACTTCGCCTGGATATCCCTGCCGCCAGCCTGACGCCGGACGAAACCCGCCGACTCCTTCTGGAACACCATGTCCCCTCAGAAATTGCCGCCGCCTTCGCCAACGCCATGCAACGGCATGTTGACCATACCTTTGGCGCCAGTCAGCACCCCGCCCCATCCACGCAGGATCTCGCAACCTCCATGGCAACCCTCGATGCCGTCGAGAACGCCCTGAAGCACCGCCCATCCCGCCCGCACCGGGGCCCCCTCCCCGCCATCCTGCTACTCGCCCCATGGCTGGCCTCGACCCTGACCGCCGCACCCGATCCCGAACATGAGTTCCTCTGGAACGAAGCCAATACCGAAATGTCCGCCGCCCAAACCCCGGAGTCATTTCTCAAGGCCGCCGCCACGTACCAGAAACTTGTCGATCTGGGGGTTCGCAACGCCGACCTGTTCTTCAACCAGGGCACCGCCTTGCTGCTTGCCGGGAAACCCGACGACGCCATCCAGGTATTGCTCCGCTCGGAACGTTATTCCGGATCACGCCCGGACCTCCGGCGCAATCTGACCATCGCCTATGGAAAGGCGGCCGGAGTGAAAACCCCGCTCACCCCATGGAGCCGCGTCGTCCTGTTTTGGCACTATGGAGGATCCTGCTCCCAACGCGCTTCCATGGCACTCATCGCCTTCGCCCTGGCCTGGGGAACCGCATCCCTTCGCCTGGCGCGTAAATTCCACGGCTCCGCTACCCTTCTGTGGATAACCATCGCCGCCTGCGTGCTGATGGGAACCAGCGTTCTGACCACCTTCACCCAGGAGTCACGGGCTCATCGCCCCCCCGCCTTGCGCCCGTTTGAGACAACAATGTCATGACCGCCGCGGTGGCCGCTTCGGCTTCCGCCGTCCGCCGGTTGGATCCCGTCCCGCGCCCCAGCGACTGCCCGTTCACCAAGGCATCGATGACAAACGTCTTCTGATGCGCAGGCCCCGCCTCACCCACCCGGCGATACTCGGGACTCCTGCCGTAACGACGCTGGCTTATCTCCTGAAGTTTCCCCTTGGGATTGTCTTTCCAGTCGGCCGTCCGTCCGGGACTGAACTGCGGAATGACCACCTTCTCCACGATCCGCTCCGCCGCCTTCACACCGCCATCCAGATACGCCGCGCCAATCACCGCCTCCAAACAATCCGACAACAACGACCCTCGCTGCCGCCCCCCCGCGGCCTCCTCCCCCTTGCCCAGCCGCACAAACTCGCCCAGTCCCACGTCCTTCCCAATCGCCCCCAGCGCCTTTCCACTCGTCACACTGCTCCGCAAATCGGTCAAGGTCCCCTCCCGCCCCTCCGCGTGGGCGTCATACAGATGGGCCGCCACAATGAACCCGAGGACCGCATCGCCAAGAAACTCAAGGCGCTGGTTGTCTTCCTTCACATCACGCGTCTCAAACCGGTACGACCGGTGTGTCAGCGCCATCTCCAGCAACGCATGGCGCTTAAAGGAATAACCCAGCTTCTTCTCCAACTCCCGGTATGGACTCTTCCGCCCAAGCCCTAGCAACATAACTCCCTCCCTTCACCGTTCTCGATCAACCATTCCCCTTCCCCCCATTAACCATCAACCATTAACCATTCCCCATTCCCCTTCCCCCATTAACCATCAACCATTAACCATTCCCCATTCCCCTTCCCCCATTAACCATCAACCATTAACCATTCCCCATTCCCCTTCCCCCCCGCCCCTACGCCCGCGGATGAAACTGCTGATGCACCGACTTCAACCGGTTCGGGTCCACATGCGTATAGATCTGGGTCGTCGCAATATCGGCATGCCCCAACATCTCCTGAATCATCCTCAGCGGAGCCCCATTGGCCAGAAGATGCGTCGCAAAGGAATGTCGCAGGGTGTGCGGCGAAACCTTCTTCGTGATTCCCGCATGCCGCGCATGGGTCCGAATCAACTTCCAGACACTCTTCCGGCTGAACTTGTCGCCCCGGAAGGTCAGGAAGACCTGCGGCACCATCCGCTCCTTCGCATACTTCGGACGCACTTCACGCAAATACGTCTCCACCGCCTGTCGTGCCTTGCCCCCCACCGGCGCCACCCGCGTCTTGTTTCCCTTGCCGGTACACCGGAGATAACTGCTGTCGAAATGCAGATCCTCCACCTTGAGTTCCGTCAACTCCGACACCCGTAACCCCGTTGCATACATCAGTTCCAACATCGCCCGGTCCCGGACCGCCAACGGCGATCCCTCCCCCACAATCGCCAACAACGCCTCAACCTCCCTCACCGACAGCGTCCCCGGCAGCACTTTCCAGAGCCGGGGCGACTCCATCACCGCCGTCACATCCTTCTCCAGCAGATTCTCCTGGACCAAAAACCGGAAGAACACCTTAATGGCCACGAGACGGCGCGCAATGGAGTTCACCGCAAGGCCGCGATCCCGTTCGCTCTCCAGGAACTCAAGCAGGATCTTCCGCGTCACCCCCCGGGGCGAATGCACACCATGGGCCTGCAAATAACGGGAGAAGGCGGCGAGATCGTTGCCATAGGCCGCCCGGGTCATCGGGCTCAACCCGCACTCGAACGAAACGTGATCCAGAAACTGCTCGACCAGCGCGATCATCAATAACTCCAACGCCCGATCACGCCATCCCGACAGGAGGAGACGTGCCTACTTCGTTCCCGCCCGGAACGCATCGCGCGCCTTGGTATCGGCGGGAATATCGCCGGCATCAAACCCTGCTTCGGCAATCGTGAATTCAATGTTCTTGATGGCCAGCTTCATGCTGTCATACGTCACCGTCACCTTGCCATCCTCAACCCGGATGGAGTCAACCCTGACCCCATCCGCCTTGCTGAGCGCCCTCACCACCACCTCCGCGGCACGGGCACCCACCACCTGGGGACAGGTAAACGTAACCGTCCGGACATCCTGCTGACGACAGGACATGCACACCAATCCAAGACCCACAAGAAAAGCAGTGATTACCGGTTTCATCCGTGGAACTATAAACAATCCCGAGCCACTCCGTACAGTGCATTCTTGCCAAGTCCCCGCCCGCAACATGACACCAACGCCGCCCACCGGGCTCGTCCCGGTGGAGGCAAACGTTGAACGTCCGCAGCAACATGGACACCAACGCCGCCCACCGGGCTCGCCCCGGTGGAGGCAAACATTGAACGTCCGCATCGAACCTGCCCATCACCCCGCCCCCAACAGTAGCGGCATTCCTTCGAATGCCGCCTGTAGTTTGGCCTTTGTCTGGATTATTCTGTGTCGTGAGACATGTGGAGTGAAATTATGAAAGCGAGGACTCCCTTTGGGCACGAAGCCGGAGAAATGAAGCACATTGCCGAAACCAACTCTTTATTCGCCCCTGAATTGGCAAACCGGGCCAAACTCCAGCGACCGCACACCGTGCGGTCCTACATCCTGCGGAATTTTTGTGTCGTAAGGCATGCCGAAACAACTCTTCAGTCGCGTCTTGAACGCCTTGCTTTCTTCCGCCACCCCCCCCCTCATAATTTGCCTTATGAAGTATCTTTTCCTGTCCCTCACCGTTTGGCTGACCTTGACTCTGTTCTCGATTGGCGAACCCGCACCTACCAACACACCGCCCGTCACCTTGCGGGAACGCATTGAGCAGGATTACCTGTTGCAGTTTCTGGTCTATCAGCGGCAGGATTGCACCCTCAAGGCCAAACTTCCGTGCATGGGCATGGGTCCTTCTGCCGATGCAATGGAAGCGGTAGACGGCCTGAAGAACGGCAAGGCCGGCTTTCACACCGACCAAGAGAACCCCCCCTGGTGGCAGGTGGATTTGGGCTCCGTCCAGCCTATTGCCAAGGTTCGCAACTATAATCGTCTCGACTCAGCAGACGTAATACTTTATTGCGCCCGGCTGGTAATCAGCACGTCAGACGATGCCAAGACCTGGAGTGAACGCTATCGTCATGACGGGCGTCCGGTCGGTGGGGCACTCAAGAACGATCCGTTGGAAGTTGTTTTGCCAGCCGCCATCACGGCCCGTTACCTGCGTATCCAATTACCACCTGAGGATAAACGTCTCCTTTATCTGCATCTGGACTAGGTCGAGGTTTTCGGTCCCACCGAACCGACGCGCAACTTGGCATTCCAAAAACCGGCCGACCAAAGCAGCGTTTCGCAGCGGTCAATCAGCAAACGGCCTCTGACCCAGGTTCAGCAGTGGTTCAAGTCTTTCATCGATGGGAGAAAACACGGCGTCTATCCGATGATGGAGACCTACCTGGAACCCGCTCTGCTGAAAACCTACGGTGGTTCCTGGCGGTGGACGATGGCACCCTCACGCTGCACCATGTCGACCAGAACGATACGAACCGGAACTGGAACGTTCGCTTCGGCGGCTATTGCATGGATATGCAATTAATCGGCGACCAGCGGATCTTGCTCGCAGTCGATGACGGTTATCGTGAATTCGCCCTGGCCGATGGCCGGGAACTGAAAGTATACAAGGGCACCTTGGGTGGCCGGACCCACAGCGTCGAACGTCTGCCCGATGGCCACACCCTGCTGGCCATCCGCGATCATCCTAAGTTGGGCCATGGCATTATCGTGTTGGATCGCCAGGACCAAGTGCAGGCCAAACTCAATTTCTCCGGCGTGAACTGGATACGTCACCTGCGCAGTACGCCACGTGGCACCCTGATCCTGGCCGCGGAAGGATGGGTGCTGGAATGCGGACTGGATGGCAAAGAGATCTGGCGGGCCAAGGTGCCCGGCAACAACTTCAAGGCCGTCGAACTGGATGATCAGCGGGTGCTGGTGTCCTGCGGCCCCGGCGGCCGCACCCTGCGCACCATAGACCATACTGGCAAGGTCCTGGCCACCCTGGACGGATCCGGCCTCAAAGAGGGTTCGTTCGTCGGCTTCCAGCGCCTGGCGGATGGCCACCTCGTGGTCGCCAACTGGCTGGGCCTGTTTGAGTACGACGCTGCTGGCGCAGTGGTCTGGAGTTACGGACACCAAAAATCATCCTTCGTCGAGGTCATCGTCCTCGACGGCCTGGACACCGCCCGCCTCCATGCCCAACACCGCGACGGGCGGCTCGCGCCGCCCGTCCCGTAATCCTGACCGATCAGAGACGCGCCACCGCCGTGGCACCGGGCGCGGCCTTGTGCGGCGCCCCGCACACCGTGCAGGTCACTTCGCGGTCAGACCGATTCTCCAGCCTGAGTTCCTTCGGCGTCACCGTCACCCGCACCGGCGCACCCTTCCACTGCAGTTGGAAGGTAATCCGTTTGATCGGGTCCGGCAGACAGGGCTGGAAACTCATCTCCGGTGAACACATCGCGTTGAGGAGTCCGCAGAACCCGAACACCACTTCCTGCCACATGCCACCAACATTGGCGCAGTGAACCCCATCCGACGCCCGCGGCAGCGCCGCGAAATCAATGTCCAGCGACCGCAACCACGACTCATAGGCCTCATCCTTCCGCCCCAACGCGGCGGCCACCATCATGTGGTGGCACATCGAGTTGGAGGAATCGTGGATATTGTACGGCTTGTAGTAGTCGAACGACGCCTCAACCTGCTCCCGCGTGAACGCATTGGGGAACACCGCCATCAACGCCACCACGTCCGACTGCTTCAGCGTCTTGCTCCGGAATAACTTCTCCTGCGAGATGTATTTGCCAAAGAGAACGGTCTTGTCCTTCCAGATCCCGTCAATATCAATGTCCACAAAGGCCGTGTCATAGTCATCGCATTGCCAGACAATGCCCCGCTTTTCGTCCATCGGAATGGGCAACCCGGCGGCAACCTGGTCGAACGCCGTCAACTCCTCATCCTTCAAACCAATCTTCGCCCGCAGGGCCGCCAGTTTGGCCGGCGCCTGCTTCCTCATCAACCGGACCACCTCGCCGGCAAGCCGCAGGTTGAACCGCGCGCAATAGTTCGTATAGGCGTTGTTGTTGGTCAGCGGCTTGTACTCATCGGGACCCATCACGCCATAGAGGTGGTAACCGGGCCGCCCCTTCACCACATCGGCCCGTGCGTGCCAGTAGCGCGCGGTTTCCAGCACCATCTCAGCGCCACGGTCATACAGGAAGTCCAGATCGCCGGTCGCCTGCACGTAATGCCACATGCCGATGATCACATCGGCGGTGACGTGAATCTGGTGGTCCCCATAGTGCCACATCGTGGTCACGGGATCGCCGTCCGCCGCCTGCATCCAGGGATAACGCGCACCCGGATAGCCGTAACTTTTCGCCAGCGCACGGGCCTTGTCGAGATGACGATACCGGTAGGCGGGCGTGTTCTTCCCGGTGACCGGATTCGTATACACATAGAATGGATTGATGAATATCTCCATGTCCCAGAACCCGGCGCCATAGTAAAGATCGCCAATCATACCCTTCGGGTCCACCAGGGCGCGCGGTTCGTCCTCGCCCTTGGCACGAAGTAAATGATAGACCGCCTGCCGGATCGCCAGTTGACTGTTGTAGGGTTTGGGATCGTCGGCCTCAATCTCGATGTCGCACCGCTCCCAACGCTGACGCCACTGTTCCTCATGGGCCCGGCGCAACTCGTCCACCGGTTTCCCCGCCACCGCGTTCAGGGTTTCCGCGGCAATCTCCATCAACCGCCCTTTTTCGTAATAGGCATCCGCAATCACGGCGGAAATCTTGATCACCGTGGCCCGGCTCCCTTCACCCAACGCCAACTCAATCTCGGCCGCCGCACGACGCCCGCCACAGGTGAACGTCGCCGGTTTCCCGCTATCGGCCCGCATCAGACTGGCCGTCACAACCCGGTTCCCGATATTGGTGACCACATCGGAGTAGATGATCCCGTCATCCCGGCTCCCCACCGCGGTCTTGGCAAACTTGTCAACCCCGTTGGTCCTCACATCGTTGTCCACCACACTGGTCATGGTGATCCGGGGGTTACCCTTGAGGACCGCCAGCTCGCAGGTCTGGACGCAGACGAACCGCAGGGCTGGATCCATGAACCGGGTGAACCGGACCGCCAGGGTGCATCCGCTGACTGTGGTCCAGGTCAGCGTCCGGTGCAGGGTCGCCGTCCGCAAATCGAGCCAGCGCCGGTAGTCCGTCACCTTCGACAACTCCATGTCGAGTTTCTCGCCATCCGCGCAGGGAACGAACCCGAGATAGTACGGCAGGTTCACCAACCCCATGCGCCGGAACGGATGTTTCGCCGCCAGAACCGGCAGGTAACACCCCCACTTGCTTTTGCTGGTCGGCGCCGACAATAGTGTCGTGTTGCCCGGAAACCAATCGTACTCCATCGCCTGCGGGTCATTGACAAGTCCCTCGTCCAGACTGGAGCGCGTACTCAGATAACCGGTGCCGAGGGCCAGGATGGATTCGTAGTGCCGGTTCCTGGCCACGTCGTACCGCTCTTCAATCACCTGCCAGTTGGCGTCCTGTTGTTTCTGCATGATTACTCCTTAGTGTAGTGTCTCATAAACCACTGGTGTTATCCTGACATAACGGGAAAATTCACCACCCGCTGCGCTAGAGGCACAGAGACACCGAGAAGACAGAGAAGCCAATGTGGCGTTTATTTTGGCCGCGGCCTGCCCGCCGTAGTCCCGCGCCTGCGGGACGAAGGAGGGTATGACGTGGACGAAATAAACGCCACATTTGCATCGTCTTCTTTGTGTCTCTGTGCCTCTAGCGCAGCTCCGAGTAGAGACAGGACTTTCATCCTGCCCCCCTCACAGACCCGTACGAGC
>CAZHRU010000037.1:0-25154 GCA_964535015.1 uncultured Verrucomicrobiota bacterium | reverse complement strand
TGTATGGCGGGCCCAGGGTTGGAGGCCGTCAAACGAATCGTAGCGGTCATTCCACCGGCAGAAGTTATCAGCCAGTTCCCGGCGGACGATCAACTGTTCCAGGAAGGCGTCGCGGGCTGGGCCGGGAGGTTGCCGGTGGAGAATTTCCAGAGCCACACGCTGGGCCGAGATCTGGCCGAAGTGGAGGTAGGGAGACAGGTTGGATCGGAATTCGGAGTTCGGGTTGTTGGCGTCGGTGGCGTAGTGGGAGAGTGAGGAGTTGATGAAATCGGAGAGGCGGTGGGTGGCGGCGGCGGAGCCGGCGGGGGCCCCGGAAACCTCAGGGACGGAGTCATCGAGGTGAAGGCGGGCGAGGAGTTCCAGGGGTTGAGGGGATGGCGGGCAGGCGGGGGGTGGACGGGGGTTGGAGCGGAGGGGTGGGAAGTCGTGGAGGAATTCGGGGAGGAGGCGGTTGATTTTCGGGCGCAGGGTGTAGGCTCCATATTCCTGTTTTTGGGAGGCCTCCCAGGTTGGAACGATGTTATGGGCATCGACCTCGAAGACGGGCAGGGAGCAGGACTGGATCAAGGCGGTTTTCCATTGGCGTTTAATGCGCAGGGGGTCGGCATCGCAGACGATAAACCCGGCCTTCAGGGAAGAAGCGAGGCGGGTGATCATGTCAGGGGGAATGCCCTGTAGCAGGATGAAGGGGATGTTCTTGGCGGCGAGTTTGCGGCGGATTTCCTCCAGGCCTTGCAGCATGAAGGCATAGTGTCGTCGGGTGGCGCCGAGGAATGCGTCCGTGACGCAGAAGGCCACGACGAGGGGTGAGTTGAGTCGCTTCGCGGTTTGCCACGCGTAGAGCAGCGCCCAATTGTCATTCATGCGCTGGTCGCGGCTCATCCAATAGATGACCGGGGCGTTCGGCATTTCGGAGCCGGGTTGTATGAGCCGGACGCGGCGCGGGTCTACCAGTTGTCTTCCGGGCATGGGCTAGTTCCTCTGCAACGGATGATAACAATTGACATTGGTGGTGGAAAGCGGCAAACCATTCGAGTGTTGGGCGACGACATCGTGGATGATTTGACGGGGGTGCCATGGTCACGCAATCCGCATCTGAAGTTCCATCTGAAATTCCGGGTTTGAGGAAGGGTTCTTCCCTGCGGCAGAAATGGGCGGAAGTATCCAAGGGTTCGTTTGTTGTGTTCGTCCTGCTTGCGGTAGCGGTTTTTGCGCTCTGGTACTACGCCTTGACACGGTATCGCGAGCGTCAGGTGGAAAGCACTTATGCCTCCCTGCACGCGATTGCGGATCTCAAGGTTGAGGAACTGACCCAATGGCGGCAGGCGCATTTGGACTCTGGCCGAAGCCTGATGAGGAATCCCTCCACCGGGCGGTGGGTCGCCGACCTGCTGGGAAGTCCGGCGGACAGTCCGATCCGGCAGGAAGCCCTGGAGTGGATGAAGGGGTTGGTGAAGCAGTATGATTTCCTGGACGTTGCGTTTGTAAATCCGAACCTGGAGGTGGTCCTGGCATCGGACGCGCAGGCCGCGACCATTGGGGACCATGGGCGCCGCGGGTTGGCGCGGGCGATTGAGCGGGAGGCGGTGGAACTGTCGGACTTGCATGCGGTGGCGGAGGCGCGGGAGGTTCATCTCGATCTCTATGTGCCTGTTTTCCGGGGGCAAGGCAGTGAACGGGTTGCATTGGGGGCCTTCCTGTTTCGCGTGGATCCGAAGCGGATGTTGTATCCGCTTATCCGTGCATGGCCTTTGCAGGATGCGAGCGGCGAGTGCCTGTTGGTGCGGCGCGAAGGGCATGAGGTGGTGTATCTCAACCAACTACGGAACGCGACCAACGCCCCTCTGATGATGAGGAGGGATATTGCGGCGACGAATCTCCCGGCGGCGATGGCCGTGTTGGGGATGGAGGGGCCGATCGGTGGCGTGGACATCCGCGGGGTGCCGGTGCTGGCGGTGAATCGCCTGGTGCCGGGTGCGGGGTGGTGGTTGGTCGTCAAGAAGGACCGGCAGGAGGTCATGGCGACGTTAAAGATGCTGGAACTGCTCTTGACGCTGACCGGGGTGGCGCTCATCAATCTTGCCGTCTTTGCCTTCGGATTCTCGGTGTATCGGCAGAGGAAGGATCTGGCGTTGTCCCGGGCGCGCGAGGAGGCGGAACGGCTTGCCTTACACCGACACTACGTCAATCTGGCCAAGTATGCGAATGACATCATTCTGCTGGCGGATAGCGCCGGGCAGGTGATCGAGGTGAACGACCGCGCCTTGCGTTCCTACGGGTACACGCGGGAGGCGATGCTGGCGTTGTCGCTGAAGGCGTTGTGGACGGTTAGCCGCCAGGCGGATTGTTCCCATGCCATTCAGAGGGCGGAGCGAGAGCATTCGGTGATGATTGAAACGGTGCATCGCAGGGTCGATGGAAGCACTTTTCCGGTGGAAGTCAGTTTGAGGGCGATCAATGAAAGCGGCGTGAAGCTGATGCAGGCGGTGATCCGCGACATTACGGACCGGATCCAGCGACGGCTGTTCTTTGACCGGTACCAGGCGCTGTGCCGGAATGCGCGGGACATCATCCTGTTCATGAGCAGGGCGGGACTGATCCAGGAGGCGAATGAGGCCGCCGAGGGTGTCTACGAGTACACGCGCGAGGAATTGATCCGGTTGAGGGTTCACGATCTCCGTGCCCCCAGCCAGTTGGCGGAGGTTGACTCGCAATTGGAGGAAGCGGCATCGCGGGGGATTCTCTTCGAGACCGAGCACCGGACGAAATCCGGGCGGGTGTTCCCGGTTGAGGTCAGCGCGACGCCGGTGACCATCGGGGGGGAGCGGGTTATCCTGAGTATCATCCGTGACAGTTCCAGGCGCAAGCAGGTGGAGCAGGCGCTGGTTGTCAGTGAGCGCAACCTGAAGCAGGTTATGGATGTTGTTCCCCAGATCATCTATGCGCGTGATGACAGCGGGCAGATCATGCTGGTCAACCGCCGGTTTGCCGAACTGACGGGGAAGACGCAGGAGGAGCTGCTGGCGGGGGCAAAGACGGCGTTGACGGAGCAGGACCGGGAGGTGGATGCGGCGGTGCTTCGGTCCGGGGAGCCGGTGTTCATTCCCGAGGCGAACTGGAGTGAGGATGATGGGACCCTGCATACCCTGCAGACGACCAAGGCGTTGTTTGTGCCTTCGGGGCAGAGTCGGCCGGCGGTCTTGAGTGTCTCCACCGACATCACGGAAAACAAGAGGCTTCAGGATCAACTGTTACATGTCCAGAAGATGGAAAGCGTGGGGCGGCTGGCCGGGGGCATTGCGCATGATTTCAACAACCTGCTTCAGGCGATACTGGGATTCAACGAGATCCTGATGAATCGGATGGAAGACGACAATCCCGGGCGGCAGGATGCGATGGAAATCGCCAAAGCGGCCAAGCGGGCGGGCGATCTGACGAGGCAGTTGCTGGCCTACAGCCGGAAGCAGGTGATGGATCCGCAGGTGCGGGACTTGAATGCGATTGTCAACAGGATGACGGAATTCCTGAAGCGTCTGGTGGGAGAGGGCATCAAGATTTCGATCAATCTGGCGCCGCAGGTCCGTCCGATCCGGGTGGATGTGAGTCAGATTGAGCAGGTTCTGATGAATCTGGTTGTGAACGCCCGTGATGCCATGCCGTCCGGCGGGCGGGTCAGCATTTCCACGAGCGCCATCAAGTTGACCGATGAGGAGGTCCTGCATATTTCCGAAGCGTATGCCGGTTCCTTTGTTTGTCTTTCGGTCGGGGATACGGGGACGGGGATCGGCGAGGAGGTAAAGGCGCACATTTTCGAACCGTTCTTTACGACCAAGGGAATGGGGAAGGGGACCGGGCTTGGATTGTCGATGGTCTACGGGATTGTGAAGCAGCATGGCGGGTGGATCACGGTTTATAGTCAGGTTGGGATGGGGACGACGTTCCGGTTGTATTTTCCCGTGGCGGATCAGCCGGTTGGCGCCGAGGAGCCCCAGGAGGAGTTGATGCTGGTGCCGCCGAAGTTGCGGGCGTCACGGGTTCTGGTGGTGGAGGATGAAGACGGGGTGAGGCAGTTTGCGGTGAGGGTGTTGAGGGAGCATGGATTCCGGGTCTATGCCAGCCGTAATGTGGAGGAAGCCCTGGCGATGTTCACCGAACAGCGCGGCGATTTTGAACTGGTATTCTCGGATGTGGTGTTGCCGGACGGGAACGGGGTGCAGTTGGCGGGTCTGTTACGGAACCGCAAGCCGGATATGCGGTTCCTGTTCACGAGCGGATACATGGATATCCAGGAGCGATGGCCGGAAATCAGGGATCAGCACTGGTTGTTCCTGCAGAAACCTTATCCAATCAAGGTGTTGATCGAAAGTGTTGTTACGGTGCTGGATGGAAAGGCTTCGTTAAAGTGGGGGAGAGACTCATGAAAAAGAAACAAGGGCGTCATAGCCATCGGGATGGACTGTTCACGGTGGCTTTCTGGCAGTTTATGTCATTCGTGCTGATGGTGCTGGTGATTTGGGTCAACGAAGTGCTGGACCTCTCGGCGCTCTGGTTCGGGACGCAACCGGAGGCGGCGGATCTTTTCCGGGGTTGCGTGTTGACGGTGGCGGCCATCGTGGTGGCGGTGATCACGGTGGGGCATACCTATGTGCAGCAGAAGCGGATCATCAGTGGACTGCTGACGGTATGTGCGGAGTGTCGCAAGATTCGGGTGGACGAGGAAAAGTGGAAGTTGATGGACGAGTACATTTCCGAGCACTCGCTGGCGTTGATCAGTCACGGGTTATGTCCCGCGTGTTTCGAGATGGCGCAGGAAGAGATCCGGGCCATGGCGAAGGAGCGGGGGAAGTCGGGGTAGGGGCGCCGGTTAGCGGGTGTTTGCGGTGGCGCCCATGCGGAGGTAGGGGAGGATATCCTTTTCCAGTGTACGGTTGGCGTCGAACAGCATGAACCCCGGCAGGGATTCGCGGCGCAGGGCGTTGATCTGGTCAATGACTCCGGCGGCATCGAGGCGGCTCTCATTGGCGGTGACGCCGATTCCGGGAAGCAACTTATTCCTGACGCCGGCGAAGGTGGACTGTGTGCGGCACCATTGGGCGAACTGGCCTGTTTTGTCCGTGTAGTTCATCGGGCATATGAAATCCACGAGATCGCGACGGGCCCATTCGCCCCAATCTTGTCCGATGGAGTCGCGGCAGCCGGGATAGCCGGGGTAGACGGCGGCCGATAACCGGACGGTGGGGGTGGCGTGGTGGAGGGTCTGGCGGACATCGGCGAGCCAGTCCGTGATCTGGTCGCGGCGCCAGCGGGCGAAGGCTTCGGCGCGGGGGCCGGAGCGGACGTCGGCGGGCCAGTGCCGGATGGAGGCACCGGTGGCGCGGGCAAAGCGCTGGCGGCAACCGGAGCAATAGCAATACTCGCGGGAGTAGTAGCGGATGTAATCCAGGTGAATGCCGGCGACCGGGTAACGGGTGGCCAGGTCGCGGATGATGTCCAACTGGAAGGCGCGGTTCCGGGGGTCGGAGGGGCAGAGCCAGTCGAGGGGTTCGCCTTTGGCGGAGACCTGGAGGCGGCCTTCGCGGCGGTAGGCGGCGAGGAGGCTGGCGGGGGCCCCATCCATGTTCCAGCAGATGACCCAGGCATGGACCTCGATGCCGTGGCGTTTGGCGGCGGGCAGGCAGGCGGTCAACTGGTCGCCGAGTGTGGCGACGACGGGTGAAGCCGGCAGGAGGCGGCTGGCGTAGTGGGCGGTCCAGGGGCGTTGCATGTGAGGGAACAGGGCGGTGATGCCATTCTCGGCGAGGGTGCGGCAGGAGTCCTCCCAGTTGCCGGGGTAGAGACCGGTGCCCGAGTGATTCCAGGCGCCCCGGAATTCGCCATCCCGGGGGGTGGCTGTCCGGGAGTACGCCTCCATGATGGCGGCATCCAGGAGGCGGGCACTGGTGATGACTTGATCGTAGTGACCGGTCCGGTACAGGTGAGTGATTCCGGTTTCGAGTTGTTGTGCCTGAGCCAGCAAGGCGGTGACCTTGGGATTGGCCGGGAGCGGGTTGGATTGCTGTTCGATGGCGGAACGGGCCTGTGCGGAATTGGGGAAGCGGTTGAGTGTTCCGGCGGCGTCCATGGCCTGTTCGGCGGCGACCTTGGGGAGATCGGGATCGCAGGCGCCGAGAAGGGCGATCAACATTTGCTTCTTGGCAGGGATGTCGCCCTCCTGAAGGATATGGGACATCCAGAACCCGTGCTGGGACCGGACCCAGGCGGGTTCTGGGGCGCGGCGTCCGGTGGAATCTTCCCACCAGGCCATGATGGAGGAGGAGGGCGCGGTCGGGTGGACGGGGCGCAGGCCGAGGGAATCCTGTTCGATCCGGGAGGGGGTTCCGGGGGGAGGGTTGGCGGTGAAGCGAAAGGCGCTCCACTGGCCGGGCCGGGTGGCGAGGATGCGGGGGGAGACTTTGAGGCCCATCAGGGTGGCGAGGCGCGGGTCGGCGGCGTGAAAGATCAGGAGTTTTCCGTTGCGTTCGACAAAGCGGGTGAGGGCGCGGAGTTCTTCCGACGCGAGGGTTTGATTGGCGTAAAGGATCACGACGCGGGTATCCCGGGTGATGGATTTGGCGGCAGTCCCGTCATCCGCCAGGGTCACGGGTATTCCCGCCTCGCGGAGCCAGCCGGCGAGTTTGGCGGCCATCCGGCGTGCGTAGGTGCGTTCCGCCGGGTCGGGCACGGATGAGGAAGCCTGGATGAGGAGGACGGGTTGAGCGACGGAATGGAGGACGGTTGGGACGGAAGGCGGGGCTGGAGGGGCAGGTGGGTGCGGGGCCGGGATGCGGCTGATGGGGCGGCAACCGGGGAATACCATGAGCAGGGTGAATAGCAGGATGACGGATCCGGTTCGGATGGGTTGGATCTGAAAAGACATGGCTGCTTGATACCGAGGTGTGCGACGTGGCGCAAGGCATTTTTGTTGAAATCAGGGCGTGACAGCGAGGGAGGAAGAATGGTTAATGGGGGAGGAAGAATGGTTAATGGGGGGAGGATCGGGATGAGTGGTGGTGTGACAAAACTTCTTGTGGATGGGCATGTTCATTTCTATCCAGGGTACGACTGGCGTGTGGCGGTTCGGGCGCTGGTGGAGAATCTTGGAAAACACGCGGGGGGCGACGCGGTGCTGATGGGGTTTCTGGCGGAGGGAGCGGGTTGTGGTTTCTTTCGCGAGGTCCGGTCCGATCCGGGACGGTTTTGCGCGGACGGGTTGGCCATTGAGCCTTCGGCGGATCCGGGGGCTTTGGTGGTCAAGGTGGGCGGGATGCCGACGGCATACCTGATTGCCGGGCGGCAGGTGGTGACGGTGGAACGGCTGGAGGTGCTGGCGATTGGGACGGATGGGGGGATTCCGGATGGCGAGCCGGTGCGGCGCACCTTGGAGCGGGTGCGTGAGGCGGGCGGAGTGGCGGTGTTGAGTTGGTCGCCGGGGAAATGGTTTTTCGGGCGGGGCCGGGTTGTCCGGCGGTTGTTGGAAGAGGCGCCGGCGGGCAGTTTCCTGTTGGGCGACACCGCGTTGCGTCCGTTGTACTGGCCGTTTCCGTCGCTGATGGCGCTGGGGCGCCGGCGCGGGTTCAAAGTGTTGGGCGGTTCCGACTCCCTGCCGTTGCCGGAGGAGGAGCGGCGGATTGGGATGTATGGGGTTTGTGTGCGGGCGGCGTTTGACGCGGCGGTTCCTGCGGAAAGTGTGCGGCGGATGCTGGCCTACGGCAATGTTTTCTATGCGCCGATCGGTGAGCGGATGTGTCCGCTGGTGTTCATCCGGAAGTGGGTGGCCAATCAGAAGGGGAGGAGAGACAAGGTGTGAACGCGGCTATTGAGATCCATGGGTTATCGGTGTCGTTTACGTCGGGGAAGGAGATCGTGCGGGCGGTGCGCGACCTGGATCTGGTGGTGGAGGCCGGGAGTGTCTTCGGGTTTCTCGGGCCGAACGGCGCGGGAAAGACCACGACGATTCACGTGTTGATGGGGTTTCAACAGGCCACGGCGGGAACGGCCGCTCTATTCGGGTGTCCGGTTTCCGAGACCATGGCGCGCGACCGGATCGGGTATCTGGCGGAGAATCCCGACACCTATGCATTCCTGACCGGGTGGGAGGTGTTGGTGCTGACCGGGCGACTGTTCCGGATGGAGGCGGCTGCGATCCGGAAACGTGCCGGGCCGCTTTTGGAGACGCTTGGACTTTCGAATGCCGCCGGGCGCCGGGTGGCGGAGTACTCACGCGGCATGAAGCAGCGGTTGTGCATGGCGCAAGCCCTGATGAATGATCCGGACCTGTTGATCCTGGATGAGCCCACTGGCGGGTTGGATCCCCTGGGGCGGGTGGAGATCCGGCGGATCATTGCGGAACGGCGTGCCGCAGGGAAGACGGTATTCTTCTCGTCGCATGAACTCTCGGAGGTGGAACTGGTGAGTGACCGGATCGGGATTCTGGTGAATGGGCGGATGGTGGCGGAGGGACCGATGGACCGGATTACGGGACCGGGCGGGAGTCTTGAGCGGCGGTTCATACAACTGGTCGAGGCCGAGGCGAAAGGCGGGGATGCGGTATGAGTCGGATTGTGGCATTGGCGGGTGTCGTGTGGGTGGAGATGGTCAGGCGGAAGGATGTCTACGTGCTTTTCATACTGATTGCCGGATTGCTGGTTGGGGCGATCGGGTTGAACGTGTACGGGCTGGGGGGTGTATCGGGTTATGTCAAGGATGTGGGGTTGTCTGCGGCCTGGCTACTTGGGTGGGTGCTGGCGGTGAACACGGCGGTCCGCCAGTTGCCGCAGGAGGAGAGTCGAGGGACGGTCTTTGTCCTTTTGGCAAAGCCGGTGTCGCGTTTGGAGGTGGTGGTGGGCAAATGGTTGGGCGCCTGGCTGGTGGTGAGTGCGGCGGTGGCGTGTTTTTACCTGGCGGTGTGGGGGGTGGTGCTGGCCAAGGGGGGAACCTTTGACTGGGTATGTCTGGTCCAGGCGTTTCTCCTGCACGGGGTGGCGTTGGGGATTGTGATTGCGGTTGGGGTTGCCTTTACGACCCGGTTGGGCGGCGATGCGGCGGCGGCGCTTACCTATGCGGTAACGGGTGCGGCTTTTCTGATTCTGCCCCGTGTTCCGGCGTTACTGGTTGAGGCGCAGGGAGTGTCCGGGGTGGCGCTTCAGGTTGTGTACTATCTGCTGCCTCATGTTGAGTTGTTCGACGTGCGGCACCGGCTGGTGCATGACTGGGGGCCGGCGTCGTGGGGGGTGGCGGCGAGTGTGGCGGCATACGGGATGTTGTGGGTGGTTGTGATGCTGACGCTGGCATGGTTGGGGTATCGGCACCGGCGGTTTGTCCGGGGGAATCTTCTGTGAACCATCGGGTTTCAGTACGGCATTCGTTCTATCCGTGGATGGTGCTTGCGATTTGCTGGGGATTGGCCTTTGTGTTGGCCTGCCGGCTGGGCGGGTCCTTGCCGGACGGGGAGACGGCTGGAAATGTGGCGCAGAAGGTGATGGGGGACGGGCGCAGTGCGGTGAGTGCGTCGCTTTACGAGGCGGCGGAGCTATATTTCCACAAGGGCGTGGAGGGGGCAACCCGGAAATCGGTCGCCACGGATTGGTTTCAGAGGAGTCTGGCGGAATTATCGCCGCGGTCGCACCGGCATGCGGAAGGCAGGAACACCGTTGAGATTCTGCCTTGGTTACAGATGGCGACAAAGGTTGATCCGCATAACGTGGAGGCGTTTCTGGTGACGGCATTCTGGCTGGCCAGCGGCGTCAATCGTCCTGAACTGGCATCCGAGGTTCTGGCCGAGGCGCAGCGGTACAATCCGACGGACTATCGGATTCCCCAGGAGCAGGGACGTATGGCGATTCACAATGGCAACTTTGCCATGGGGTGGCGGAAGTTGGGGGCGGCGCTGGTTCGTTGGCCGTCCGGCCTGCCAGAAGACCGGCAGGCATTGCTGGACAAGGCTGAAATCAACATCCTGCTTGGATTCCTGTGTGAGGATGCCGGGGAGCGGACGGAGGCGGTCCGGTATTACGAAAACGCTCTGGTCATTTTTCCTGATCGCGCCTACATTAGGCAACGCATGAGGGTGATACGGAGCGGGAAGGTGCCGGAGCCGGCGGCCAGGGAGGCCCTGGGATTGCTGGTCAACCGGACGACGGAACACGTATGTTCGGACGAGTCCGACGGTCACGATCATGGGCACGATGAACACGAAAAGAAGGCAGACGGGAAAGCGAGGGTGCCGTGAGTTTGATTGAGGAAGCACTGCGGAAACAGCGTGAAGAGACTGAGAAGGCGCGAGAGGGATTGACGATTCAGGCGTCTCCGCCGCCGTTGCCGGAACAGGAAGGCGATCTGCCTGTCGAGGAGCCTGCCCCGGAGCGCAAGGCTGTACCGGTGCTTATTGCCGCGGTGGCCGGAGGCATTCTTGTCCTGGCTGTGATTGTCTGGGTGCTGTTGTACGGGGTCAACTTTGGCGCCGGCAAGAACGCCAAATCCGTGAAACCGGGCACTGTGGGGAAGAAGGTGGAAGCGGTTGACCGGAAGGAGGCGAAGGTCAAAACCGCGGGCAGTACGTCGTTGGTGCCGGCAAAGGTGACGGCGACTCAGGCGGTCGCAGTGGTTTCGGAGCCAACATCGGCTGTTCCTGTGGTGGTGGCTCCAGTGGTGGTGACGCCTGTTGCGGCGACGGGTGTGACAGTGGCAACGGCAACGGAAGTCCGGCCAGTTGTTCAGAAGATCACCGTGGTGACGTGGCCAAGACTGACAATCACTGGACTCATCGGTGCGGCTCGGGATGGCAAGGGTGCCGCGATTATCAACGGGCAAATGGTGATGCCGGGGGCGCTCATTGAAGGCGTTAGAGTCGAGGCGATCGGCCGGCAGGGCGTGAAACTCAGTTTTGAGGGAGAGTCCAAAACCTTGTCGGTGGGCGGCTCTACGGAGTAGCCGGTTTATGCGCCGGGTCCAGGGGCGGGCGGTGACGCCTTGGCCATCTTCTCGAGGATGGTGTCGAAATCGGCGGGAGTTGTCAGGAAGAAATGGCACCGTTTACCGATGAGATGTTCCACTTGGGTGCGCAGTGCCTTATTGTAGGGATTGAGGATGGCGACCAAGGCGTCCTGCCCCATCAGTTCAAACACCATGGCGCCATAACGCACGATGAATTCCTGGGGGAGCAGAGCAAACGTGGAACTTTGGACATCAAACAAGGACAAGGGGATGACGGGGATTCCGGATTCCTTTGCCGCGTAGGTCAGGATGTAGTCCAGGTTACGGTTGGCCCGGTCATGCAGCACATGCAGGACGGACAAGGTGACGGGGGTCTGACTGCTGGAGATTTCGCTTAAGTCCTGGGCGACTTGGGCGTATTCCTCCTGATTCAACTGGCTCGCTTCGAACAGGGTCCACGCAAAGGAGAGTTCGGCGGCCACATGGGAGCTGCGGCGTTCGGTGTCCTCGGTTCTACTGGTGTCGGCGAGGACTTGATCGGAGGGAATTTCAAATTCGCGGGCCGGTTTGCCGGCGGTCAGCAATGTTTCCAGTTGTTCGTCGGCTTTCAAGATGAGCGGGTCACCGGTATGCTGAGCCAGGCGTTCCCGCAGGAGGGTGGCGGCCTCGCGATCGTTTTCCGCGACGACGACGTTGACCAGTTTGAGCAGATAATCCCTGGATCGCGTGAGGTCGCCGACCTGTTCATAGGCGTGGGAGAGGGCCTCGAGCGAGACGCGGTCATCGGGGATGGTTTCCACGATCTGTTCGAACGCCGCGATGGCGCTCCAGACCTGGTTTTCGATCTGTTCCCGTTGGTTGATATCGTCTGTGGCCATAACGATCCTATGTCAGGAGGCCGGCTTTACGCAGGTTATTGGTGATCCGGGTTTCGGCGGGTTCATCGCTGATCTTGAATTCGAGACCGGTGACGGTTTCGTAGGCCTGGATGTAGCGTTTGGCGGCCTCGATGCGAACCTCGTCGGTCAGGGCGGGCGGTTGGCCATCGCCGCGGAAGCCCTGGGACACCAGCCATTCCCTGACGTACTCCTTGTCGATCTTGCGCTGGTCCTTGCCGGCGGCGAAGAGTTCCTCGTAGGTATCGGCGAACCAGTAGCGGGAGGAATCGGGGGTGTGGATTTCGTCGGACGCCACCAACTTGCCGTTGAGTTTGCCGAGTTCGTACTTGGTGTCCACGAGGATCAGGCCGCGCGAGGCGGCGTGCTTGACGCCGGCGTCGAACAGGAGGAAGCAGATATCGGCGGCGTCATCGAAAGTGCGTGCATCGATGAGGCCTTCCTTGATGGCTTCCTCGCGCGAGATAGGGCGGTCGTGTTTCTCGTGTTTGGTGGTTGGGGTGAGGATGGGGCGTTCGAGTTTCTGGTCCTTGAGCAGTCCTTCGGGGAGCATATTGCCGCAGAAGTGGCGGATGCCCTGTTCGTAGTTGTACCAGGCGGAGGTCTTGGTGACACCGGTGATATAGCCGCGGACGATGAACTCGAGGGGGAGTTGTTCGCACTCGTGGACTACCATGACGCAGGGGTCGGGAATGGAGACAACATGATTGGGGATGATGGACTTGGTTTTTTCAAACCAGAAGGCGGCCAGTTGGTTGAGGACCTGGCCTTTGAAGGGGATGGTGCCGATGATGCAGTCGAACGCCGAGACCCGGTCGGTGGTGATCAGGATGCGTCGGTCGCCCTGGATGTAACTTTCGCGGACTTTGCCCTGGTGGCGTTCGCCGAGGCCCTCGAAGGAGGTTTCGTTGAGGGTGCGTTTCAGTTCGGCTTTGATACGGGATTCCGGGACCATGGTCTATTTCCTTTCGTTCGGGAGGTTAGCCCTCGACGCTCATGATAGCCGGGGTTGAACTCCATCCCCGTTTCTGCCGTTGCTGGTCGAGAAGACGGGCGCAGTAGTCGCGCATTTCGCCGGACAGAAGGCGTGTGGCCGATGGGGTGGTATGGGAGCCCAGGATGGAGGCGGCCACATCGTTGAGGCCCTTGAGACCGACGACGCCGCGTCCGCGGGTGGCGTCCCACACATCGGCGTAATCGCCCAGGATGGCGCGCAGGCGCTCGAAGAGGATGAGTTCCATGGAGGGGCCGTCCCCGGCGACCAGGCGTTTCACATCGAGCGTCCAGACGGTGTCCTGACCGGCGGTGACCCAGGAGGCGGCGTAGACCGAGGCGGTTCCGGCGAGGTGGAGGCGGCGGGCGAGGGACGTTTCGCCGGCGGCCTGCAGGGCGTGCGACATGAGGGTGCAGGTTGTGTGAGGATCCAGTTCGTGCGGGAAGGTTTCGCGGTCCCTGAGCACGGCGGCGACGCCTTGGGCGGCCTCGCAGATGGAGGGGGAAGCGGCCAGGCCGGGGTTGCCGCACAAGGCGGGCGCCTGTTCCAGGAGGCGGTCGGCCAAGTCATCGCGCCAGGCTTCGGTGGTGTCGGGGGTGTTGGAGGGGAGGATCACTTATTCACCATTCCCTGGATTGCGTTGAGGAACTGGTTAACGTCCTTGAAACGGCGGTACACGGAGGCGAAGCGCACGTAGGCCACATCGTCCAACTTCTCGAGGCGTTCCATGACTTTTTCGCCGATTTTCTCGCTGGGGACTTCGCGTTCGAATTCATTCTCGAGTTCGGTGATGATGCCATCCACGAGTGCTTCGATCTGTTCGGGGCTGACCGGGCGTTTCTCGCAGGCGCGGCCCACGCCGTTGATCAGTTTTTCGCGGGAGAGTTCCTCGTGGCGTCCGTCGCGTTTGATAACATGCAACTCCACCTTGACCACTTCCTCGCGGGTGGTAAAGCGATGGCCGCACCCTTCGCACGAACGACGCCGGCGAATGATATCGCCGACGCGGGATGCGCGACTGTCTATGACCTTGTCTTCCGTATGACCGCACCGTGGGCAACGCATGATGGCGGATGTCCTCCGTTTGTATCGGCGCATTATTGCGGAAGAACAGGGGTAAGGTCAATCATTTGAGTGTGAGATTTTGCGGTTCTGGCGGCGCATGTCTGGTTTGGCGCCTGACGTTGCCAGTGTTACCCGCCGGGTTCGTTCCGGCGGAGATCAACATTGCGCACCGTTCCGCGGTACCACTCAACTTTCTTCACCCGTGACACGAGGTCACGGGGATCGGCGCTAAAACACCGGAGATGCACCCAATCCTGTCCCCGCTCTGTATTTCTCGCCCCCATTTCTCTTGAACTCGCATTGTGCCCTGTGTACTTTTGCCGCATGTGTGTTTCTCCTGTATGACCTTTGCCACACGGGCGGACGCGATGGATTTTCAGAGGGATATGTCGTATGCCAACACTGGAATGGGCTAATCGTGAAGGGGCGGTTCGGGCGGCGACGCGCGCACCCTTCCGCCTGCTGGAACACGATCCGGCGTTGTCCTGCGGCGACCCGGACAATGAGAACATGCTGATCCAGGGCGATAACCTCGAAGGGGTCAAAGCCCTCATGCCCTATTATGCTGGCCGCGTGAAGTGCATCGCCATTGATCCGCCCTATAACACTCGCTCCGCTTTTGAACATTATGACGACAATATGGAGCACTCTACCTGGCTCTCCATGATGTACCCCCGGCTGGAGATGATGCGTGATCTGCTGGCCGAGGATGGGTCGATCTGGATTTGCATTGACGATAACGAGTCCCATTATCTGAAAGTCATGATGGACGAGGTGTTTGGGCGAAAGAACTTCGTTGCTAGCGTTATCTGGCAAAAGATTTATACGGTGAAAAACTCCGCTCGGCATTTTTCTGATATGCACGATTACATCTTGGTGTATGCCAAAAACCTGGATTCTTGGCAGCGGAATCTGCTGCCAAGAAGTGATGAATTGAACGCGACCTACTCAAATCCAGATAATGATCCCAGAGGCGCCTGGACAACTAACGCTGTTCAAGCTCGGAATTATTATAGCGCTGGCAGTTACGAAATTCGCTCACCTGCTGGTCAGGTCTTTCTGCCTCCGACAGGAACTTACTGGAGGATTGCAAAGGCGACATTCGATGAACTTGACCGTGACGGTCGCGTCTGGTGGGGAAAGACGGGAAGTAGTGTTCCTCGAATCAAGAAGTTCCTTAGCGAAGTTAAACAGGGGGTTGTTCCAGCTACGATATGGACACACACCGAGGCGGGACAGAATGCGGAGTCAAAAGAGGAGGTTCGCGCTTTGTTTGCTGACCAGGGCGCAATTTTTGGTACTCCGAAACCAGAGCGGTTGTTTCGCCAGATCATCACCATCGCCACCAATCCCGGCGACATCGTGTGCGATCCATTCCTTGGCTCCGGGACGACTGCGGCCGTGGCACATAAGATGGGGCGGCGGTGGATCGGAATTGAAATGGGCGACCATGCGGTGACGCATTGTGCGCCGCGCTTGAGAAAAGTGGTTGAAGGCGAACAGGGCGGCATCTCCGAGGCCGTCAGTTGGAAGGGCGGCGGCGGGTTCCGGTTCTGCCGGATTGGCCCCGCGATTACCGATGAGGAAGGTCGGATCAATTCTGCCATTCGCTTTGCGACACTGGCGGCGCATGTGTGGTTTTCTGAGACACATACCCCTTTGAAAAAGGTCAACAAGTCGCCATTGCTGGGTGTTCATAAGGGGACGGCGGTCTACTTGCTCTATAACGGCATCCTAGGCGACAAGAAATCCAACACCCTCACCGGTCGGGTCTTGCGCGACCTTCCCAAACATAACGGGCAGAAGGTTATTTTCTCCGAATGCACGAGTTTGGGCGACGACCGGCTTCAACAGGAGAACGTCATTTTCAAACATATCCCCTATGACATCAAGGGACGATAAATCATGTTCAAACCCAAAGAATATCAGGAAACGACGCGGAAACAACTGACCGGGTACCTTGAAGCCGTTCGGTTTGCGGGGGAAGATGGCGCCAAAAAGGCATTTGATGTCATGCCGCGCGAGGTGCCGAAGCCCTGGAATAAACCTTACGTTCATTTGGAACATCTACCGAAAACCCCTTATGTCTGTTTGCGTTTGCCGACTGGCGGAGGCAAGACGTTCTTGGCGGCTCAGACTGTAAAACTGGGCGCGAAATTCCTTGGGCGTGAACACAATCCACTCGTTTTGTGGTTGGTCCCGACCGATGCGATCCGACGTCAGACGCTCGAAACGCTCCAGAAACCGGGCCATCCGAACAAGGAAATGCTGGAGACTGATTTTGGGGAGAATAAGGTCCGGATCCTGGATATCGAGGATTTCGCCGACCTGACGCCTCAGGATTTGCGGGATAAGGCCTGCATTGTCATCGGCACGTTTGCCGCCCTCCGCGTGGAGAAAACCGAAGGCCGCAAGTTCTACGAGCACAAGGAGTCGCTGGAACCCCATTTTGCCTCGGTGCCGGCCAACATGCCGGAACTTGAACTCCACACTGAAGGGCCGCTTACCGGCAAGATCAAGAAGTCATGCGCCAACATCATGGCGCTGATCCGGCCGCTGGTGATTGTGGACGAGGCGCATAACGCCAAATCACCCTTGAGTTATGATGTGTTGAAGCGGGTGCGGGCGGGTTGCGTGATCGAGTTCACGGCCACCCCGGCGGCGGACTCCAATGTTTTGCATCATGTTTCGGCCTCTGTTCTGAAGACGGAAGCAATGATCAAACTGCCGATTATTCTGGCGGAAAAGCCGTCCTGGCAGGAGGCGTTGACGGACAGTATTCTTCAGCGGAAGCAATTGGAGGCGATTGCTCGGAACGAGCCGGACTTTGTCCGCCCAATCGTGCTCATACAGGCGGAAAGCAAGGACAAGGATGTCACCGTCGAAGTGGTTCAGAAGTATCTTGTTGAGCAAGGCAAGATCGAACCGGAACGTATTGCCATTGCGACCGGCACCCAACGGGATCTGGATGATGTCAACTTGATGGACATGACCTGCAAGATCGAATTCGTCATCACGGTCCAGGCGCTCAAAGAAGGTTGGGATTGCCCCTTTGCTTATATTTTCTGTTCTGTCGCCACGGTTCACAGTGCCAAGGATGTTGAGCAACTGCTTGGGCGCGTACTCCGCATGCCGTGGGCGACCCGGCGGACGCACGAAGACCTGAACCGGGCGTATGCCTTCGTCTCAAAGGCCTGTTGGCCGCAAGCGGTGAGTTTGCTTCACGACCGGCTGGTCAACATGGGGTTCGACGAGGTGGAGGCGGCAAAGTATCTCCAGCACGATGAACAGCAATTGCCCAACGTCGGCGACCCGGCTCCGGCGCAACTGGTGCTGACACTCCAGAATGCCCCCGCCTTGGATGATTTTTCCTATGTGATCCGCAGTCAGGTGTCCGTCTGCCGCAACGAGCAAGGCACCTATTCGGTTAGTATCACGGGGAAACTTCCCCCTGATGCCGAAGCGAAGATCGTTGAAGCCGCCGCACCCGCGGAAAAGGGCGCTGTCCGCAAGTCTCTTGCCGCTCGGCATGAGGTCGTCCTTGAACCGCTGACGATTCGCCCGAAGACCAGTATCTTGCAGGTGCCGCAGTTATGTTTGCTGATTGATGGCGAACTTGAACCGGCTCAGGAAGAACACTTTCTACCTCCGGACAGTTGGAATCTCCTGGATTACCCCGCCGAATTGACCGAAGCCGAGTTCAAGGTGGAGGAGCGGACCGATACCTATGAGATTGATATCAAGGGTTTACGGCTTGTTGAACGGCACTTGACCACACAGTCCATCTTCGCGTTCGACGAGGTGCCTACGAATTGGACGGACCTTCAACTTTCGCGGGAACTGGTGGATTCGATCAGGAAGGACCTGCCGGGCGCACGGCACTACAAGCGCGAACCGCTTATGGAATTCATCCGTCTGACCCTTTGCTACTTGAAGGATCGGCGAGGGATCAGTCTGAATACACTCTACCGGGTCCGCGCACCGCTGGAACGTGCTTTGCGGGACAAAATTGACCAGTACCGGCAGAAGGCTTACGCCGCAGGCTTCCAGATGTGCCTTTTCAGCCCGGAAGCCGCCGTGGCAACGAGTTCTCAGTATGCCTTTTCGTTCGATCCCGAGAATTACCCGGCAACGCTTCACTACAACGGTGGGTTTCAGTTCCCGAAGCACTACTACCAGGGCATGGTGGGCGAGTTCGACAGCAAGGAAGAACTGGAATGCGCCAAAGCCATGGAAATGTGTCCACGCATCAAACGTTGGGTGCGCAATGTCCGGGGCATGTTCAGTTTGCCGACATCATCCGGCAAGTTCTATCCGGATTTTGTTGCCGAACTCGATGACGGCCGCTTCCTCGTGGTGGAATACAAAGGCGAACACCTGATCCAATACGATCAGGAGAAAAAGAACGTCGGGGAGTTGTGGGAGAGCAAGAGCGGCGGCAAAGCCATGTTCCTCTGGGCCGTCAAAACGGATACCGCCGGGCGCGACGTGTCAAGACAACTGGCGGACAAACTGGGTAACTGCTTTTGATGACTCTTGCTGCCAACTTGACACTACCGTCGCACGGCCGCCTACAACTGGCCCCAGGCCTCACGGATATTTGAGTCATTTCGGTGTTGTCGCGATGATTTTAGAGTTGGCAGTTTCTGGCTCTGGAGTATGCTCGTCTTATGAAAACGTTCCTTCTTGGCTTTGCCTGCCTTCTGGTTTTCGGCACGGCAATTGCTGCCGCACCCCCCTCCGATGATCCTGCCGTTGTCGCCATCGCCACTGCCATTCCGGACGGAACCGCTATTCAAAAAACCTCATGGGGATACAAGGTCAGCAGCCCGTCCGGCACCCGCAACGTCTACAAAACCTCGCTCGGCTACCGCATAGACGGGAACGCAACGTCACCTAACCTTGATCTCCGCAAGACATCCTCCGGCTACCGCATAGAAAACAACTTTCTCCGTGGCCGCGCCATGGGATCCAAATAGTCGCTTCCTAGACTCTCTCGCAACAAGCAACCACCTTGGCGCGAAGAGCCTTTCTGGGGTCGGGCATCGGGGTTATTAGAATTTGACGAACAATGAGGACAGATCCGGGAGACGATTCCAACGACCTTCGACTATGAGTTCAACAACCCATTCGCATGGGAAAGGAAACGTCAGCGAAGCAAACCTGCGTCGTTTTCGCATCCAGTTTCCTCTCCCGGCTTGGCCTCACATACTCCATTGGTGAAGGTGATTCAAAGTCAAGGAATACTCGATGGAATTCCATTTGACTGTCGCTAGTGAATCGGTATTGTACAAAAGCCTTCCATAAGAGAGTGGTAGCAAAGTAATGATTTAGTGCGTTGATACGCCGAATCACTTCAGTTGAATAACTGCCAGTTTATTGTTTGGAAGCGAGATGTGTGAAAATGCGCCACATGCGGGCGCGAATCCGCGTCTAGTGGTCGTGGTGTGACGTTGCGGTCCCTCAGTGTCGGTGTAGTATTGGAGTTCGCGCGGCTTCCTTTCTTATAGAGGGGATAAGGTTGAAGGCATGCGGATTTCCTTTGTTCAACATTGGAAAGGAAACGTGTGTAATGCGAAAGAAGAGTGCAGGCAGTATCCCCTTCATCGGTTTGTGTACGTTGGCGGTCGCCGCCTTGGGCGGCGAGATCATTTATCAATACGATTCCCTGAACCGCCTGACCGGTTCGCAGTATTCCCAGGGCGTGGCGGCCAGTTACAGTTACGATGCCGCCCATAATATCCGCCAGGTCAAACTCATCAAGGATACCGACGGCGACCAACTTCCCGACTATTGGGAGTTGCTCTATTTTGGCAACCTCACCACCGCCAACGGAACGTCGGATTCCGATGGAGATGGCATGTCCGACTATGACGAATATGTCGCCGGCACCGATCCACTTGACCCCAATTCCTCGATGCGATTTTCAGGGTGCGGCGGCGGGCAAACTGGACCACTCGGTTTCACTGTCACTTGGTCCAGTTCCACCAACCGCCTTTACTCGATTGAATGGACTAAGGACCTCATGACCAACTTTGTGGTTCTGGTCACCAACATTTCCGGAACTCCACCAAGGAACGAATACTTCCACGAGTCAGCCGAGTCCAATGCTTTCTACCGGGTCATCATGCAGTCTGAGGGCGAAGAGGGAGGCGCGTTGTGAACCGCGCCCTCTTGTCTTTGCCGGGTTTGATGGCCTTTTGCGCTGTTCTGTCTGGCATCGCCTTTGGCGAGGCGCCTTTGCCGGACGAGTCCTTGGGGAATCCCGGCTGGTTTGTGGCGACGCCGCCCGCCGTGGCGGCGGGTGTCCGGGTGTCTAGTTTTGCAGAGGCCGAGACTGGGATCAGTGCCATGGCGGTGGCAACGAATGGCGCGGATGCCGTGACGCCCGAGATTGTGGAATTGGCGCGTGGATTGGACAGCGATCCGGTCCGGCTTTACGAGTTTGTCCGTAATCGCATTGCCTACGAACCTTATCATGGTTCGTTGAAGGGGGCGACCCGGACATTGCTGGACCGGGCAGGAAACGATTGCGACCAGGCGTCACTATTGCTGGCTTTATTGCGGCAAAGCGGCGTGGAGTCGCGTTACGCGTTCGGTTCGCTCACAATGCCGTTGATCGCCTTCGATGACTCTCCCAACCTGTGTAATTGGCTTGGTACCTTTGACCCCTTCAACGCCTTGCAGCAAGGCGGCATCGGCGTCACTTTGGGCGAAGGAGGCCAATCCTGCATTTTGGACCACATGGCGGTTGAAGCCAAAATCAGTAACACCTGGGTTCGGTTGACGCCCTCCGTCAAAGTCTATGGCGTCACCACGTCCCAAGATGTTGTGACGATGATGGGGTATGATCGCGCCCAACTGTTGACGGCGGCAGGCGGCACCGCCACCGGGGATTACGCGCAGAACCTTGACGAACAGGCTTTGCGCCTCAAACTTGACGCCCTGGGTAGCAATCTGGTGGCGGCCTTGGCCGGAACCATGCCCAACGCTTCGGTGGGTCAAGTCATGGGGGAACGGTGGATTTTGGGCGAAAGTTGTGCCGCATTGCCCAGTAACCCGCCATGCGAGTTTACAGTGGCGCAGACCTATACAACCGTCCCGACCAATCTGGAGCACCGGGTGCGGATCAAGTATGGCGCCATCACCAACACGCTGGCGTTGCACAACATCGCGCACCGTCGGTTGACGATGAAGTACGATTCGCTGGCGGTTGGCGCGAATGCCCAACAGGGGATTGCCGCGTATGGCGACACCAATCTGCCGGCCTCGGGTGGTGTTCAAGTCCAGTACGAAACACCCACTAACACACTTGAAATCGAAAACACGTCATACACGTTTCCGACCGTCCATCAATATTCGTATGCGGATGCATCCATCTCGTATACAAATCCCTATACGGCCACATGGTGTCGACACCTCTCGGTGATGTTCACCAGTAATCCCCAGGGAGCCTATACGATCGCTTATGCGGTGACTCGCGTTGATCCGGGGGATTGTTGGCCAATCACAATCCGTTTCAATGGTAATGGACAGAGTCGCGGCGTCAAGACGGCCCAACTGCGGATTGTTGATTTCTATGCGAACGGAAGTTCTTCATGGACTCAAAGCACCCCGCCGGTGACAAATCTGTACGATTTTTCGGGGACGGTCGCTGAATATCCGAACCTTACGATGACCCCGCCCTATTTCGGTGCGACAATGTACCAGGAGTCGGTAAACGGGACGGCGACTTTGCACAACGCCGGGAGCGTGACCCTTACCGTGACGTCCAGCAGTATCGTCGGCGCCGACGCGGGTCGTTTTACCGTCGTGAGTGGCGGTGGAACTCCGTCGGTTTCATCCGGAGGCAACGCATCGGTTGTCTTGCGATACAAGGCCGATCAGGAAGGACTCCACACGAACGCATCCTATCGGTATACGTTCAATTATGACGGGATTTCCGGGTACTATTTGGATTATCCACTGGCAGGACTGACTTTGTCGCAACCCCGCGCCTCCTTGTTGCTTGATGACACGATCCTCAAGGCCGAAAGCGGAGCCATCTCCGGGGCGGTGGCGAACTGTACCTTGACGATCACCCATCCTTACGAAGGCAGTGATCAACAAGTGGTATTCCCTTTCAAGCGCGGCTCACTCTATGCCATCCTGTGTGGTTTCGGCGACGCACAAAGCGGACTGATGCTTGCCCGCAACCAGCGGCGACTCGATGCGTTACGGGCCAAAGCGTCTGATACCTCGCCGGACGTCCTTATTCAATGTCTGCACTTGATGGGACAGACCTGGCTTGATGAGTCCGCCCTGGCCGCCCGCGCCATCGAACAACTCAACGGGTTGCGGTCCATTCACCATCACCGGTTTGGCGTTATGGCGCAGGAGGCGGGATACTATGTGGACGTCAAGGCTCAGATGTCCGGTTACTACACGGCTGAATACGGTGTGGGCGAGAGTCAAGCGGGTATGACTGCCGGATCGCTCCTGGCCAGTTCCCTGGAACATGCCATTCTGGAACAACTTCAAGGGGCGGATCATTCCGGCGTGTCCACCGTCAAACTCCTGCAGATGGCGAATGCGGCGGGCGACAAGGTGTTCCGTTTAACCGCTTCCAATAAGGTGGCCGTACTGGCGACCCTGACCAACTACCCCCCATCCGATGTGTCGCAGTTCCAGACGAATGCGGCGTTGGGATTGTTGCAGATTGTTCCGCGCAACGGCGCGATCACGGCGGGTGACTGGACAGGCAATGGTTATGCGGTGCGCGGGGTCATGCCTGGCGGTCTATTCTCCGTCGCCATGATTATTTCCGGCAATTACCACGGCGGTTATTCCACGCAATTCGGACAGATTGATGCGTGGACGGCCGCCTACGCGCAACGTAACATTGTCAGTTACGCCGCCGAAACGCAGTCCCCGGTGAGCGCCGATCCCGTGGATCTGGTCACCGGCGCGTTTCTTTTCAGCAACGACGACCTCTCGTTAGGCGGGCCGGATCCCGTGGGTTTGAAGTTCACCCGCCATTACAGCAGTCTCGACGCGAACCGTTCTGGCGCTCTCCGTTACGGGTGGACGCACAGTTACGACGTTTCCTTGTCGGAACACAGTATTTGGCGCGGGGGCCTTGGGTTGCGAACGCCCGCCGATGCTGTCCCACTTATGGTCGCCGCCACCGTTATCAACGACCTGATGACCAGTGAAGACACGCCCAAAGGTTGGACGGCGGCGGCATTGGCGGCCAAGTGGGCAACCGACCAACTCACGACCAATGCTGTGACGATCTATCTTGGCAATCAGGCCCTTTCTTTCGTCCGGTTGCCCGACGGCTCCTACAACCCGCCGCCCGGCGTGACAATGTCTCTGACGCACACCAATGGGCTGTACACACTCTCTGAACGCAACGGGCGCTCCTACCAGTTCAACAACACAGATAAACTGGCCGCCATCACTGACCCTGACGGCAATGCCGCGACGCTGACCTACAATTCCCAAACCAATCTGGTGACGGTCGCTGACGTCTGCGGCCGCACCCTGACCCTGGGTTACAATGCGGGCGGCGCCGTGAGTAACGTCACCGATTCCACAGGGCGCAAGGTGTCGTTCGCTTACGACTCCCAGACGAACCTCACCTCCTTCACCGATGCGGGTGGCAATCTCTGGCGGTACGCTTACGATACGAACCACTGCATGACCGCCACCATCGAACCGGGCGGCGTCACCAACGCACTCAATACCTACGATAGTCAAAACCGCGTCAAACAACAGGCCAACGGACGCGGCCTGGTCTCGCAGTTACTCTACGGGGACTACCGGACGGTCGAACAAGACCCCGCCGGAAACCGCAAGACCTTCTATTTTGATGATACCCTGCGGGAAATCGGAAGGGAACTTGCCCCCGGTGAACTCTCGCTGGCCGCCTATGACGGACAAAATCATGTCGTGGCCTCGATGGACCCGTTGGGTCGCCTTGCCTTCGCCTTTTATGACGGACGTCACAATCCCACCGGAACAGTGGATGCGCTGGGTCAATGGAGTTCCTTCTGCTTTGACAGCAAGAACCGCCTCGTTGAATCCGTCAATCCCATGGGTCATGTGACCCGGATTGATTACGACGCCGAACATCATCCCGTGTGCGTTACCGATCCGATGAGTAACAAAGTGGAGAACGTCTATCTGGCCAACGGCCTGCTTCAGGCACGCCGCGAAATCCCGTCCGCATTGGCCGGATGCGGCGCGGCCCGGACCAACTCGTGGAGTTATGACGCCTGGCGGACCCCAAACGAGGTGGTTCGTCCCGATGGCACAAGGGAAACCTTTGTTTACAACGCCCGCGGGGAAATGCTGTCCTATACCGATCCCCGGACGAACACGACGAGTTTTGCGTATGACCCGCGCGGACTTCGCCTCACCGAAACCGATGCACTGGGTGGGGTGTCAAGCAACGCCTATAATTCGCTTGGCCTGGTGGTGCTCAGTATGGACAAGCGGGGCAAGACGACCTCGTTCGCCTATTCCAGGACAAGGGACCTCGTGGCGGTCACCGCCCCGGATGGCGGAATGATCTCGAATGTTTACGACAATGCCGGGCGCGTGGTCGCCACCATTGACGCCTTGGGCGGGATCACCAGCAACACCTGGGACTCCGCCGGACGCAAGATCGCCGCGCGCGACCCCAACGGCGTGACCACCCGTTGGACGCATGACGGCGTGGGGAACGTTCTTGCGGTGAGTGACGGACTTGGGAACGTGACAACCAATATCTACGATGCGTTGAACCGTCTTGTCGAAACCCGGTCGCCGGGCGGCGCGGCGACGGTCATGGAGTACGATGAAGCCAACCGCGTCACGGCGGTTGAGGATGCGTTGGGGCATCGCACGGAATATACACTGGATGCGCTCGGTCGCAAGACGGCGGTCAAACGGGCGGACGGGAAGTTCGAAAGATGTGTTTTCGATGGGTATGGGAATCTTCTGGCATTCACCAACGCGGCGGGCAACGCGCAAAACTTTCTCTTTGATGTCATGGGGCGGAAGATTGGCGAAAGCAACGCCGTGGGCACGGCCCGATCTTTCGCCTTCGATTCGGCCGGGAATCTTACCGGAAAGACCGATGGGAACGGGCGGTTGACCTTATTCGGTTACAACAGTCTCAACCGGTTGATCCGCACGGAGTACGAGTCCGATGGGGTGGTTACCTATACGAACGATGCGGCGGGGAATCTCACCGGCATGAC
>CAZHRU010000036.1:0-25626 GCA_964535015.1 uncultured Verrucomicrobiota bacterium | reverse complement strand
AAAGTGTCACCCATTTTCAGCCCACAACTTCACTCATTATCCGGTCCTTAGCACAATATTGAGACCGGTCGGATTGGTGTCGGTCATGTCCACATGCCAGGCGGGCAGGTTTGTATCCCAACCGCCACCGATCCTGTACGCCGCCACCATCCAGTCGGGCCAGGTATAGACAACGTCGTTCGTGCGGGTGAAGGCGGGGTTGCCCCAGGGAATACTGGCGCGACTGACGGGATTACTGTCGCCGTTATCGAGAAATCCATCAAGGTCCGTGTCTGCCTTGAAGGGGTCGGAGAACAATATCGCCTCGGCGAGATTGTCCAGTGTGTCGCCGTCCGGATCCAAGGCGGAGTCGTCGACAAAGGGATTGAGCCCGAAAAAGGACTCGAACTCGTCGCTCATCCCGTCATTGTCGGTGTCGAGCGCAGATGCCAAGCCGACGCCCAGGCCTGCAAGGAGTACCGCCAATACACACCACTTGATCCATCGTGGCGCGAACCGCCACGTCCTGCGAAGTTGTTCTGTCATCCCTCATTCCGTTTCTCCCCCGTTACAACCAACAAACCGAGGCGCCTCCGCAAACGCCATCCGTATCCACTAATGGAACGAGTGACGGACTGATTACCAGCAAGCAGACCCGTCGTCAATCATTTCATAGTAATTTCTTAAAATACCCCACAAACAGGAATCTACTTGAAACACTGTAGTCCCACAGGCGCTGTTTCGTGATCACAAAAACCCGTATTTTAGAATTTCTGTGGGACGACAATGTGTTTAAAACATAGCGTATTAGAGATGCGGTCATCGCAGATCGGGTGGGGTTTCTGAGAAGTTGTCACGAAGGCCCTGGCGGGAGTAGACTGTGTGTGGAGCGATAGGAAGGGAGTTTGTGTTATGAACAGTCAATCGGCCAAGGATCGGGTTGGGCAAAAGATCGAACCGTTACCCGCGTCGCTCATCATCAGCGAAGTGGAGTTGTTGCTGGCGGAGAAACGAACCGCGTTGTCGGTCATGCGAACGGGTATTGCCGTGCTGGCGCTTCCCTTGTCGCTGTTCAGCATTCTGATCGCAACGTCCAGGTTGTATACCCTATCCAGCGTCATCCACTGGGTAATTCCCTTGGGCGCGGTCAATTTGGGGTTGATGGCCTTTGGTATCTATTTGATGGCCCGCTCGTTGATCAAAATCAGGGAACACGACGCCTTGATTCTTTCGTTGAAGAAGCGCTTGAAGGAAATTTCGGAAAACTATTGATTCAACGCTCTACCATTGAACGCAACCTATCGCACACATGTGAACAGGCGGTCGCAAGAGACTGCTTAGTCTTTGCGGACTGAATATTCCTGTTCAGATGTATTTCCTCTCTTAATCACAACCGCAAGAATCGCGATATCGGCAGGCGTAATACCAGAAATCCTTGCCGCCTGACCAATGGATTCCGGACGAATGCGCTTCAGTTTCTCTCGGCATTCATAGCGCATTGTCCTAATTGACTCGTAATCAATCCACTCTGGAATATGTTGATGCTCAAGTAATTGCGACTTTTCAACCTGAATCTTTTCCCTTTGGATGTAACCCGCATACTTCGTCTCGATCTCCACCTGTTCCACCGCCTTCGGATCCATTGCCACTCTTTCATGAAGGTCTGCATAGGACACGCCAGTTCGTCGAAGCAGTTGCGATAGACTCCCGTCACGACAATAGGTCTTATTGAGTCTCTCCAACTCGGTTTTGATGTCGGCGGCCAGGCGTTCAACTCGATTCGTGACATCACCGGGCTGGATGCCTATTGCCTTGGCAAAATGAAGCATTCGGAATATCGCATTATCCTGACGAAGCAAAAGACGATGCTCAGCCCGTGAAGTGAACATACGATACGGTTCATTTGTACCCTTGGTCACCAAATCGTCAATAAGTACACCGATATAAGCATCACCACGACCAAGGGTTATCGGGCCAAGCCCCCTGATCTTCTGAACGGCATTGACACCGGCCATGAAACCCTGCCCGGCCGCTTCTTCATAACCTGTGGTCCCATTGATCTGGCCGGCAAAATACAGGTGCTCAACCAGTTTCGACTCCAACGTATGAAAAAGCTGGGTTGGATCTGAATAATCATACTCTATGGCATAGGCCCACTGGCTGAACACGGCTCGCTCAAGCCCAGGGATAGACCGGATCATTCTTTCCTGGACGGCTTCCGGAAGGCTGTTTGAGGTTCCGTTCGGATATATATCCGGATGATCGCGCCCCTCCGGCTCCAGAAAAACATGATGACTCTCTTTATCGGAAAACTTGACGATTTTATCCTCGATCGACGGGCAATAACGGACGCCGGTACCGGTAATGCTACCCCCATACATGGCACTCTTCGATAGATTGTCGCGAATGATCTGATGCGTTTCGGCTGTGGTGTGCGTGATGTGACAAGGAAGTTGGTCAGATCCAGGAACCCAGGGACGAATGGCAGAATGTTCCACGTGGAACAACGCTTTATTGCCGTCAGACGGTTGAGAGTCATTCAGGCCATTGCCACCCTCATGTTCCACGTGGAACATTCGATCTTCGCGCGCGGCTTCCGAGAAGAAAGGCGCAGGTAGTTCACCCGGTTGGGCCGTCAGCAATTCCCAGTTAATGCTATCTTTGCGGATTCGAGGCGGGGTCCCGGTTTTGAGCCGTTCCATTCTGAAACCAATGTTCTGCAGGTGAAGACTAAGATCCACTGACGCCGGTTCACCGTTGCGCCCGCCTGGGTAGTTCTTCTTTCCAATGTGGATTGTTCCACGTAGAAAGGTCCCCGTCGTGATCACCACCGACTTACCGCCGATTTCCGACCCGTCGCCCAGAATGACTCCTCTCAGATGCCCGTTACGAATTGCCAGTTCCCTGACGGTTGACTCAACCAACGTAAGATTGGCGGTAGATTGGACCACCGCGAGCATCCGCCGTGAATAGGCATCCTTGTCGCATTGAACGCGAAAGGCCTGAACGGCAGGCCCTTTCTTGGTGTTTAGCGTGCGGAACTGGATTCCCGTGTAATCGGTATTCCTCGGCATTTCCCCGCCCAAGGCATCAAGTTCGCAAACGATATGGGACTTGGCGATTCCGCCAACGGCCGGGTTACATGACATTCTGGCAACGGCCGATCGCTCCATCGTGACCAGCACGGTACTTGCGCCCATTCGCGCCGCCGCCAGAGCCGCTTCACAACCGGCATGGCCAGCCCCAACGACAATGACGTCATATTGACCATTGATTATCATTTTCCAACACAGAACCTTGAGAAAATGTTATTGAGCAGTTCATCATGGTAGATGCGCCCCGTGGCTTCTCCCAGCGCCTCCAACGCCACCCTCAGTCGCGACGCCGCCAACGTCGGATCAGGATCTTCCCTTTGCATCAGCAGTGCCGCCTCCGTGACCTCCTTGAGGGTTATGACCACCAGACGTCTGTGCCTCTCGGCGATAACTGAATTCTGTTGTCCCTGGTGCAACGAGGAAAGCTTTTCTCCGATGCGGCTCCTGACCTCATCAACTCCGACACCGTTCAGCAGGGAACACCCTATATAAGCGACATCCTTCAGCGCTGTTCCGTTACAAATCAATTCGCCAATGTCGGTCTTGTTGCCAACCAGTATGATCTTATCCGCCGCCTTCGCCTTCAGGCAGGCCAGATCCTCATCATCCATCGGTTGCGAACTGTCGATCACATACAAAAGAATGTCTGCCTTCTGCACATGCTGCCTGGCGCGCCTTATCCCTTCACCCTCAATCTCACAGTCCGTCAGACGCAACCCAGCAGTATCCACAAGTCGGACCGGATACCCATTGATGACCATTTGTTCCTCTATGATGTCGCGTGTCGTGCCTGGCGTGCTATTGACGATCGCTCGATCTATACCAAGCAATCGGTTTAACAGTGTAGATTTCCCCACATTGGTCTTGCCGCCGATGACAATTAGAGCGCCATTGCGCAACACGTGTCCTTCACTCCATGTAGACAAGAGTTGCTTCAGGTCGTCTTCCACTGCCCGTAATCTCACCAACAAGGTACCCATGAGGGTAGGGGGCAACTCATCTTCAGAAAAGTCCAAGGTCGTCTCAATATCCCCAGCGACATTCAGGAGCGCCGCGTAGAGAGCGTCAAAAGCCAGGCTCAACCTTCCTTCGAGTTGATCGAGGGCGGCGGCGGCGGCGCGATCCGACCGCGCCTGAATCAAGTCGAGTACGGCCTCCGCCTGCAACAAGTCAATCCGTCCATTCAAGAATGCCCGTTTTGTGAATTCGCCCGGGTCGGCGATGCGGACGCCCGCATCAACAACAGCACGCAGAATACGTTGGGCCGCGGCACTGCCACCGTGTCCTTGGATTTCGATGGAGTCCTCGCGCGTGTAACTATGCGGTGCGCGATAGATCAAGAGGATCACCTCGTCGGCCGTGCACTCCTGGGTGACGATGCGGCCATGCAGGAAAGCGCCAGCGGCACGGTGCGAGGGTGGGGCCCCCTGACCGCGGAAAAGTCGGTCGGCAATCGTCATGCTTTCCGGCCCGGAAAGCCGCACGATGGCAATGGCTCCTTCGCCCGGCGCTGTCGCGATGGCGGCAATAGTGTCGTTCTCAGCATTCATCAGCGCGCGAATTATCCCAAAAACTTGCAACAAGTCCATGTCGGCGTTGCAGTTCACCAGCACCGAGGCGCATCTGCGAGTTATGGCGCTGTCATACTCGGAATTTGACCGCACACCGTGCGGTACTACATCCTACGGAATTTTGTAGGGTGTCACGGTGTGACGCCACGCACAGTGGGCGCCAAGACTCGGAGATGCGCCCGCAGTTCACCAGCACCGGGGTGCAAGGCCGTTCTGTGGGGTTTTCTTAATCGTACTCGTAATCTTAATCGCGCGCGGGATCTTCTCTGGGGTAGGCGATTAGGATTACGATTAGGATCAAGAACTCTTTATTCATTGGATCGGGTGTGTCCCGTCCAGCGGCACCACCCCGTTCCATGCCCTGGTGATATCCGCGAAATCGCCCGGTTTGCCGGTGGGCCCCTCCGCCATGGCGGCAAACAAATGGGTCGGCTTGGGGCCATCAAACGTGGTGCCGATATAGAACAACAGGTACGTGTCGCCGCGCTTGACCACGACCGGATTGTGCGTCATGCGGCCATCCCAGAATGCCGCACCACGGTCACCCAGGACGACCTCCTGAAAGGTGTAAGGGCCTTCGGGTGTTTCGGCCACCGGGCAACAAACAGATGATACCGTCCGTCTTCCCCGCGAATCGCCGATCCGCACCAGACCCAGTACCCTTCCATGGCAAATCCGGCCCCGACGAGTGCGGGCCGCAACCGGTGGCTGAACGGAACATACGACAAAGTGCTGCTCATATTGGCACTGAAAGCGTCTTGTAGACGCTGAGCAAGTCGTCGGCCATGCGGTTCATGGTGAACTGTTGCCGGACAGCAGTCTGCCCCTGTCGCCCCATGGCGGCCGCCGTCACGCGATCGGTAAGCATGGTTTCCAACGCCCCAATCAGGGCGTCCGGTTGCGCGGGATCGTAAAGCAGGCCGCCGCCTGTCATGCGAATCACCTCGGTGAAGCCACCGCGATCGGGTTGGACCACCGGCACCCCCGCGGCCAACGCCTCTATGATGAACAACCCAAAAGCCTCGCCCTCCGGCATCGGGACCGAGAGTACCGAAAGGCCGGACAGAAACCCGATCCGCTCCTCCCGTTCGAGTCCGGGCAGAAACTCGACATCGCCCGCCATGCCCAGGCCGTCCAAGCGTCGGCGTAGCGATTCCAGAAACCGGGCGTCGTCGCCCGTCTGGCCGCCCATGGCCCGTAACTTGAGGGTGGGGAACCGGGTTTTCTTCAATTGAATAAAAGCATCCACCAGGGTTTCCAGTCCGAGGGAGCGTGTCATTTTGGAGAGATACCCGATGACGGGCGGATCCGGGTTAGGGGGCGCCGTGACATAGTCATCCGTGGCAATACCGGGATAGACGACGGTCATTTTCCCGGCAGGCAAACCCAATTTGGCCTGCATACGGTTGGCGTAGAACTGACTGACCGGGAGGAATCGCGCCACGGCGGGGCACTGCTCCAAAATGGCGTCCCAGCAGGCGCGCCCATAGGGCGCGTCGAGGGCGTCGATCCAGGTATCCTCATCCTGGAGAACGCAGGTGATGGGGACCTTGAGGCGGTCACGGAGTTGGCCGGCGAGGCCGATGAGAAGGATGGAAGAGATCTGGATCACATCGGGCCGTTCCCCGTCGCGTTGCAACCACTCGATCAAGCGGTCCAATTCCGCGGCCTGGCCGCCGTCCCGTCCGCGGATCATGGAGAGCGTCATGGCGCCCATGCCGCTGGCGCGAGTACTGCCCGCCTGCTTCGCGGCGAGACCGAGCATCCAGGATGAGTCGAGCAGGCGCGCCATCCAGCGGGGCATGTGGCGCAACCAGCCGATCTTGTGCTGGAGGTAGAGCCGGACGCCGCCGAAGAAGACCGGCGAATCCTTGGCCACGTCGGGGTCGTCGGTGAACATGGGGAGGTAAAGCGGCACCACGGTGGCATCGTGTCCCCGTTGGCGAAGCACCTTCACCACGCCCGTGTCGCGCAGACAGTTCTCGCAGTAGAACCCGCCCCCGGAACCCGGAATGATCATGACGATCTTCATTTTTTCTCGCGCCAACTCAAGGCGGCAGTCGGACAGTGGTCGGCGCATTCGCGCGCGGCGGCGGTAAGTCCGGCGGCAACCGTTTCATCGAAGGGCACCTTGATCCGCTGGGTGAAACCGCGCCCGTGAAAAGCCACGCCGAGCTTCTCCTCCGCCTTCGCGGCGATGGCCACGCAACGGCCGCAACTGATGCACTTGCCCGGTTCGAACACGATGTTGGGGTGGGTGAGTTCCTTCCCGTACTGGCGGCGTTCGCCCTTGAACTTCGCCGTGGAGGCCTCGTAGTCCGAGGAGAACCGGCGCAGGTCGCACGAGTGCAGGCGGTCGCAATCACAATGCAGGCACCGGGCGGTCTCGATGGACATCTCGTCCTTCGCAAAGGCCGCCAGGGGACCGCCCGCCGGCGCGACGCGGGCCGCCGGGGAGCCTTCGGTGCGGACGAACGGGATTTCGCAATCATGCAGACGCCCGATATGCACCGTATAGGGCCGGTCCTCGACAAGACCGGGTTCGCCGCGGAGCCGTTTGGCAATGGTCAAGGCGGCGAACCGGCCGGAGGCCACGGCGCGTACCGCATGGCGCGAGGGGGTCACGGCCGATCCGGCGGCATAGAGGCCGGGAACGGACGTTTCGAGCGTATCCGTTTTGACCAGGAGACCCTTGCCTTTGTAGGGCAGGCCCCAGAGGTTGGCCTGGTCGGCAGAAACATCGCCACAAGCCAGAAGCACCGCGTCGAACTGATTCCGGATGGCATCGAGAGCGGCGCGGTCGCCGATTCGGGTTATGCCCTTAAACTCCGCACCCAGCCGGGTGATGGTGGCAATCTCGGCATCCAGGATATCGAGCGGGAGGCGCTGGCGGTCCACGCCCTGGCGGAGTTGGCCGCCGGGTTGCTCGTGCTCGTCGAAGACGACGCAGGCGCATCCTTCGCGGCGCAGGTACCAGGCGGCGCTCAGGCCAGCCGGGCCGGCGCCGATGATGGCAACCTTCTTGCCGGACTCCGGTTTGCACACCGGCGCATAGGGGGCCCCGCTGGCGAGGTCCGTGTCGGCGGCAAAGCGTTTCAGGCGGCAAATGCCCACCGCGGCATCCAACTGGACGCGTCGGCACCCGCGTTCGCAAATTTCGGGGCAGATCCGGCCCAGGGCCGCCGGCAGGGCGATATGTTCCTTGACGGTGATGATGGCCTCCCGCCACTGGCCCGCGCCGAGTTGGCGGATCATCAGGGGAATCTCCATGTGGGCCGGACAGGTAGTCTGGCAGGGCCCCACGCAGTCCCCGAGATGGTCGCTGAGCAGCAGTTCCAAGGCGGTGCGACGGGCGGTGCGGACATCGTCAGTTTCGCTTTCCACGACCATGCCCTCGTGGACCTTGGTGGCACACGCCGGCAGAAGACGCGCCATGCCCTTGATCTTGACCAGGCACACCATGCAGGTGGTGAAGGGACGGAACTCGCGGAGGTAGCAGAGGGTGGGGATCTGGATCCCGAGTTTGGCCGCGGCATCGAGAATGGTGGTGTCGGGATCGACGGTCACCGTTTGGTTATCAATGGTCAGGGTTGGCATATTACACCTTGCACGGGGATTCGATGGTTATGGCCTTGACCGGGCAGACATCCTTGCAGGCCCCGCACCGCACGCATTTTGCTGAATCGATCACATGTTTCTCATAGGGCGTCGCCGGAATGGCGTCCGTGGGGCAGACCTGGGCGCAACGGGTGCATCCGATGCAGGGGTCCCCGACCACGTACATGATGAGGGCGTGGCACTTCCGCGCCGGACAGATTCCCTTGATATGCGCCTCGATCTCATCCCGGAAGTAGCGGAGGGTGGTCAGCACCGGGTTGGGGGCGGTTTGACCCAGGCCGCAGAGACTTGAGCGCTTGATCTCGTGGGCAAGCGCCTCGAGTTTCACGAGATCGCTGGCCGTGCCTTTTCCTTCACAGAGGCGCTCCAGGATATCGAGCATGCGGCGGGTGCCGATACGGCAGGGGGTGCATTTTCCGCACGACTCCTGCTGGGTAAAGGACAGGAAGTAGCGGGCCATATCGACCATGCAATCGGTGTCGTCCATGACCACGAGGCCGCCGGATCCCATCATGGCGCCGGCGAGGGTCAGGGCCTCGTAATCCACCAGGGTGTCGGCATGGGAGGCGGGCAGACACCCGCCCGAGGGGCCCCCGATCTGGACCGCCTTGAAGGTGCGTCCATTGGCCACGCCGCCGCCGATATCCTCGACGATGCGGCGAATGGAGAGACCCATGGCCACTTCGATCAATCCGCCGCGCACGATCTTGCCGGCCAGGGCGAAGACCTTGGTTCCCTTACTGTTGAGGGTTCCGAGCGCCGCGAAGGCATGCGCGCCGTGGCGCATGATCCAGGGGATCAGCGAGAACGTCTCCACGTTGCTGACCAGGGTCGGGCAACCCCACAACCCCTTCTCGGCGGGGTAAGGCGGACGCAACTGCGGCATGCCCCGGCGGCCCATCACGGATTCCAGCAGGGCGGTTTCCTCGCCGCAGACGAAGGCGCCAGCCCCTTCCATGATGCGCAGGTTCAGGGTGAAATCATGGCCCAAGATGCGGGTGCCCAGCAGGCCGCGTTCTTCGCAAATCCGGATGGCCTCGCGCATGCGTTTGACGGCGAGCGGATACTCCGCGCGGATGTAGAGGACGCCCTCGGTGGCGCCGACGGCGTAGGCGCCAATGGCGAGTCCTTCGATGACGCGGAAGGGATAGGACTCCAGGATCATGCGGTCCATGAAGGCGCCGGGATCGCCCTCATCGCCGTTCATCACAAGGTACTTCTGGGTCCCCGCGGCTTTCCGGACCATGGCCCACTTCCGGCCAGCCGGGAACCCGGCCCCGCCGCGGCCCCGCAACCCGGCTTCGGTCACAGTCTCGATGACCGTGTCCGGGGAATGATCCTTGAGGACATGTTCCAGGGACTGGAATCCGCGATGATGGAGGTAGGCGTCAAGGTCGAGGGGTTCGAGTTGGCCGCAGAGTTCCGTGGCGACCCGGTGCTGGGGGGTCAGAAACGACATGACGGCGTGGCATCCGGCATCCAGATTACAGCGGTCGGCGGCGGTATCGGGAACTCCGGTGAGCAGGCGGTCCATCATTCCGGAGACGGCGAGGTTCACGCGATCACGCCAACGGGATGGTGTAAAGTGGCGCTGGATGATGGAGGCCACATCCGCCGCGCGAACCCGCGCATACATGGCGACGGGTTTTCCAGGCACCAGGATTTCGACGAGCGGCGTGTTGTGGCACATGCCCACGCAACCGACGGTGGTGACGCGGGCATCGGCGCCTACGGCGGCCACGGCCGATTCCAGCGCCTCGAGCACCTGATTGGCGCCGCCCGCCACGCAGCAGGACCCGGTGCCGATACGGATTTCGGCATGGCCGGTATCGGAACGAGGCGCCCCGGCGGCCTTGCGCTTGCTCCGTTCGGCTTCCTGCTCAATAAAGGCATGCAGGACTCCCGCGACCGCACCGGGTTCCACATGGCCGTAAGTGATCTCATCGATCTGAACCACGGGGGCCAAGGTACAGCACCCCAGGCAGGCCACCTTTTGCAGGGTGAACACGCCATCAGGGTCGGTATCGTTATCCCCTTCGATTTTAAGCACGCGGCGCAGGGAGTCGGTGACCCGTTCGGCGCCCTTGACGTGGCAGGCGGTGCCATGACAGACGTTGATGGTGTGTTTGCCGGCCGGTTTGAGGCGGAACTGCGAATAGAAGGTGGCGATGCCCATGATCCCGGCCGGCGTGATCTCGGTCAGTTCGCAGACACGTCGCAGGGCGGCCTCGGGCAGGTAACGGTAATGCGTCTGCAAGGCCTGGAGAATGGGAATGGTCTTGTCGGTGGTGCGGCCGATCCGGGCAATGGCCTCATCCACAGGAGCCAGGTCAATGATAGGATCTGTTGTTGTCATTCCTTGGCCTGTTCCGCGGGAACCGGCCCGACCTTGCGTTCGGGCGTGGCATAGGAGGCGATCAGCAGGACCAGAGCCGTCACGGCGATGACGGCGATGACCGCGTTACGGGGTGAGACCGAAAAGGCGGCCTGCTGGGGGCCAGCGGCGGGGGCCGGTTTGGGCGCCTGGCGCTGGAGGGTGGCGGCGGCCTTGGCCGAGAACAGGAAGACGGCCAGACCGCCCATCAGCAGAATCCAACCGTGGCGGTTGGTGGCGTGGGCCCTGAAATACTGCGATCGGATGGAGGCGTCCAACTCCTTGATCTCCTTCATCAGACGCGCGGCCTCGTCAGCCTGGCCGGCCTGGTCCGCCGTCTGGAGTTGTTTGACCATGGACGTCAGTTCGACATGGTTGAAGGGGTTGGAGTTCTTGATCAGATAGGAGTTGAACACCAACAGCACGAGGACGACGCAGCAAAACGCCAATGCCACCGTGGCGGTGCGTGAGGCCGCCCGAGACCACCACCGGGCAATTTCACCGCGTGGCAGGGCAATTTCCGGATCGGTTTCCATGATCTATTCCTTTCTGACTTCCTGGATCCTGACCTGTTCGCGCGGGCACGAGGCGAAGCACCGGGCGCAAGCGACGCAATCGGAGGGATCGGTTTCATAAATGGCGCGAAATTTCTGGCGGGAATTGATGATCAGGAAGATCCCGGCCACCGCCCCGAACCAGAGTCCGAAGGCCACGCCGCCATGGCGGAACCGGCGTTCAAGGGCCGTGGCCTTGTCGTACAACGCCTGGATGTCCTCGCCACTGCGGATGAACGCATCGGCGGCGACGGGATCGGGAATGTGGTGGGACTCCATCTCGGCCAAGGCGACGGACCGGGCCAGCGGGACCTCGCGGGTGGTCTGGGCGAAGAGGGGCCCCATGGCGTATCCGGCGCCGGCGCCGGCCAGCATCAACAGCGGGGTGGCGATCAAGGCCATGGCCAGGCGGCGTCGCCCCCGGATGCGTTCGGCGGAGGACGGTTCCGGCACCGGCAGGCGAAGCGAGTCATAGGGGCAGGCGTCGCGGCAGAGGGTACATACGACGCAGTCTGAGGGGGTGATCTGCGCCCGTTTCCAGGAGATGGGTTGCAGGAGTCGCAAGAGAGCGCCGTAGGGACAGAGGAATCGGCAGTACGGGCGGCCGACAACTGTGGCGAGGGCCAGGACCAGGCCGCCGGCGACCAGCATGAACGCCGGGCCGGAGGTGCGGAAGATGCCAATGAAGGGATCGTACCGGCAGATCAGGTAGAGTCCGCCGTTCACGGCGGCCAGCACGGCGGCACCGAGGTAGACGAACGGGATGAGGGCCAGTCCGCGGTTGAGCCACGGGGACACCTTGAGGGGTTTGACCAGGAGCAGGTCCTGGAGGGCGCCGTGGGGACAGACGGCGGCACAGAAGACGCGTCCGAAGAACAAGGTGAACACCAGCGGCACCAGGAAAAAGGCGGCGGCGGCGGCCGTCAATGCATACCCCGGATCGGCCAGGGCCTGGGCCACGTTCTGGATGGAGCCGATGGCGCAGACGCACCCCTTGCGCCAGAAGCCGAAGTAGGCGATCGAACCGAACATCAGGGCAACGATGCCGAAACGAGACCGCTTCCACAGGGCCAGCCACGTGGCCAGACCCAAGGCCAGGACCAGGACGGTGATGTCCAGGTACATGAACAGTTCCGGGCGGGGCGGAAGATCCTGCACGACCGGGAAGGGATGGGGTTGGGAGAATTCAGGAGGCGGAAAATTCATGCGCGCGCCCCTCCGCGCTTAAGGATATAGGGTTTGTCCACCGGCACGCGGACAAAGGCGTTGGCCGGACAGGCTGTGGCGATGGAGCATTGGTTACAGTTCACGCAGAGTTCATGGCGAACCTGGAGAAACATGGAACCGTTGCCGAAATCGGTGCAACCACGGGCGCACAGGCCGCACCCGATGCACTTCGGCTCGTCAATGGTGTATTCGAAATAGGGGGCTTCTATCAGACGCCGGGTGATGGCGTTGGTGGGGCATCGTTGATTCTCGGCGCTTTCATCCAGGGCGTGCTGCTGGGCCTTGAAGAATCCGAAGCAAAGTTTGCAGTAACCGCAAATCTTGAAGGCGTGCACCAATTTGACGGCCGAGGGTTTGATGACGCATTCCGTGGCGCATTTGCCGCAATGGGTGCATTTCAGCGGGTCGATCTGCCATACCCGCTGACTGCCTTTCGCGGGTTTGAGGATCCAGGCGCCGATCAGGCCACCCCCGGTCAGCAGGATCAGGGCCCTTGTGATGCGGGCCAGGAAACCGCGCCTGGTGGTGCCGGGTTGCAAGGGTTCGCTCATCGGGACCTCCTGACTGCGATTTCCCTGTGTTCGACGGCCTGGGGCAGGTCGCACCGGCCAAACTGGCCGCAATTGGCGCAGGAGTTGGCCTGGGCGCAGGGAACGTTCTTACGCAGAAAAGGCGGGATCACGGCGACCGCAAGACCTGCCAGCGCACCTGTCCGCAAACAGGTCTTGAGGAAATCGCGGCGTTGTTGATTCACGGCCTTCACGTTATTTGTCCTTTCGCGCATACACGAGTACCGTCTTGGCGACCGGATCGAGCACATAGATTTGTCCCTTGGCGTCTGTGGCCACATCCAAGCCTGCGCCGAGGCGGGCCTGTTGGGGGGCCTTGAGTTTTTGAGGGTCAGCCAGGGTGGCCAGGAGTTTGCCGTCGGCGCTGAAGATGCGGACCCTGGCCAACGCGCCCTTGTCGGCGGTGACGAACGTGCCGTTGGGCGCGCAGGCAAAATCGGCCGGATTGCAGCAACCGGTGAAACCGGCCGGATCCTCGTGAGAGAAAAAGCCCCAGGAGGTCCGTAGCGTTCCGTCCGCGTCGTGGGCCTCCAGACGGTGCCGGCCCGGATTGGCGACCCAGACGCGTCCGGACGCATCCTCGGCGACGTCAAAATGGGCCGAGGGCACCACGAAACTGTTCGTATCGGCCGGGCTGCTGCTACCCCAGCGTCCGGCGAGGGTACCGTCCGGCGCATACCGCAGAATCTCGCGGCGCCCGGCATCGGCCACCCAGATGGACTCGCGGCCCACCGCGATGGAGGTGATGACCGAATTGGAGGAGGCGGGCGCCCATTGCCCCTTGGCGGCACCACAATGGTCCATGATGATTACGTGGTCACCAATACCGAGGTAGATTAGACCGGCCTTGCTGATGGCAAGGCAGGCGGGGTCGCCGGACACGGGGAAGGAGGCGTAGTCGCCGCTGGGTCCGATAATGTGGACGGCCCGGTCGCCGGCGGCATAGATGCGACCCTCAGGGGTCACGGTGATGCCGCGCGCGGCGGTGGTGAACCCGGTCTTGAAGGTCTTCACCAAAGCATAAGTCCCGGTTGGTTTTACGTCGGGGACATCGGTCGCCAGGCTAACGCAGGCCACGGCACAGCAGGCAACCCCGACGGCGGCGATGTGCTGCCGGTAACGGTGCGATTGGCTGAGTGACTTGCGATGCGTATTCATGTTTATTTTGCGGCAATGTCCAGACACACCATGCGGGACGAGTTCGGTTTATCCGTGCGCGAGTCCCGCACCAGCATGCGGCCGCCCGCGATGGTGATGGGGCCCCAGGTCTCGCGTCCTTCCAGGAGTTTGCGCCGGGAGACTTCCTTGTAGGACTCCGGCATGACCTCGACGACCGACATGGTGCAACTATCATCCATGATATAGAGCAGGCCGTCGGCCATGCTGTACCCGCCGATCCCGAACCGGGCCGTCTGGGGGCTGGTCCAGAGCGGGTTGCCGTCCGTATCCAGGCAGACCAATTCGCCCCGCGGCGGCCGGGCGCCGTACAGGTGATTCTTGTAGAAGATGGGTGTATGCTGGTCCGAACCGAAGATGCGGCGGGGCATTTTCTTGACCAGTTCCGCACGGAAGGTTCCGTTCTCCTCCTTCAACTGGATGATCAGTGACCCCTGTTCGTAAGCGCGCGCGACAAACAGTTTATCCTCGCCCATGGCGACGGGGGTCGGGACATCCGCGATGATCTTGGCCCACTCGGTGAACTCCCAGAGCACTTTGCCATCGGCGGCGTCCACGCCCGTGATACCCCCCCGCGAGGCGTAAATGAACATCCGCCGTCCCTTGAAGGTGTGGGGCAGGATGGAGGCATGCGACATGGCAAACCCCTTGGGGTTCGGCGTTGTCCAAACCACTTTCCTATCATCAACGTTGACGGCCATCATGAGCACGTCGGCGCCGCCGGGGGCCAAAATGGCCTTGCCGTCCTCGATGATCGGGCACTGGCCGGCATACCATTCCGGCACAACGGTCTTGTAGTCCTTGACCAGATCGATTTCCCAGAGGTGTTTTCCAGTCGTGGCCTCGAAGGCGTGGACATGGCACATGGGGCCGAGGGTAACCACCCGGTTGCTGTAGACGGCAGGCATGGTACGGGACATGCCGTGGTTACGTTTGACCTCGACGGGATAGGCGTAGTTCCACAGTTGCTTGCCATTGGCCAGAGCGAAGCAACGCACGTTGTCCCGTTTGCCGACCTGGTCGTAATCCACGAGAAAGACGCGTCCATCTGCGACGGCAGGGACGGCGTACCCTTCGCCCAGGTCATCCACGGCCCAGAGTTCCTTGGGCGGGGTCTTGGCCCAGTCGCGGTTGAGTTTGGTGGGGTCCTTGGAGATGCCGTCGTAGTCCGGTCCACGGAAGGCGGGCCAACTTCCGGGGATGGCTTCGACGGTGGCGTCCGCGGCCTGGGTGGTTTGGGCGGCCACTGGTGCCGCCGGGGTGGGGGATTGGGAAGTCGGGGCGGCGGGGGTGGGGGCGGCCGCGGTGCCGGGTGCCGGGGAGACGATCAGGGGGCGGTGTTCGATCGGCAGGCGGGGTTCCTCGATCGGAAAAACCGCAGCCTGACGCATCCATTGAGCGATGGCCAGGATGCCTGCCAAGGCAACCAAAGAGGGAATCCCGAGAGTCACCAGTGTCTTCTTCATGTCTGCACACCTTCCCTGCCGTACTGGAAAGGGAAGAATGATAGAGCCTGTGGGATGAAAAAACAATGCCGTTCTGTTGGAGTTGGGGATTTTGTGATGGATTTTGTGGATTTGAATAAAGATGTTCAGAGCGTCACAATGTGTGTTACACAATCGGGCCACTGATGTGGTGTTGGACAGGGGCGTAGCGAACCAAATGCCTGGAAAACGAATTCTATTGATCAAGCCTTCCGCGCACGATGCTTCAGGGCGTGCGATCCGGGTCAGGCGGTCCTTCTTTCCGTCCCGGACGTTGCCGTATCTGGCGGCCTCCATTCCGTCTTGTTTCGACGTTCGATTCCTTGACGATGCCGTTCAGGAGGTTACGGGAAACGAGGAGGCGGATCTGGTGGTCATGACCGGGATGTTGCCGAACATCCCCCGGGCGATTGAACTGGGGCACCGGTTCCGGCGGCGCGGCGTTACAGCAATCATTGGCGGAATCGGTGTCTTTTCCGTCTATGAAATGGCGCGGGCGAGCGGGGCCTTTGACTGCATTGTTCAAGGCGAATCCGAGCCCGTCTGGGAGGGCATTCTGGATGACTACCGGGCGGGGTGTCTTCGCGACACCTATAAAGGAGAGCGTCCGGCCGACTTGTCCGGTCTGCCCGTGGCGCGCTACGACCTGATTGATCCATCACGTTACTGGCGGTTGCCGGGACAGAGGTTACCGTTCCTGGCGGTCGAGACCTCGCGGGGTTGCCCGCACAGTTGCTCGTTCTGCGCGATCCGCCTGTACTTCGGACAGCACGTCCGCTTCCGGCCGGTGGCGGATGTGGTGGATGAAGTGAAGCGGCTGGGGTCGCCCTACTACATTTTTTCGGATGACAATCTGATGGCCGAACCGGAACGCGCCCGGGAGTTGTTCACCGCCCTCAAGCCGTTGAAGATCCGGTGGGGAGGGCAGTTTGACGTCAACGCCATCCGGAATCCGGATGTGTTACGCCTGGCGGCCGAGGCGGGGTGCCGATATGCGGGGGTGGGGATTGAGTCCATTACGCCGGAGAATTTCGAATACACCCATAAACACCAGAACCGGCATGTGACGATGGAGGAAGTGGTCAAAGGATTCCGGGAGGCGGGGATAGCCATTGCCGCCAGCCTGATTTTCGGCATGGATTGGGACACGCCGGAGAGTATTGAGGAAACCCTCAACCGGGTCATCCGCAGCAAGGCCGATTTTCTGTTGCCATGGACGTTGACGCCGGGACCCGGGTCGGCGATCTATGACCAATTGAAGCGCGAGAACCGGTTGTTACACGAGAATTTCTCACTCTACAATGGTGTGGATGTGGTGTACCGGCCCCTGCACATGACACCGGAGCAGTTGACGGCGCGGTTGGCCGACGCCCTGCAGCGGTTCTACCGGTTGCGGCATGCGTTACCGCGCGCCATGACGGCGGCGCGCAAGGTGGACGTCATGGGCATGGGCCTGTTCTTCTGGGCCGTCACACGAAGCGGCCGGCATCCGTTCGCCGGGGTGTAAGGGGCCAAGGGTTATGAGTTTTGACCAACAGGCTTTTCATCGGACCCGGGCAACTACCCGGGCGCGGTTGTTGTCATCCTTCGATGCCAACGGATACTGGTACGGACGGTTGTCGAGCAGCGCCCTGTCCACGGCCACGGCAACCATTGCGCTGGCGCTGGTGGACCGGACCGCGCATGACCGGCTCATTCGCAACGGTCTTGACTGGCTGGCGGCCAATATCAATCCGGACGGCGGATGGGGTGACACGGTCCGGAGTCGTTCGAACATCAATACAACCAGTCTGTGCTGGTCGGCCCTGGCGTTTGCGCCGGAGGAAAAGGCGGGGTGGACCCTGGCAGCCGCACGGGGAGGCGAATGGATCCGTCGGCATGCGAACAGCGACCAGGCTGGAACCATTGCCAAGACGATCCTGAAGTTCTACGGGGCGGATCGGACCTTCTCCACGCCGGTACTCACCCTGTTGATCCTCAGCGGACGTCTGGGCCCGCGCCGGGAGGCGTTCGGAAACATTCCCGGGTTGCCTTTTGAACTGGCGGCCACGCCGCACGGCCTGTGGCGCTCGCTCGGATTGCCGGTGGTCAGTTATGCGATTCCCGCCCTGGTGGCGATCGGGCAGACCCATCATTTCCACCGGCCCACCCGCAATCCGCTCCGGCGGGCCATCCGGAATGCGGTGCGGGAACGAACCCTTAATACGGTACTCGGGATGCAGCCGAGTAGCGGCGGTTTTCTGGAAGCCATTCCCCTGACCAGTTTCGTGTGCGCCTGTCTGGCCGCCATGGGGAAGACCGACCATCCGATTGTGCGCAATGCGGTTCGTTTCCTGGTTGGGCAGGTGCGCGAGGATCATGCCTGGCCGATCGACACCTGTCTTTCCACTTGGTTGACGTCGTTGTCGATCCACGCCTTGTCGATTGACGGCGGTCTGCAGGCCAGTCTGCCTGAAGCAGCGAGGCAGGCCACGCTCGGCTGGTTGCTGGGCCAGCAGTATGACCATGTGCATCCGTTCACCCACACGCCGCCGGGCGGCTGGTCCTGGATGGACACCGATGGGGCGGTGCCGGATGCCGACGACACGCCTGGCGCGATTCTGGCACTGGCGGCGCTGGCGCCGCAGGACCCCAAGGTGCGTGCCGCCATTGAGCGAGGGGCGATATGGCTGCTGAAACTCCAGAATCGCGATGGTGGAATGCCGACGTTCTGCCGCGGCTGGGGCAAACTTCCCTTTGACCGCAGTGCGGCGGACATAACGGCGCACTCGCTCCGCGCCTGGCACCGGGCGCGGCCGTTCCTGACACCGGAAACGGCCGATCAGGTTTGCAAGGCGTCGAAGCGCCTGGTGCAATATCTGCGTCATACCCAGGCGAAGAATGGATCCTGGTTGCCGTTATGGTTTGGCAACCAATCCGGACCGGACGATTCCAATCCCTGTTACGGAACGGCCCGGGTCGTCAAAGGACTGGCGGAGACCGGGTATGCCGGGGATGACATGACGATCAGAGGGGTACGCTGGTTACTGGAGACGCGCAAGGCGGATGGCGGATGGTCAGGCGGCACGGATCCGGCGTCCCTCGAGGAAACCGGGGTGGTGGTCGAGGCGCTGGCCACCTGGTTCCAGCATGCCGGTGCCGGGCACGCCCTGGCCGGCGCCGTGCGGACGGCAGCCCTGGCGGGACTCGAGTCGTTGATGCGCCAGACTCGGGAAGGGACTGAGTTTCAAGGGGCCCCCATCGGTTTGTATTTTGCCAAGTTGTGGTACTACGAGGATCTCTATCCGGTCGTGTTCACTCTGTCCGCGATGGAGATGATGAGAGCGGCCGGACTGGTCGAGTAAGGGGCCGTTGATTAACGTCGAAGAATCAGGAGGTGGCTTATGCGAAGGAATAGCGCGGGGAGCAGATTGACGGCGTTGGGGGTCTGCGCGTGGGTGGCGGCGGCGACTCTGGCCCTTCCGGTCCAAGGTGAAAACACACCCGCCCCGGTGCCCTCGGTTGGCGCGGATGGTTTGCTGGGGTGGCCGTATGCATTTCAGGTGCCGGAGAAACTCGGGGGGACGATCAGCACCAATGTGACGCTGAAGACGGCCGACCTGCTGGTCTGGACACCGCCCGGCGCCAAACGGATCCGCAGTATTTTCGTGATTCCGAACAACAGCGATTCCAAGGATTTCGGCCAGTGCGAGGCGTTGCGAAAAGCCGCCGTCAAGGCGGAGATGGGTATTGTCTACATGCGGCGGTTTGACACCGGGATCGAGTGGGAACTCAAGGGGCCGCCGGACACCAGGCGTCTGCCGGACCTTATGACTTTTGTCGCCGAAGCCACGGGGATCGCCGAGTTCAGGTATGCCCCCTGGATTACGTTCGGCAAGTCGTCGCGGGGGAGTTTTCCGTACCGTGTGGCGTGGTTGTGGCCGGAGCGGACGATTGCCTCGGTGACCTACCATGGAGAGACGCCGACCTTTCCGGAGGCCGCCTGGGCCCAGCTCAAGGATCAGACCATTCTGGAGGTCAATGCGAACGGGGAGACGGAATGGGGTGGAACGTGGTTTGTGCATGTCCGCCCTTCCCTGCTGAATTACCGCGCCCGGAAGAACTGGTTGGCGCACCAGGTGGTGGCCTGGGGCGTGGGGCATGGCGATTACCCTGAGGAGGCGAAGACCCCTCTCTCCGCTCGCATCGCGCGACAGCGGATCTGGGAGTATCTTGCGTTATTCATCGGCAAGGCCAACGAGTTGAGGGTGCCGAAGGACAAGTATCCCACGGAAAGCCCTGTTGAATTGAAGACTGTTGACGAGGCCGGGGGGTACCTGATTGATCCGTTTGCCGTGGAGGATCTTTTCTTCAAACCCCGCAATCCGTTGTCGGCCTCGGCGACGGGGGAATACCTGCTGGGTTCGGCGGTAGAGAGAACGGTGAGCGGCTACGTGGCGGTGGCGCCGGCCAAGGATTCCATCCGGACCGAGGGGGCGCCAGTGTCCCCGCTGAAGGAGGGAATCAGTCCTTCCGAGTGGTTAGTGGCGGGAGGAATGCCGTTTGCCATGAAGAACGACCCGATGACCGATCTCGGGGGGTTGGAGAAGGTGCAACCCAAGTCCGGTGACCCCGTGGTGATTGACGGGGTCACGGCCACGTTCGCGCCACTGGCGGCATCCAAAGTTCGGGCCAAAGGCGGGTTGTCACTACAGGGCGGGGGCAAGCGGGATCCGGGGATGACCGTGCTGGCATACACGGTGCTGGACGTTGCCGAACCCCGGGTGGTGAAACTGAAAGCGCCCTTTTCCGTGGCAGGGCGACTGCAGATTGTACTCAATGGTGCGCCGGTGGCTCATAACGAGGTGGTGGACCTCCAGAAGGGGTTGTATCCGATGTTCGCGGTCCTGAGTTTGAATGGGGTCACCTGGCCGTCCATCGAACCCCTGTTTGAGGCCGTGGGTAGCCAGGAGATTGATGAGGCGAAGACGGCCATGGCGGAAAAGCGGCGGCAACAGGTCGAACAGGCAAAATTGGTGGCGGCGGGGCCGAAACCGGCCTCCGCGCTCATTCACAAGGCGACGGATGTTCCGAAGGAAGAACGGAAGAAGATGTTCTGGGTGGCGGACCGCGAGCAAGCCGAGGCTTGGTTCAACTTGCACGCGCTCAAGGGACAGACGTTTGACGTGAAGTGAGCCGAGGCTGGTTGCCGGACTAGGATTCGAACCTAGACAAGCAGATTCAGAATCTGCTGTGCTACCATTACACCATCCGGCAAGAATGGAAAATGCCGGCTAGACCGACACTTGGCGCGGGGAAGGATGCTAAAATAGGCAACAGGCCGTCAAGCCCTTTCACGAAATCCGCATTGGCATCAACACATAGATAAAGGGCACGTCGCTCTTGATCACGCCTGGGCTCAGTTCATCGGTCAATTCAACGTAGATTTCATCATTGGCCAGGTTTTTCAATGGCTCCATGATGTATTCCGGATTGAACGCCACGACCAACTCCTTGCCACTGTACTTGATGGCGACTGTTTCATGGGCTTCCCCCAGATCCGGGGACGAAGCACTGATCTTGAGGCGATTCTTGCCGAAGGTCAGTTTCACCGAACTGGACTTTTCGCTGGTCAGAAGGGCGACCCGGCGAAGGGCTGTCAACATGCCTTCCCGTTCAACGGCGATCCGTTGTTCACACTGGGCCGGAATGACCTGGCGGAAGTTGGGATAGGTTCCCTCGATCAACTTGGTGGTCAGGACCATCTGGTCCACTTCAAATCCCGCCTGATTCTTGGTGATGTGAATCTTGACTGTTCCCTCATCCTTCAACATCCGGATGACTTCGTTCACCGCCTTGGTTGGCACAATGGCTTCCACTTCGGATTCCTTGGGGAATTCCAATTCCTGTTCGGCCAGGGCCAAACGCCGTCCGTCGGTGGCCACGGTGGTCAACTTGTTGCCCTTGAAACTCAACAGGGTTCCATTGAGAATGAACCGTGTTTCATCGGTGGACGCGGCGTAGTAGGTCTTCTGGAGCATGTCCTTGAGCGCCCGTTGTTCCATGGTGAAGGTTGACCCCCCGTCATATTTCGCAATGGCCGGAAAGTCATCCTGCGGCAAACCCAGGATCTTGAAATAGGCGGACCCGCAACTGATGGCGGCGGAATTCTTATCATCCACATCGATTTCAATATTATCGATGGGTAATTCGCGGATGATGCTCAGGAGTCGTTTGGCGGGAAGCGTAGTGCCGCCTTCCTTTGAGACTTTGGCTTCCACAACGCAGCGTATGCTGACTTCGAGGTCAGTGGTGGTCAGCCACAGTTTGTCGTCCTCGGCCTGAAGCAGGACATTCGACAATACCGGAAGGGTTGGCCGGACGTTGACCACGCCGTGAACCATTTGTAATCCTGAAAGAACTGCATCCTTGCCAATCACGATTTTCATGCTTACTCCACCCCTTCTTTCAACAGCCTAAGAATACTATTCTATCTATTCTTATCTATTCTTCGTCTTATTATGCCCTGTCAATAACGTCAACAACTCACCAAACCCCTGATAGCATTGCACAGACTACCGGGTGGAGCCTGTTGATGAGACCCCACAACATCCTGTGAACACCCGTTGATAACACCACCAACGGTTGTTGTGAACACCATTTCTGCAAGTTATTGACACGGTTGTCAACTTTTCTTCTCCAGTGCACGCATGAGGTGGGAGACATCCTGGCGGAGGTTGGAATCCGTTTCCATTTTCTTTTCCACATGGCGGCAGGCGTGAATGATGGTGGCATGGGTCTTGCCGAAGGCACCGCCAATTTCCGGCAGGGACGAAGAGGTGAGGGATCGGCAGAGGTACATGGCCACCTGGCGGGGCATGGTAATGGCGGCCTGGCGGCGTTTGCTGGTCATATCGACGATGCGCAAGTCGTAATGGTCCGCGACGGTCTTCATGATGTGTTCGAATGTCAGGGCTTCCTGCTTTTCCTGGTCAATGGTGTCGCGCAGGAGGTTTTCGGCATCGGCCAGGGTAATGGGCCGGTTGATCAGCGAGGCGTAGGACGTGACGCGGATCAAGGCGCCTTCGAGGCGGCGGATGTTGGAGCGGATGGACTTGGCCAGGAAGAACAGGATCTCATCGGGCAGGATCAGGCCGCCCTGGATCTGTTTATTCTTGAGGATGGCGATGCGGGTTTCGAGGTCCGGTTGCTGGAGTTCGGTTACCAATCCCCACTCGAAGCGGGAGACGAGGCGTTGTTCCAGTCCCTGGATTTCGCTGGCGGGCCGATCGCTGGTCATGACGATCTGCTTGTGGGCGTCGAACAAGGCGTTGAAGGTGTGGAAGAACTCCTCCTGCATCCGTTCCTTGCCGGCAAGAAAGTGGATATCGTCGATCAGAAGCAGATCCACGTTGCGGTACTTGCGGCGGAACTGGACGAGCGAGTTGTGCTGGAGTCCCTCGATGAATTCGTTGATGAAGGTTTCGGAGGAGAGGTAGGAGATGCGTGAATTCGAATTGCGGAGCACATGATGGCCGATGGCCTGCATCAGGTGGGTTTTGCCGAGACCGGTGCCGCCGTAGATGAACAAGGGGTTGTAGGCGCGGCCGGGGGACTGGGCCACGGCGAGTGATGCCGCATGGGACATATTGTTGGCGGAGCCGACGATGAACGCATCGAACGTGCACTTGGGGTTCAAGATGGCGTCGGCCGGATTGCGGCGCGAGCCGGTCCGTGCCGCCGGTTTGCCCGATTTTTCCGAGGCGGCTGGGGCGGGATCGGCGGGTTCAGGTGCCACGCGGCCGACTTCGAAGACAATCTTCAATGACTCGCCACAGGCCGTCGCCACGGCGGTCTGGATCAGCGGCAGATAATTTTCCTCCAGCCACGTCTGGTAGAAATTGTTATCCACGGCCAGCGTCAGGGTTCCGCTGGCAAGGCGCTTGGGTTCGATGACATCGATCCAGCGCGAATAGACATCCGGGTGCAACAACTTCTGGAGATGCGAGCACGCGGATCGCCACACACTCATCGCATTATGTTCGCTCACTAGAAACTCCAAGACAAGGCGCTGAGAAACCCTCAACGCGGTGCTCATTAACTTCTTATAATCACTGCGTCCCCATTGGGTGCGACGCCTCGGCAAATCATCGCCGGACCTCCCGAGTTATTACGAGTTATCAACAGGTTATTAACATGCTGACAAATGTCTAATCTCGTGCCCGACAGGGCAGGACAATAGGCAAGGGTTCCCATGCTGACAAGGCTAAAGCGATCGAATATGGGGTTTTTTTTTGACATACGATGGGTAGTGTTTTTCATGAATAAATCCACAACCTGTGGTATGGTTTTGACGTTTTAATAATCCATGGCAAACCGTGGGCGTGCGTGAGGTGCGGGGCTGGAATGGGCGGACAGGCGTGGGGGATGGCGTAACTCGTTAGAATTGAGGGGCATGTGAATACGAAGAAATTAACAGGCGCAAGACTGATGGTTGGATCACCCAATGTTTATGCGGATATTCTGCATGTTACGCGGTTCAAAGTTACGGATTCCATTGTGTGTCTGTTGCATGGAAAACGAAAATACATGGTGGTGCCGCCCATGGAAATCGGGCGCGCGCGTACAGAGCAGTCGCAGGTGATTAGTCTGACACCCGCGGAGTTGCGACTAAAAGATGACGAACGTTGGCAGTTGTCCGCGTGGGCGTATGCGCTGGTGAAGCGTGTCGGGGTGCGAAGCGTCACGGTGCCCGGAGTGTTTCCCGTGAGCGTGGCGCGGGCGCTGGAAGAAAAGGGACTGCGTGTGGTTGTGGAGAAGTCGGCGTTGATCCCTGAGCGGCAGGTGAAGACCCAGACCGAGGTGGAGGCCATGCGAGGGGTGCAACGTGCGACGGTGAAGGCCATGCGGCGGGCCTGGGCCGTCCTCGCGGGATCGCGTGTGGACTCTCGCGGTCAGTTGAGGGAGGGTTCCAAACTATTGACGAGCGAGGAACTGCGGCGGCGCATCAACCGGTTCCTGCTGGAGGATGACTGTGCTGGCGGCGAACCGATTGTTGCCTGCGGGCCGCGGTCCTGCGGGCCGCACTGGATTGGGTTTGGACCGTTGTTGGCGGGGCAACCGATTGTGATGGATATCTTTCCAAGGCATCTGCAAACCGGGTACTGGGGGGATTTGACGCGGACGGTGGCCAAGGGGTATGCGTCGCCCGAACTGGTGCGGATGCATCGTGCCGTCAAGCGGGTGCAAGCCGACGCCCTGGGGCGTGTGCGGGCGGGAGTCCGTGGGGCGGCGATACATGATGAAGTGGCGAAGGCCTTTGTCTGCATGGGGTTTCCGTGCCGCACGGGAGACGATGGTGTGCCGGAAGGGTTCATCCATGGAACAGGCCATGGGGTGGGGTTGGATGTGCACGAGGCGCCGTCGCTCTCCATCCGGGGCGGTGTGTTACGGGCGGGGAACGTGGTTACGGTGGAGCCGGGGCTTTATTACAAGGACATTGGCGGAGTGCGGATTGAGGACACGGTGGTGGTTACCCGAACGGGGTGCGAATGCCTGGCGACCTGTCCGAAAGGGCTGATTATTCCGTAGCGCGGCACAATAATCCAGAGTAACCGTTCGTTATGCTTGGGTAGATGGTCCAAACACGATGAAAGGTAGAATCCTATGAGCAAGACATGGATGTGGATGGCGGCGGCAGGATGTATGGTGGCGATGGTGGCGATGGCCGAGGAGGGCGCGGCGCCGGAGGGGGCCCCAAAGGCGCCGGAGGGCGGGCGCAGGGCAGTGCGTGAACATGCGCGTGCGCCGATGATGGAAGCGCGTGAATTCGATCAGGGAATGATCATGCGGGCGTTGGCCCCGGATTCTCCCATTGCCAAGGAGATCGGGTTGACGGAGGACCAGCGGAAGGCGCTCAAAGGCGTGATGGATTCCGCCGTGGACGAGATGAAAGGGTTGCAGGCGAAGATGCGGGAGGCGGGCAAGAAGCAGGTCGAGA